>CAYMSL010000223.1:1026-1517 GCA_964393095.1 uncultured Oscillospiraceae bacterium | reverse complement strand
GGGTGCCTGTGCGGGTGCCTGCGAGGTTGCTGAGGTGCCTTCAGCCTCCCCCTCCCCCTCTGCAACAAAGATTTCCGTCGGCCCGTCCGCGCCGCCAATGATCGCGATATCGCCCTCCTGCGCAGCCGAAAGCGCGGGAATGCAGGCCGTAGTAAAGCAGCCAAGCCCCAGCACAAGGCAGAGAAGGGCGGCGAGCACGCGCGCAAACCGCGCCGAGCGCCTCCTTGCAAAGATGCCGCGTACGCGGCTTTCCATCGTGCGTCGGTCGGCATGCAGCGCCATGCCGAGGGAGAGGAGTTGATCGGTAGAGGTGCGGCACGCGGGCGCGCGCAAGAGGCTGAGGTGCTCCAAAGATCGCTTCATAAACGAATCCTCCTTGTGGGTGAGCAGCGGCTCATTCCCGCTGTCCGAGTTCAAGCAAGAGTTCGGCATAGCGGAGCTTCTGCTCCGCGGAGAAATTCGCGACGGCCTGCGCATCGCACGCAGACTCC
>CAYMSL010000223.1:0-1016 GCA_964393095.1 uncultured Oscillospiraceae bacterium | reverse complement strand
GCAAAGCAGCGTCATCAGAATGCAGACGAGATAGTCCCGGCGCTTAAAATGCATGAGCTCATGCAGCAGGGAAAAGCCAAGCTGCTCGCGCGGCGCGTTGAGCGCCAGCAGATCCGGCAGCAGCAGCTTGGGTCGAAGCGCAACCGTCAGCGCCGGGCTGGAGATGTCGTCAAGCAGCACCACGCTCAAGCGGGCGCGGATGCCGATATCCGCCCGGATGCCGTCGCATAGCCGCTGTACCCCGTGCCCGGGCGCTTGTCCCAGCCGTCGGATGCGCCGCTCCAGCCTTGTGGCAAGCGCAAAATGTGTCAGCAGCACCGCCACACCCCCCGCCGCCCAGAGCAGCAGCAGCGCCTGCCGCCAGTTGGGTCGCCACACCGTCCGCTCCGTCGGCTGCGCCGGCTGTACAACGGGGCCTTCGGCCTGTGCGCCGCCGTCTAACCGAGGTGCGCCGCTGTCTGGCAGCGCCGTCGCCATCTGCGGAAGCGCTGCGACGGTCGGCACGGGCGCGGCTTGGACGCGCGCTTCCTCGCGCAAGGTGATCAGGTGAATGCCGCTTTCAAACGTCACCGGCACAACGAGCCGCAGCAGTACCAGAAACCAGAGCGCATAGCGCAGCGCAGGCGACAGCCATCGATAGAATAGCGCTCGAAACAGCAGCACCCCAACAAACAGCGCCGCGCTGTATGCGGCAATCTCCAATAGCCCGGTCAATATCGCAGTTTCCATACTCCCCCCGCTCAAAAAGTGCGTCTATTCCTTGCTCTCCTGCGCAAGCTGCTCGGCAAGCGCCACGAGCTCTCGCTTCTCCTGCTGCGTAAGCTTGCCCTGCTCGGCCATGCGCACCATCAGGCTCGAAACCGAACCGTAGTAGCTGCGGCGCGAAACGAGGCTGTCCGCCTCGAACGACAGCGCCTGCTTCTCCGTAATGGCGGGGTGATACAGGTTGTTCTTGCCGCGCTTTTCGGCCGTGACAAACCCCTTCTCCAGCAGGATGCGCAAAAAGCTATGATACG
>CAYMSL010000222.1:0-1525 GCA_964393095.1 uncultured Oscillospiraceae bacterium | reverse complement strand
GACGTGCGTGCCTGCGAGCTGCTTTCCGCCATCGATTCGCGCGGCGCGACCGCTCCGGAGTGTGAGGCGTACGCGTGCGCGTCCGCCTGTCTCAACGCAGACCAGGGGCGTCATACGGCGCTGCATTACGCAGGCAAGGCGTTGCTGCTTGCGGTGATCGTGGTTTTGACGGGGCTGAACCTCTATGCTGGCTACGTCTTCGACTGGCTGATGGGCAACACGATGACGTTCTCCTATCCTTATTTCGTGCTGCTGGTATTAAGGCATCTGTTCGCGGCCTGCGCGCTGGTTTGCACGGCCCTTCTTGTTTCGCGGATCCCGGCGGCGGCCTGTTCTCCGCCCAGTTCGCAATGGCCGCGGCGCGTTAGGGCTGAAGATTGCTGCCGCGCCTTTCTCCGGCTCGGGCGCGGACGCGCACGATGGGCGCCGGTCGCCGCCGCCGTCTTTGCGGCGATGTCGGCGCTCTGTACCGCCGTCGCAACAGCCGGCTGGATTATGATGTTTCCCGAGGCGGCTTGCTGGTACGATTGGCTGGGCGTCGCAGCGCATACGTTTGCCGCCGCGCTCACGGTTGTCGTCCTCTTCGTCCACCGCCGTGCACTGCCCGCCGCGCGCGCGCTTCTCTGCACCGCGGGGCTTTGCGTCGGCGTCGCCGTGTTTGCCGGAGTGATCAACACGCCGGATTTGAAACCCGCTGATTTGCTTTTGCCGGCGCTGGCGCGCTCGCTCGAGCTTGGTGCGCCGCTGCTTCTGCTCGCGCTTTGTCTGCCCGGCGCAGGAAAACGCACGGCGTTCGGCCTAGCAGGCAAGCCGTAGAACCCGCCCGCGGCGCCTTTGTGTCAAAACATTTCGGCATTGTGAAGCTCCCGTGGATTCGGGGGCTTTTTGTTGCGAAGAGCCCCGCTTCTGTGCTATACTGCAAAACTAGGATATCTTGCGGGCGAATGCCTTTTCGATAAGCGCGTCCGCCCGGGTAACAGCGCAATCAAAGGAGCATCCGAATGGGATTTTTGGATACGCTGCTCGGCAACACGAGCGCAAGCCGGCTAAAAAAACTCAAACCCTACATCGAGCGCATCAACGCGCTCGAGCCCGGGGTACAGGCGATGTCGGACGCGGAACTGCGCGCGCAGACGCAGCGTTTCCGCGAGCGATTGGAGCAGGGCGAGACGCTCGACGCGATGATGTGCGAGGCGTTCGCCACCGTGCGCGAGGCCGCGGTGCGCACGGTCGACATGCGCCACTTCGACGTGCAGCTCGAGGGCGGCATGGTGCTGCATCAGGGCCGCATCGCCGAGATGAAGACCGGCGAGGGCAAGACGCTCGTGGCGACCCTGCCCGCCTACCTCAACGCGCTCGCGGGCCAGGGCGTGCATATCGTAACCGTCAACGACTACCTTGTAAAGCGCGACGCCCAATGGATGGGCAAGATCTACCGCTTCCTCGGCATGAGCGTAGGCTGCGTCGTCAACGGCATGGAGCGCGAGGATAAGCAGGCGGCGTACCGCAGCGACATCACCTATGG
>CAYMSL010000221.1:0-1539 GCA_964393095.1 uncultured Oscillospiraceae bacterium | reverse complement strand
CGATCGTGCCGATGTTGACGTGCGGTTTCGTCCGTTCGAATTTTGCCTTTGCCATTACAAACAATCCTCCTAAAAAAATCTGTTGTTACCCGCATGCTAAATTTGTAACGGCAGCGGGCAAAGTATTTTGTGCACCATTGATCTTGATGCTGGAGCGGGTGATGGGAATCGAACCCACATAGCCAGCTTGGGAAGCTGGAGCTCTGCCACTGAGCTACACCCGCGCATCTGCCGCATCGGATCCCGCCGGAGGCGCGTCCCGGCCGTGGATGTTTCGTGCGATACCGATCTGCGGCGAATCAGAAAACCGCACCGAAACCCACCGTGAAGCGGGCATGCGTTACCCATGCGACTCCACAGTAGCAGTACTTATTCTATAGAGTTTATGCGGAAAAGTCAACATCCCAGATGATGTATAACGGCGGATATCCGACCGCAAAATACAGGGCTTACGGCGTGCGATCAAACCGGCGTCGCACGCGCGCAACCGCCCGTAACCCGCGTTATTTCTCCTCCCAGTTCATAGCGCGTTCCAGCGCGCGCCGCCAGCCGGCAAGCTGTTTTTCGCGTTCCGCCGCGTCGATCTGCGGCGTGAAAACGCGCTCGCTCTCCCACTGATCGGCGATATCCTTCGTGCTCTTGAACACACCGACCGCCAGTCCCGCGAGGCAGGCGGCTCCAAGCGCCGTAGACTCCACGCACCTCGGGCGATTGACCCGCGTATTCAGCAGGTTCGCCTGTATCTGCATCATAATATTCGAAACGGAAGCGCCGCCGTCCACCTTGAGTTCCGCGAGCGGCACGCCGGCGTCCTTCTCCATGGTTTCGGCCAGATCGCGCACCTGATAAGCGATTCCCTCCAGCACCGCGCGCGCAAAATGCGCTTTCGTCGTCGCGCGGGTAAGTCCCAGCATCGCGCCGCGCGCATACATGTCCCAGTGCGGCGCGCCGAGGCCGGTAAACGCGGAGACGAAATATGCCCCGCCCGCATCCGGCACGGATTCCGCCAACGTATCGATCTCCCGTGCGCTGGAGATGAGGCCGAGATCGTCCCTCAGCCACTTGATCGAGCTGCCCGCGTTGAAGATACTGCCTTCCAGCGCGTATTCCACGCGGTCGTCGATGCCCCAGGCGATCGTCGTCAGAAGACGGTTCTTGCTCATAATCGGCGTTCGGCCTGTGTTCATCATGAGAAATCCGCCCGTTCCATAGGTGCACTTCGCCGCTCCTTTTTCGAAGCAGGCCTGCCCGAACAGCGCCGCCTGCTGATCGCCCGCCGCGCCCGCGACTGGAACGCCGCCAAGCACCTCCAGATCCATCAGGTGCGGCAGCACCGTTCCATATACATGGCTCGACGGCAGCGCCTTTGGCAGCATACAGCGCGGAATGTTCAGACGCTCCAGCAGTTTCTCGTCATAATCGAGCGTGTGAATATTGAACAGCATCGTTCGCGAGGCGTTGGAATAATCCGTTACGTGCTCGCCGGTGAGGTTCCAGATCAGCCAGGTATCGACCGTGCCAAAGAGCAGTTCGCCGTTT
>CAYMSL010000220.1:0-1549 GCA_964393095.1 uncultured Oscillospiraceae bacterium | reverse complement strand
TGATCGCCGCGCGGCTGCCCCGCCTGCGCCGCTGGCTGTTTTGCTGGCGCTATCCGGCGTTCTAGCACGGACGGCGCCGCCCGACGGGGGTATGCGCGCATCTGTTTGCCCGCTCTTTGCCAAGGTCTCTGCTTTGGTAAGCTGATGCCGCGATTTCTCAAGGAAGCCATATCGCCCGCCGCCTCATGCGGATTTCGGATTTGCCATGACCGGCAAGCGAAACGTGCCGCCGGCATCTATACGCCTTATCGCCGGCGCTTCGATGCGGATTATCCCGCCCAATCGGCGCGTAAAATAGGGTATGCCAGCGAATCCGGCCTTGACGAAAAGGCCGCCGAGCGGGTATTCTGAAAGAGGATGCAAGGTTTACGCCGCCGGGCCGCGGTTTTATCGCGCGCGCCATCGCTATCCCCCGCCCGGACACGCGCCCGGGCACACGAGGTACGAGGGATGAAGTCGCTACGCCGAAAACGGAGAATCGAACGACGCACCGCAAGACGCACCGCAAGGCGGGCCGCCAGGGTTCGGCCGCCCCGCCGGCGCCGGCACTGTTTTGAGGCGCCCCGATTGCTGCCTTCGCTCTGGCGGCCGCGCAGGGCGGATCGGCTTTCCGTCGCCCTGCTGCTTAGCCGCATCCAGCCGTCCTGGCCCGGCCGCGTACCGGCGAAGCCGCGCTCGGTGGCGCTTTCGCCTAGGCAAGGCTCGTTTCCCTGATCCTTCAAAACGCGATCGCATCATGCATTCAAGCAAACGAAACGAACATCGTTCGTTGCAGCGGATTGGAGGAAAATATGAAACATCAAATCGACAAACTAAACAAAAAACCGCGCCACGCCTGGTATCTCTATGACTTTGGCAACTCGGCCTACGCATCGGTCGTGCTGCTTGCGGTCTACTCCGCCTACTTTAAAAACGCCGTGGTCGGCGGCGCGGAGGGAACCCGCCTGTGGGGCATTTCGGTCGGCATCGCGGCCGTGCTCGTGGCGATCATGTCGCCCGTATTCGGCGCGATCGCGGACTTTACCAAGTCCAAAAAAAAGTTCCTCTTTCTCTTTACGGCAATCTCCGTCGTCTTTACCGCGCTGCTGTTCTTCGTGCGCGAGGGCAACGTGTTCATCGGCATGCTCTTCTTTATTCTCGCGGAGATCGGCTATCGCGCCGCGCAGGTGTTTTACGACGCGCTGCTGAGCGACGTTTCAACCCCCGAGTCGGTCGGCTGCGTCTCCGGCAAGGGCTGGGCCGTCGGCATGATCGGCGGCATCGTGGCGCTCCTGATCGTGCTGCTGCCCATCCAGCTCATCGGCAACCAGGTGATCCCCTACGCGTTTTTGATCACCGCCGCGTTCTACCTGCTCTCGTCGATTCCGACCTTCCTCTGGGTCAAGGAAAAGCACGCGGCGGAGCCGAAGCCGGAAGGCAAGAACGTCTTCGTCTATGCGTTTGAGCGGCTCGCGCAAACCTTCCGTTCCGTCAAGCAGTATAAGGAGTTTATCAAGTACACGGTGTCGTTTCTCGTCTACAACGACGGCATCATGATGCTCATGGACTT
>CAYMSL010000219.1:0-1599 GCA_964393095.1 uncultured Oscillospiraceae bacterium | reverse complement strand
TTCACGATTTCGGCGGACGAAAGCGCGATCAACGGCTGCAATCAATCGCTGGTCTTCCCCGCCTATGGCGTCGAGCAGGCGCTGGAGCCCGGCGGCAACGTGATCTCGTTTACTCCCGATCAGTCCGGCCTGATCAATTATACCTGCTGGATGGGCATGCTGGAAGGGCGTATACTGGTTGTGGACAGCCTGGACTCGCTGGGCACCCCGTAAGCCTGCCGCGCGCTTTTGGCACGCCGCAAAAGCCGGTCGATTGTGCGCTGCGACGTTTTTGCATAGGCGCATTTGAATCGCTGCAACGTAACTATGATGGCCCGCGCAGCCCAATTGTTTCGCAGGGCGATGCGCAGGAAGGAGATACGATTATGAAGGAATCCACTTATCCGGTCACCGGCATGAGCTGCTCGGCCTGCGCCGCGCATGTGCAGCGCGCGGTATCCAGGATACCCGGCGTGGAGTCGGCCGAGGTCAACCTCGCGGCCGAAAAGCTGACCGTCCGCTACGACGAAACGCAGGCTGCGTTCGACGCGCTCCAAAAGGCGGTGGAAAACGCGGGCTACGGGCTCGTTGCTCCGCCGGCAGGCAGGCGCACGGAACTCGGCGTGGAGGGCATGATCTGCGCCTCCTGCTCGGCTGCGGTCGAACGCGCAATCAAAAGGCTGCCGGGCGTTTCGGACGTTTCCGTCAACCTCGCGACGAACCGCGCTTCATTCACCTACGACCCCGCGCTCGTCAAGCTCGCGCAGATCCGCGCGGTAATCTTGAAAGCGGGCTATACGCCGCTCGAACTCGCCGGCGCGGACACGCGCGACCCCGAGCGCGAGCGGCGCGAAAAAAAGCTGCGCCGGATGCGGCTTCGACTTGTGACCGCGATCGCATTCGCCGCGCCGATCCTCTACATCGCCATGGCGCATATGTTTCCCGCGCTCGGCGTTCCGCTGCCGAACTTCCTCAATCCGCATCGCTACCCGCTCGTGTTCGCGCTCGTGCAGCTTGCCCTGACCCTGCCTGTGCTCGCTGCGGGCGGGCGGTTCTTTCGCGTGGGATTTAAGACGCTGTTTAAGGGCGCGCCGAACATGGACACGCTCGTGGCCATCGGGACGGGCAGCGCATTTTTGTACGGCGTGTACGCGACCGTGCTGATCGCGCGCGGCGATTTCGGCTTTGCGCAGAACCTGTACTTTGAGTCCGCCGCCGTGGTGATCGCACTCGTCATGCTCGGCAAGTACCTCGAGGCGGTCAGCAAGAGCAAGACCTCCGAGGCGATCAAAAAACTCATGAACCTAAGGCCCAAGACCGCGACGATCCTCAAGGACGGCGCGGAGCTCGAGGTCGCGCTCGACGAGGTCGCGGTCGGTGACACCGTGCTTGTGCGGCCGGGCTCGGCAATTCCCGTGGACGGCATGGTTGCGGAGGGCGCGTCGAGCGTGGACGAGTCCATGCTCACCGGCGAGAGCCTCCCCGTCGAAAAACAGTCCGGCTCCCCCGTCACCGGCGGCAGCATCAACGGCGAGGGGCTGCTGCGCTTTACGGTCACAAGGGTCGGCGAGGATACCGCGCTGTCGAAGATTATACAGCTCGTCGAGGAGGCGCAGGGCC
>CAYMSL010000218.1:0-1631 GCA_964393095.1 uncultured Oscillospiraceae bacterium | reverse complement strand
TAGGGCTCCATGAACAGGCCGGTCGGCCCCATGCTGGCCATCACGTACTGAGTGTCGCCCGCGACCTCGCGCGCCAGCGCCGCTCCCGCGCGGTTGATCTCCGTCGCCTCGGCGGCCAGCCCGTAATGCGACAGCTTGTAACGGTTGCCGCCGAAGGTGTTGGTCTCGACGATCAGGCTGCCCGCGTCGCGGTAAGCCTGGTGAACCGCCCGCACGAGCCCGGGCTTGTCGAGGCACCATTTTTCGGGGCACTCGCCGGGCGCAAGCCCCCGCGCGTGAAGCTGTGTGCCCATGCCCCCGTCACATATCAGAAGCTCTGTCCTCGCCCGTTCTTCAAGTCGCTGCATCATCGTCCCTCATCTGTTTCCCAAGGCCCGCCCCCTTCTTCACGACCGCGCGAAACAGGGGGAACCTGAAAACGGGCCCATCATAGCAAACAACCGGCCGACGGATAAAGGCGCAATAAAAAAGAGGGTGCCGCACGCGTGTGCGGCACCCTCGCAAAGAGATGGCCGGTACAGCAACTACTTGCCGAGCACGGCATCCTTGGCGGCTTTCGCCAGACGGAACTTGGCAACCGTCTTCGCCGGGATCTTGATCGCCGCGCCGGTGGCGGGATTGCGGCCCATGCGGGCGGGACGCTTGACTTTGATCAGCTTGCCCAAGCCGGGAAGCATGATGCCCTTCGGATCTTTCGCGCCAGCATAGGCGATGTTGAGCAGCGTTTCATAAACTGTACCAGCCTGTTTCTTGCTGATGTCAGCAGCCGCGGCGAGGGCGGCCATGATTTCGCTTTTCGTCTTCGGCGTTGTCTTTTTAGCCATGAATTAACTCCTTTTTTGCAGGGATACTAACCCCACAACACTTCACAACATAGTCGATTTTCCTTAAGAAGCAACACCAAAAACAAAAAACACATAGATTTTTTCCCGCATCCGGCTTGCGTTTCCCGCGCCGCTGCGGCTTTTTTCAGTTCCGCGGCTTAATGGCGCGGATGAAACTGCGCATGGGTGCGCGTCACGCGCCCCTCGTCCACATGCGTGTAAACCTGCGTCGTGGCGATGTCCGCATGGCCCAGCATCTCCTGGATCGCGCGGATGTTCGCGCCGTGCGCCAGCAGGTGGCTGGCGAAACAATGCCGCAGAACATGGGGCGAGACGGCTCGGCCGAGCTGCGCGGCGCGCGCGCGTTTCTCCAGCATGGCGAAGACGCCCTGCCGCGTGAACGGCGCGCCGAGCCTCGTCAGGAAGAGGCACGACTCGGCCGTGTCGCCGCGCGCGAAACGCGGCCGCGCCTGGGCGAGATAGCGCCGGACCCAACACGCCGCGGCCTCGCCGAGCGGAATCAGCCGCTGCTTGTCCCCTTTGCCCGTGCAGCGCACAAGTCCCTCTTCAAGACGCACGTCTCCGACGCGCAGCGCGACCGCCTCCGACACGCGGAGGCCGCAGGCGTAAAAGAGCTCGAGCATGCAGCGGTCGCGCAGGTCATAGGCGGTGTCGCCCGAGACCGACCGGATCAGCCGCACGACCTCAGCCTCCGACAGCGTGCGCGGCAGAACCCTTCCTTTTGCGGGAGCGTCCATCACGGCGGTGACGTTGGCCGGCAAAGCCCCTTCCGCGCAAAGGAAGGCG
>CAYMSL010000217.1:351-1679 GCA_964393095.1 uncultured Oscillospiraceae bacterium | reverse complement strand
ATCGGCGAACGCTCGCTCAGGCCGCAGTCGCGGACCGTGAGCACAAGGTCGAGCTCGCGCGAGGCGGTCTTGGCGTCCTCAAAGAACATCTCGTAGAAGTCGCCAAGCCGAAAGAAAAGCAGACAGTCGCTATATTTCTCCTTGAGCTCGAGATATTGCCGCATCATCGGCGTCATCGTCCCCGCCATCCGTTCCTCCGCGCGTCAGTGTTGGCAGCCGCTGCAGCTTTCGCATTGGCCGCCGCAGCCCTCGCTCGTCTCGCCGCCAATGCAGGCGTTGATCTCGTCGTTTGCCGCGCGCAGCACGCCCGAGAAGGCGGTTTGGGCCGCAAGCAGTTCAAGAACGAGCGGGCTCTCCTGGAGTTGGCCTTCAAGCCGCTCGATGTCGTCGGTAAGCTGCACGGCCTCGAGGTTGTCGCAGGGCTCCTCCGAGAGCGCCTTGATAAGCCGTTCGCGCTTGGCGCTGAGCTCCGCGAGCAAGTCGCTGATGGGTTCGTTATCCTTTATGGCGTTCTGCGCCTGCTGCATGCGTAAAAACTCTGCGGAGTTTGCAAGCGCAAGGCCCAGTTCTCTTGCCAGTTCAATCAATTTCTTCTTCCTCCATGACCCCTATAAGGGAGTTTTTCCGTATGCTCTTTACGCGTACGGGCAGGTAACTGCCGACCAATTCCGGTTTTCCCGGGAAATAGACCATTTTAAAGTTCGAAAACTTCCCGCAGCACTCCGGGGCATGCCGCGTATCGCACGCCTCGACGTGAACGATCCCGCGCTTTCCGACATAGGATGCGTTGTTTTCGTAGGATTTGCGTTCCTGCAGCATATTGAGCTGCTTCAGACGCTCGCGCTTAACCTCGTCGGGTATTTGCCCCGGCATAGACGCCGCGCGCGTACCCGTACGCGGCGAATACCGGAAGGTAAACGCGGATGCAAACCCAACGCGCTCGACAAGATCGAGCGTATCGGCAAAGTCCTCCTCCGCCTCGCCGGGGAAGCCTACGATGATGTCCGTGGTCAGTTCAACGTCGTTCATCGCCGCGCGAAGCCGCTCGACGATCGCAAGATATCCCTCGCGCGTGTAGCGGCGATTCATCTGCCCGAGCACGCGGTTCGAGCCGGATTGCAGCGGCAGGTGCACATGGCGGCATACGTTGGGAAGCGCGGCGATTGTCTCGACGAGCCGTCCGTCGAGATCCTTCGGGTGCGAGGTCATAAACCGAATGCGCCGGAGCCCCTCGATTGCGGAGACACGGCAGAGCAGGCCGGAGAAATCGACCGTTGCGAGATCGTGCCCGTAGGAGTTGACATTTTGCCCGAGCAGCGTAATTTCGC
>CAYMSL010000217.1:0-341 GCA_964393095.1 uncultured Oscillospiraceae bacterium | reverse complement strand
TATATCCCCGCGCGACAAGCTCAGTCGCTTCTTTGATGATCGACTCCGGCTCGCGCGAGCGCTCCCGGCCGCGCACGTACGGCACGATGCAGTAGGTGCAGAAGTTATCGCAACCGTAGTTGATGTTAACAAACGCGTTGACCCCGCCCGTGCGCGCGCTTGGCAGGTCGTCCTCGATCACGACGCGATTCTCCTCAAGGGCGAATACGCGCTTCCCCTCGGCCGCCTGATCGATAAACGACGGCAGCCTCGAGAGCAGGTTCGTGCCGAACACGACGTCGACATAGGGAAAGCGCCGGTAGAGCCGCCTTGCAAGCTCTTCCTGCTGCATCATGCAGCCG
>CAYMSL010000216.1:0-1680 GCA_964393095.1 uncultured Oscillospiraceae bacterium | reverse complement strand
GACGCCGAACTGACCGATGATGTCCACCGCGTCGCCCGTATCGTGCTCCTTTTTAAAGGCGAGCGTGCCGCTTTTTGCGATCGTGCCGAGGTTGTCTTCGAGCTCGTCCTTCGTCATGCCCACGCCGTTGTCCGCGATCGAGAGCGTGCGCGCGGCCTTGTCGAGCGAGATGCGTATCTCGAAGTCGTCGCGGGATTTGCCGACCTTCTCGTCGGTGAGGGAGAGGAAATAGAGCTTGTCAATGGCGTCGCTTGCGTTACTGATGAGCTCGCGCAGAAAGATCTCCTTGTGCGTGTAGATCGAGTCGATCATCAGGTCGAGAATACGCTTGGACTCCGCCTTGAATGCCTTCTTTGCCATGTGTGCCTCCGAATGCATGCTGCAACGTGTTAGCACTCGTAAAGATCGAGTGCTAACCCAGAATAATACAATCGCGCCGCGTTTTCAAGCGCCGCGCGCATAGCGCTACAATATGTTCACATTCTTATGCCGAAATCGGGCCGAACGGCCGTTTCACGCGGGCGCGCCGCGCAAAAAAACGGACGCCGGATCGTCTCCGGCGCCCGAACGTGAGGATCGGCGTTCGCAGCGGGCATTCCGCCCGATCGCGGGTTGTTGATCACACCCCTCGCGGGAGAGAGCGACTCGCGCTAATGGTGTCCGCATTGTTGTTCTGAAATTTCAATCCACACTCCCCGCGTGGGGAACGACGCGACAGCAGCATGTTCCGTTACCGGATCTCAGATTTCAATCCACGCTCCCCTCGGGGGGAGCGACTCATTGTCGCTACGCAGAAGCACGCAAGCAATATGCAATTTCAATCCACGTTCCCCGCGGGGAGAGCGACGGCGAATTTTTGCTTGATGTTGCAATACTTCGTTAAAATTCAACCCACGCTCTCCCGCAAGCAAGACGCGATCAAACGCGCCTAGGCGGATGCGCTTGCGGACGCATCCTGTCCGGCGCCTTCGGCGGCCGCGCCCTCCGGGGACGCTGCGGAAAGCGCCGGCGCCTTGAGCAGCGCCAGAAACTCCTCGCCGCCGATGGTCTCCTTTTCGAGCAGGTGGGTTGCGAGGCGGTGGAGGGCGGCCTCGTTTTCACGCAGGATGCCGAGCGCCTTCTGATGCGCCTGCTCGACGATGGCGACGACCTCCGCGTCGATGCGCGCCGCGGTCTCCGAGGAGCAGTTGGGCGCGGCGTCGCCGCCGAGGTACGGGTTTGCATTGCACTCGAGCGCGACCATGCCGAACGCGTCGCTCATGCCGTAGCGCGTAACCATCGCGCGCGCGATGCGCGTGGCCTGCTCGATGTCGTTGGAAGCGCCCGTCGTGACCGTGCCGAACGCGACCTCCTCGGCGGAGCGGCCGCCGGTGAGCGTGGCGATCTTGCCCAGCGCCTCGTCCCGGCTCATGAGGAAGCGCTCGCTTTCGTCGACCTGCATCGTGTAGCCGAGCGCGCCCGAGGTGCGCGGCACGATCGTGATCTTGTGCACGGGGGCGGCGGATTCGATGTGCGCGGCGACGAGCGCGTGGCCGATCTCGTGGTAGGCGACGATGCGCTTTTCGCGTGGGGAGATCACGGCGTTTTTGCGCGCATAGCCGGCGATGACGACCTCCACGCTCTCCTCGAGGTCGCTCTGGCTTACGCGCTCGCGGCCCATGCGCACGGCGCGCAAGGCGG
>CAYMSL010000215.1:0-1742 GCA_964393095.1 uncultured Oscillospiraceae bacterium | reverse complement strand
CGTAGATGTCGCCGAGCTGGCGCACGTGCAGGCTCGCGTAGTCGATCGTCTCGTCGGTCAGGATGCGCAGTTGCCGGTCGCCGGAGCGCGCGGGCGGCTGCGCGAAGATCAGTTGCTTGAGCACGGCGGCGAGGCGAGCGTCGCCGACGCGCCATCGGTCGATGTCGGCGTGGCTGCGGAACAGGCCGCCGTTGTAGCGGGTGACGCCGCAGGCCTCGTTGCGGGATGGGTTTTTTCCGTCGATCAACTCGAAGAGCTGCAGCAGGCGCTCGTAAAGGTCGGTGAAGGCATTTTCGGCGAAGGCCTCGGGATTGCGCAAAGCGTCCGTCAGCCTCGCGAGCGAGAGTTTTTCGATATAATGCTTGTTGTGGCTGAACCCGGAAGCCCGCACGGGCAGAAGACCGCGGCTTTCGGCGTAAAGCACAAAAAGCAGGCGGTAAAGGAAGATCAGAGAGGCGTCATAGACGGCGGGGTAATCTTCTTGGGCGATCGCGTTTTCGGGTTGGTCGGCGAAAGCGGTGGACAGTTCCTCCAGGACATCGAAGACGCGGCGCTTGAGGTTGGATTCGAGTTCGGTCTGAACACGGGCGGATTCCGTCTGGATATCGTCCAGCGCGCATATGCCATCCGGGCGCCGCACAAAAGCGTCGGGGCTGAACAGTTTGAGGAACAGGCTAAAATCGTCGGGGGAACAGAGCGTGCCGTCGGGATTAACCAGCGTAAAGGAAAAATAGGCGTCAGCCGACGAGCGTTCGGTGTAGAGCCGCCACTCGTTGCCGTTGGTGAGAATGGCCCAATCGAAGAAACGTTGGCCGCGCTCATCGCGGGCGAGGCGAAGGTACTCCTGAATTTGCTGGCAGGGAAAGAGGTAAGGCGTTTCACGCTTCGAAACGGCGTCGAGCGGATGGTTGAAGCGCTTCGCCTCCAGCACGGTCAGGGCGAGGCGCACGGCGTCGGTGTCCAAGGGTGCGGCGGCCGCCGCATCCAATGCTTCGCGATTGGGGTATAGGCTATAATCGGGTTTTTTGCACGCTCCGGTAAAGCCGCGGAGCGCGTTCTCGGTCATGAACTCCCACCCCAGGCAGGAGAGGATTTTGTCGATGAAGTGTGTCCGCGTGTAAGACTCTCCGCCTTTGATCAGGCCAGCCCGGTTGCTTTCCAGCAATTCGCCGACAAACCGGCGGCACGCATCGTCCTCCGTCTGGGGTTTGACCAGTTTGGCTAGATAACTCTTCGAAAACACGCCTTTACAGGTGTAGACGGGGGTATCCTCATGAACAAACTGGAATTCCTGCTGCATAAGATTGGGGTATCATACATAAACACGCAGACCTCTTCAACCGCAGGGAAGAGACGCGGACGGTTTTATGATGGCCTGTCGGCGCCGGGCTTACTCGTCGAGTTTGCCCTGATACGCGCAGCGGCGGACCTTCTGGATCGAGGTGCGCTCGAGGGGTTCGCGCTGGACGACGAGTTTGCGCGGGTGCTTGTAGTCGGTCAGGCAGTCGCACTGGGCGCGGACGCGTTCGCGGACCAGGTGCTCGACCTTGTCCCACGGCGGCTCGACGCCGCCGCAGGCGGCGGTGACGGCCTCCAGGTCGGGCGTGAGGATCGCGCCGACGCGCTCGCCGGGTATGCCGCCGACCGTGTAGCCGATCACGATCACGTCGGCGATGAGGGGGTCGCGCGCGATCGCGTTTTCCACCTCTTCGGGGTAGATGTTCTTGCCCTCGCGGTTGACG
>CAYMSL010000214.1:0-1742 GCA_964393095.1 uncultured Oscillospiraceae bacterium | reverse complement strand
AGGTTGAGCCTGTGGCAGACACGCCAACGAAAATGCCCGCCGACGAATACGAGCGGGCGGTTTGGTACGGCTTACTGCCGGATGAACTGACCGTCGCCGACCCGGACAGCACAGCCGTCACATGGGTGCAGTACTGCGATATGCTGGGGCGTATGATAAAGCTGCACGACGAGAGCGCCTACCCCGCGTGGGAGCAAATGACGAAAGCCGCACCCAATACCGAGATGAAGCGGGACGGGGCGATGATCGCCATCGCGTTCGCGGCAGAGACGCTTGGCCTGGACGAGCAGAACATGCCGGATGATCGTGCCGGGGTGCTGTATGTCGGCCCAAGCTGGATGGATGAGATCGGCAATTACGATTATGGAATGGCTTGCAGCTGGGATTACCCGGTTTTCCCGTGGGATTCCCCCTGTCCTGTTACGCTCGATTGGTGCGATTCCTCCAACTATGTCGGCCCCGCCTATGGCCTTTATACGTACCGCGTTTCTTTGACTTCAGGATTGCAGATCATCGATGCGGTGGACGGCGATTTCCGGCTGGACGCGCCGCTGACGCTCCGGGACGGCGCGCTGATGGCGATACGTCTGTACGAATCGGATGAGGGCGTGGCGCAGACGGTCACGGAACGTCTGCTTGCCGAGGCAGCGCCCACAGCGGCGGCGCAAGCCGTGCTGGACGAGGCGGAGGCGTTGCGCACCGCCATTCTAAACGATGTGACGGAGGTTCCCATCAGCGGCACGACCTACTATGTTTCAAACGGCGGTAATGACGAAAACGATGGGTTGACCCCTGAAACGGCGTGGGCAACCCTTAAAAAGGTCTCAAGTGTAGCCTTGCGCGCGGGCGATGGCGTATTGTTCGAGCGCGGCAGCGTGTTCCGTGGATATCTAGACTGCCGGGAGGACGTGACCTATTCCGCGTATGGAACGGGCGCGATGCCAATAATCACCGGCTCGGCGGATAACTACGCGGGCAGCGCCGAAAACGGCGCGGAAAAGTGGACGCTGTACGGCGAAACGCCGGACGGCGGCAAGGTGTGGCAGTATTACGAGGATATGCCGGACTGCTGCCCTATCGTTTTCAACGGTGGCGAGCAATGCGGCAGTAAGGCGCGGCCTTACTGGAGAGAAGGCGGCTTCACGAACGAGGACGGCACACCCTTTGATGTGCTTTCTGGGCTTGACGAAAACTACAAGTTTTTCTCTCCGGCGGATAGTCTGCTCGGACGATCGGGCGCGGAGGACTACAACGACTTCACCGACAATACGGACGATCTCATCCTGCACACGGATCGCCGCGGCACAAGCGGCAAGCTGTATCTCCGCTGTGACGAGGGCAATCCCGGCGAAGTGTTTGAAAGCATTGAGATCGGCGCGGTATCGCGCGAGCAGGGCGAAGGCTCCGCGCTTGTCGAAATGGCGGGCGGCGTGCTTTTGAACAACCTAAATATTCGCTGCGCCGCCGACTGCGGCCTTATGGGTGGCGGCGAAACAAAAGCGTATACCGTGCAGAACTGCACTGGCTCCTATTGCGGCGGCAATACCCTGTGGTACAGCGCGGACGGCGAACCGACATGGGGCGGCGACGGCATCAACGTAATTCGTCCTGCGAACATCACGAACTGTTATCTGCACGACAATTCGGACATGGGCGTCACCGTCGAGTGTACGGATAACGATTACAATTTGACCGTGTCCGACATCAGCATCACAGGCTGTCTTTTTGACAGAAACTATGTA
>CAYMSL010000213.1:0-1759 GCA_964393095.1 uncultured Oscillospiraceae bacterium | reverse complement strand
GGTTCAGCACGGATATCACCGACGAGGGCGACCACTATCTGCTGAGTGCTGAGCTGCCGGGCTTTTCGCGCGACGATATCAGCGTAGACGTCGAGGGCGACCAGATGGTCATCCGTGCCAGCCGCGAGGAGGAAAAAGAGGAGAACAAAAAGAAGTATGTCCACCGCGAGCGCACCTATGGCACCTACACGCGCCGTTTCGACATCAACGGCATCGACGTCGAGCACATCAGCGCCAAGTATGACGACGGCGTGCTGCAACTGACGCTGCCCAAGCAGGAAAAAAAGGCGCCCGAGGGCAAACGGATCGCAATCGGTTGATTGCTTCGGAGCCAATTCGAAAAAGGAAAGCGCGAGGGGCTGTCCACAAAACGGACGGCCCCTCGTTTTTTGTTGCGTTGTACACAGAAAAGCGGCGCGTAAGCGCGATTACAGGCTTGCAATCAAGCGGACATAGAACTGCACGGTTTTGACGATCTTGTCCACGGGGATACGCTCGTTGTGGCCGTGGATATAGCCGCGCTCCTGCTTGGAGAGCGCCATCGCGGAGAAGCGATAGACATTGTCGGAGATGGCGCAGTAATGGCGCGAATCCGAGCAGGCGACCATCAGGTACGGCGAGACGAGCGCCTCCGGCCAAGTCTGCTTGACGGCGGCCTTGAGCTTCTCCCAGCCGTAACCCTCGGTATTGGAGAATTTGCTTGGCTTCATGCTGTATTCGTCGGAAAAGGCGATTTTGTCGCTGCCGGCGACGCGCTTGAGGTAGGCGAGCGCCGTTTCGGGCGTTTCGCCGCCGATGATGCGCAGGTTTGCGCCGACACTTGCGCGCGGCGGGAGCACGTTGGTCGCCAGACTGCCCTCCATCTGCGTAAAGGCGCAGGTCGTGCGCATCATGGCGTTGAGTTCGCCGCCGGATTTTTTGCAGAGGGCGTCGAGCACGGGCAAAAAGCACCATAGATTGGCAAAGATCAGCCGGTAGACGAACGTGGAGCGGCGGCCGAGGGTATCGAACATCTCCGCAACGGGCTTGGTGAGCGCGACGGGGAAGGGATGGCTTTCGATTTTTGTCACGGCCTGCGCAAGAAGCCCGACGCTCGTATGCGGCGGCGGCGCGCTGGCGTGTCCGCCCGCTCCGTCGATGCGCAGCGAGGCGTTCATCATGCCCTTCTCCGCGATGCCGATGAGCGCACAGGGATCGCTGACGCCCGGGAATACGTTCTCCACGACCGCGCCGCCCTCATCGACGACGATGGCCGGGACGATTCCGCGCGCCTGAAGCGTGCGCACGATCTCGACCTGCGATCTCCTCGTCGCCCGCAAATGCGAAGTAAAGGTCGTTTTCTGGCACGAAGCCGTTTTCGAGCAGATACTCGGCGGCTTCCATCACGCCGTTGAGCGTCGCCTTGGTGTCGAGCGTGCCGCGACCCCAGAGCACGCCGTCCTCGATGATACCCTCGAAGGCCGGCTTTTCCCAGCCGGATTCAACGACCGGCACGACGTCGTAATGCGCCATGAGTACGCCGGGCTTGTCGCTTGCGCGGCCGGAGAGCCGGTAGAGCAGGCCGCTCTTGCCAATGCGCTCGAGCGTGCAGGCGCGGTGTACGTTGGGGAACCGCTCGGCAAGCAGGGCGCGGAATTTTTCGAACTCGCCCTCGTCGATCTTGGTTGCGTCATAATACGACACGGTCTTGCAGCGGATCATCTGCCGCAGGGATTCCACGGCGCGCGCCCCGTCGACGTCGGCCGCATTTGGCGCAATC
>CAYMSL010000212.1:0-1807 GCA_964393095.1 uncultured Oscillospiraceae bacterium | reverse complement strand
TGATACGGTGAAAGAGTAGCATTCGCTCCGTTCTCCCGCGCTTTTCGCGCCGCTTCAAGCGCCGCGGGACAAAAACGACCGCCGCGCGGATTGCTCCCTCGCGGCGGTCGCTGCGTTCTATGGCGTTTGTTCTCCGGCGCTGAAATGCCGGAGGTCGCGCGCTATTCCTCTTCCTTAGCCAGACTGCCCTTCTTCGGGCGGACCTTGCTGTAGGCAAAGAGCAGCAGCGTGCCGATCACGCCCGAGGCGATGGCGTTCCAGAGGCAGGCCACCGCGCCCTGCGTAAAGACGAGGTTCACCGGCTCGGCGTAGATGAGGATGTCGAGCAACGGCGCTACGACGATCCAGGCAATGATGTTCCCAAGAATCTGGTAGATGTTGAAGCGCAGCACGTCCTTCCAGCCGAATTCGCCCTCGTCGGCCCGGATCTTCGTGTAGACAAGACCGGTAACGAACATGGACACGCCGCTTGCGATGACCCAGCTCCACCACGGCGGGCCGTACTGCAGCGCGTCTGAAACCGCGTGGCCGATGAACGCGATGAGGCCGCCCGCGATGGGCCCAAACAGCGCCGCGAAGAACGCGCCGAGGCCGTAGGCCGTCTGGATGGACGTCTCGGGGATGCCGGTCGGCACCTTTACATACATAAACAGCAGCGCAAACAGCGCCGCGCCGAGGCCGGTGGCGACGATGGTCTTTGTCGTTACCTTGAACATTTTCTTCATCTGACAGTCCCTCCCATTTGTTGGTTTCACCTGCTTTATATTAGCCACACGGCGCGCGCCTTGTCAAGTGCGCCCCTTGCCGCGCGGCCGCTACGCCCTTGTAAACGCCACGCGCCAGTCCGCGCCGAACGAAAGTGCGTATTGCGTTTTCATGCTGCCGCGGCTTACCGCGAGGGCGAGCTTCATAAGCTCGTTGTTGTAGACGATGGGTTCACCCTGTCCGGCAAAGCCGAAGCTCTGATGAAACAGCACGCTTTGATCGAACACCGTTTCGCCGCCGTGGAAAATTTCCACGCGCACCGTATCCCCATAGGCAAAGCCGCTTTCAAAGAACAGCCGCGTGGGGATGTTCGTCCAAAGGTTGCCGAAGTTCGGATCGTCGATTTCGAAGATGCCCTCGACCCTGCCGGCGCTTGCGGCGGGTTCATGCATCTCATGCCGCACGATCTCCTCCACCGGATACGCCGGGCCCACGCCTTCAAAGTCGATGATGCCGCTTGCAAGGCGCGCCGCCGTGTAGCCGAAGAGATCGCGCCCGTGGAAGATGGCCACGCCCTCGGTGTCCTTGCCGCGCAGGCGGTTGACGCTCTCGTCGATCTGCCGCACCTCGAGCACGCCCATCTCGCGCATTACGTGCGTGAGCGCGCCGTTGTCGGGCGTGACCACATAGTAGCCGCCGCCGACCTTCGCGACGCACGCGCGGCGGGCCGTGCCCACGCCCGGGTCGACCACGGAGACGTATATCGTACCCTCCGGCCAGAAGCGCAGGCTCTGATTGAGGCGGTAGCTCGCGCTCCAGGTATCGTACTGCGGCAGTTCGTGCGTGCCGTCGCAGATCTCAAGCTCGCGATCGACGCTCTTGACCACGCCGTACATGGAGCTGATTGCGCCTTCCTTATACGTAAAGTCGGTTTGAAAGACCAGTATGGGTTTCATAGGAATCTCCTTTTTTCAATATCCCGCCGCTTGAAAACCGTTTTCACACAAACGGATTATAAAACTTGCTGTGGTTGACGAACACGCTTAGCGCGAGCGTGCCGAGCAGCAACTATTCGCTCAGCACGGGCACGGCTTCGCGCACA
>CAYMSL010000211.1:0-1808 GCA_964393095.1 uncultured Oscillospiraceae bacterium | reverse complement strand
GCGCGTAGCCGCCCTGTTGTCCGCCCGTACGCGGGGCGTAGCCGCCCTGCTGGCCGCCCGTACGCGGGGCATAGCCGCCCTGCTGGCCATCTGTGCGCGGCGCGTAGCCGCCCTGTTGGCCGCCCGTACGCGGGGCGTAGCCGCCCTGCTGGCCGCCTGTGCGCGGCGCGTAGGAATCCCGCTGCTGCGGGGGGCGGCGGCGATCGTCTTCCGGCGCGATCACGCGCGCCTCGTAGCCGCCCTGCGGTTTCTTCGGGGCCTCGGGCACGGGCGCTTCCGCAATCGGATCGGCCTTCTGCGGCTCCGTCTTCTGCGGCTCCGGCTTCTCCGGCTCGGCCGCTTCGGCAGGCTCCGCAGCTTTGGGCTCGGCCGCCGGTGTTGGCCCGGCCTCCGCGGTCGGTGCAGTCTCCTCGTCAATGCCTCCGACGTGAACGGCGACGTCCTTGTCGGAGACGAGCATCTCGTGGAGCCGCTCCATGCGTTCACGCTCCTCGCGTTCCCGGCGCACGGCTTCCTCCCGTTCGATGAGCTCTCCTTCGGACTGGCGGACCGCAACGAGCAGCTCGCCCGCCGCGCTCTGCGTGAGCGTAAGCCGCTCGAGCAGGCGCTTGACATCCGTCTGCAGTTCGCTTGTCGATTTTAAAAGATTCGTTTGTGCCATTCAGTCGTTACCCCCGCGTTCGCCGCAGCCGGCGGAATGGGCCGCCGACGCGCTTTTGATCATCATAGCGAAATTTCCATCGGTTACCGCGGCCACCATGTGTCCGGGTTTTCCGATCCATCTTCCCAGTTCGGAAACAAGCAGCAGTTCCACGTTGTGCGCCGCGCAGAGTGCGCCAAGCTGCCCCCTGGTGTTGTCGGACGCCGTCTTGTCGCAGAGCGCCAGCTTCGCCTGGCCCGCGCGCACAAGCCCTTCAACCGCGAACGCACCCGAGCGCAGCCGTCCCGCCTTCATCGCAAGGCCAATCGCGTTAGTCAGCCTTTGATCCGCCGCCATCGGCGCATTCCCTCCTCAGGACTTCATACGTCTCGGACTCGATCTTGGCCTCGAGTACCCGTTCGAGCGCGCGGGACTTTATCGCCTTCTCGAGACACGCCGCGCTGCCGCACAGATACGCGCCGCGCCCGTTCGCGCGGCCCGTGCGGTCGATGGCCACGCTGCCCTCGGGCGTGCGCACGACGCGCTTCATTTCCTTTTTCGGCCGCATCTCGCGGCAGGACACGCACATGCGCATCGGGATCTTCTTCGGCAAAAGCTACTCCTCGCTTTCGGCGGGATACGTTTCGTCGTCGTAGATCGACTCCATGACCTGCTCGGCCTGGGTTTGGCTCTTGATGTCGATCTTCCAGCCGGTCAGCTTTGCGGCAAGGCGCGCGTTCTGCCCCTCTTTGCCGATGGCGAGGGAGAGCTGATTGTCCGGCACGATGACCTTGGCCGCCTTTTCTTCTTCGTTGATGTAGACCATGAGCACCTTGGCGGGACTCAGCGCTTTGGCGATATATACCGCCGAATCGGAATCCCACTCGATAATATCGATTTTTTCGTTGTGCAGCTCGCTTACGATGCGCTCAACGCGCGCGCCGCGCTGTCCCACGCATGCGCCGACCGCGTCAACCTGCATATCGGTAGAATGCACGGCAACCTTCGTGCGGAAGCCGGCTTCGCGCGCAATGGATTTAATTTGCACAACGCCGCTCTGAATCTCCGGCACCTCCAGCTCAAACAGGCGCTTGACAAGACCGGGATGCGTACGGGATACGAGCACCTGCGGCCCCTTGTTATCCTTGCGCACTTCCAGCACATAAAC
>CAYMSL010000210.1:0-1834 GCA_964393095.1 uncultured Oscillospiraceae bacterium | reverse complement strand
CACGGTGTCGTAGCCTTGCGGCAGGCGGCTGATGAAGAAATGCGCGTTGGCGAGTTTCGCCGCGGCCATGACCTCCTCGCGCGTGGCTTGAAGGTTGCCGTAGCGGATGTTGTCTTCGATCGAGCCGGTGAAGAGGTGCGTTTCCTGCAGCACCACGGCGACCGAGCGGCGCAGGTCGTCCTTTTTGATCTCGCGCACGTCGATGCCGTCGTAGGTGATGGCGCCGCCGTCGACATCGTAGAAGCGGTTGATGAGGTTTGCGATCGTGGTCTTGCCCGCGCCCGTGGAGCCGACGAGGGCGACCTTCTGGCCGGGCTTGGCGTAGAGGCTGACGCCGTCGAGCACGGGCGCGTCCTTCTTGTAGCCGAACACCACGTGATCAAAGCGCACGTCGCCGCGCAGCAGAATCAGCGCCGCGCCGCCGTCAGGCAGGGGCCGTTTCCAGGCCCAGCGGCCCGTGCGCTCCGGGCATTCGACGAGCGCGCCGCTTCCGTTTTCGCGGACGTTGACGAGCGTGATCGTACCCTCGTCGATTTCGGCGGGCTGCTCCATAAGGCCAAAGATCCGCTCCGCGCCCGAGAGGGCGGCGAGGATGAAGTTGAACTGCTGCGATATCTGGTTGAGCGGCATGGCGGTCTGGCGCACGTAGACAAGATACGAGGCCAGCGTGCCGAGGTCGATGCCGCCCGCGATCGCGAAAAACGCGCCGAGGCAGGCGGTGAGCGTGTAGTTGAGGTACGAAAGGCTCACGACGCCGGGTATGATAAAGCCGCCGAACATCACGGCGGAGGTGGCAGCCGCCCGCAGCGCCGCGTTGTGGATCGAGAAGTCCGAAAGGTTCTTTTTTTCGTGGTTGAAAACCTTGATGACCTTGAGGCCCTGCACGCTTTCCTCGAGAAAGCCGTTGAGCGCGCCAAGGCTCTGCTGCTGCCGCCTGAAGAAGCGGTGACTGCGCTTTGTGGCAAAGCGCATAAAGAGGAATATGCCGCTCAGCGACACAAAAAGGATCAGCGAGAGCGTCCAATTCATAAGCGCGAGCACCGTGAGCGTACCGAGGAATAAAACGAGCGACTGGATCAGGGTCGCGAAGCTGTTGTTGAGCGCTTCGGATACGGTATCGATGTCGTTCGTAAAACGGCTCATAAGCTCGCCGTGGGTCGTCGCGTCGAAGCAGCTTAGCGGCAGGGTTTGCACCTTGGCAAACAAATCGCGGCGCATGTCTTTTGCAATGCGCTGGGCGCAGCGCACCATCAGCTGCGTGTAGCCGTAGGTCGCGCCCACGCCGACGAGGTACATCAGACCCATCCGGCAGAGCGTGCGGATCAGCCCGCCGAGGTCGCCCGGAAGGATATAGTCGTTGATGACGGGCTTGAGCAGGTAGGTGCCGTATACGTTGGCGAGCGCGCTGAGAACGGCAAGCGCCGCAACGGCGGCAAGCAGTATGCCGCGGCGCCGCATGTATCCCCAGAGCAGGCACAGGGTCTTTTTGAGGTTTTTCGGTTTTTCGTGCATGAGCTGCCGTGCCATTACGCGATCGCCCCCTTCTGCTGGAAGTCGTGGAGGTCGCGGTACATGCGGTTCGTGTTCAGCAGCTCCTCGTGCGTGCCCGCCGCCTCGATCGCGCCGTCGTTGAGCACGAGGATGAGGTCTGCGTGCGCAAGGGAGACGAGGCGCTGGGTGATGATGATCTTCGTGGTATCGGTCAGTTCCGCGGCGAGGCGCTCGCGTATCAGCGCTTCGGTGCTCATGTCCACGGCGGAGAGCGAATCGTCGAAGATGAGGATGCGGGGGCGCTTGAGCAGCGCACGGGCGATGCAGAGCCGCTGCTTCTGCC
>CAYMSL010000209.1:0-1867 GCA_964393095.1 uncultured Oscillospiraceae bacterium | reverse complement strand
CGCTCCGGCAATGGCATGATGGGTTACGCCGTGCTCGAGGGTGTGACGGGCAGCGTCGAAGTGGTGCTCTTCCCCTCCACATTGCAAGCCAACGGCGCGCTGTTTCTTGAGGATACGCCCGTATCGGTGCGCGGCCGCCTCAACATCCGCGAGGACCGCGCGAACTCGCTGCTGGTCGAGGATATGAGCCCGCTTGAACAATCCGGCCGCAGCGTCTACATCAAATTCGACATGCTTACCGACGACTCCATGCGCTCCGCCTGCGCCTTTTTAAAGCAGTATCCCGGCAAGACGCCCGTGGTGCTCTTCGACGCGGCCAAGCGCATCGGCAAGGGCGTGCCGGAAGCGTGCTTTGTCGACCCCACCGATACGTTCGTCGCGGCCGCGGAGACGCGCTACGGCCGCGAGCGCGTCGTGGTTCGCTAGCGCGCGCCATAAGCCGCGCCCGTTTGGCCCTTGCGCAAGCGCGCCGCCATCCCTGCCAGAACGCTGTAATTACGTCAGGCAACTGCGGCTTTCCCCGCCGTCGCCGCGGGCCGAAAAAAGCCTATACGCCGCGGCCGAACAGCCGGATATGAAAGGAAAACAATATGGGAACCCTGCGCCGTCCCCCCGTTTCGAAGAATGATGAGCTGACCTTGTCGATCGAATCCCTTACGAGCGAAGGCCAGGGCGTCGCGCGCGTCGAAGGCTACGCCGTGTTCGTCGTCGGCGCGCTCGCGGGCGAAACCGTGCGCGCGCACGTCATCAAGGTCACGCCGTCCTATGCCGTCGCCAAGACCACGGAGCTGCTTACCGCCTCGTCCGAGCGCGTGCAGCCCGGCTGCCGGGCCTTTTCGCGTTGCGGCGGCTGCGACCTTTGGCACCTCGATTACGCGGCGCAGCTTGCCCAAAAGCGGCGCTGGGTGACAGACGCGCTCGTCCGCCTCGGCGGGTTCGAGCAGCCGCAAGTCAACGAGGTGCTCGGCATGGCCGACCCCACGCGCTATCGCAACAAGGGCAGTTTCCCGTTCGGTTTCGATGGCGGCATGGCGGTGTTCGGCTTCTACGCCGGGCGCAGCCACCGGCTTGTTGCGCTCGACGACTGTCCGATTCAGGATGAGCGCGTCGTGGACGCGGCGCGGCGCGTGTGCGCCTGGGCCAACGACTGCCGCATATCGGTCTACGACGAGGCGACCGGGCGCGGGCAGCTTCGGCACGTTGTGGTGCGCGTCACCTCGGAGGACGAGACCATGGCGATCGTCGTCACCCGCGGCGCGTTGCCGCACAAGGACGAACTGCTGGCCTGCCTGTCCGGCTGCGAGAGCGTTTACCACAACGAAAACCCCAAGGATACGAACGTGATCTTCGGCGAGCGTTTTATGCTGCTTGCCGGCAAGCCGACCCTGAAAGAAACCGTCTGCGGCAAGCGTTTTTGCGTCGGGCCGGAGTCGTTTTTGCAGGTCAACCGCACGCAAACGCAAAAGCTCTACGAAACCGCCCTCTCGCTGCTCAACCCGCAAACGCGCGAAACCGTCGTCGACGCCTACTGCGGCGTGGGCACGATCTCGCTGCTGCTTGCAGACCGCGCCGCCGCGGTTGTGGGCATCGAACAGGTTGCCGCCGCCGTTGAAGACGCCAAACAAAACGCCCTTGAAAACGGTGTAATCAACGCCACGTTTCTCTGCGGCGACGTCGAGGAGGTGCTCCCCCGCCTCGTCTCCAAGGGACAGCGAATCGACGCGCTGCTGCTCGATCCCCCGCGCAAGGGCTGCGTCGAGGCCGCGCTTTCGGCGATCGCTGAAAGCGGCGCGCAGCGTGTGCTCTACGTCTCCTGCAACCCGGCCACGCTCGCGCGCGATTTACAGGCGCTCTTAGCAAACGGCTA
>CAYMSL010000208.1:749-1884 GCA_964393095.1 uncultured Oscillospiraceae bacterium | reverse complement strand
GCGGCCGCGCACCGGCACGGGCGTATCCGCAAGGAACAGCGCGCGGTTGGTTTGCAATGTGGAGGGGAAGGGGGCCGCGTCGACGCTGCCCGTTACGCCCGCGAGCACGGCGTAACCCATCATGCCGTTGCCGGAGCGCGTGGGCTTGCGGCGGCACTGGGTCAACAGCCCGCCGACCAAGACCTGCGCGTTGTCCGCTACGCCCGTGAGCCCGTCGGCCTCCATGAGTTCGAGCACGGTGTTTGGCATGCGCCGAAGCGCGGCGTCGAAGCGGTCGAGCGGATGGCCGGAAAGGTAGAGCCCCGTGGAGGCGCGTTCCCGCGCAAGCAGCGCCTCGCTGCCAAGCTCCGGGATGTTCGGAAGGGGAATCTGCAACGCGGCCGCCGCCGTGCCGCCGTCGAGGTCGAAGAGTGAGAGCTGCCCGCTCTCGCGCGTCTTCTTCGCCGCCATCGAGGCGTCGAGCGCGTGCTCGTAGACGGCCAGGTATTGCGAGCGCCTGCCGTCCATCGAGTCGAAGCAGCCGGCGGAGATCAGCCCCTCGAGCAGGCGTTTGTTGAGGCCGTCGACGCGTTCGCAGAAGTCGAAGAAGCTCGTAAACGGCCCGTGCGCCTCGCGCTCGGCGACCATGCCCTCCATGACCGCGCTGCCGACGTTGCGCACGGCGGAAAGCCCGAAGCGGATGCAGCCGTTCTCCACCGAGAAGCGTCCGCGCGAGTGGTTGACGTCCGGCGGGAGGATGCAGATGCCGTGGCGGCGCGCGCTGTAGACATATTCGGCCACCTTGTCGAGCGAGCCGAGAAAGCTGTTGATCAGCGCCGTGAGAAACTCGACCGGGTGGTGGTACTTTAAGTACGCCGTCGGATAGGCGAGCACGGCGTAGGCCGCCGCGTGGGACTTGTTGAAGGCGTAGGAGGCAAAGTCCATCATCTCGTCGAAGATTTGATTCGCCACGCGCTCCGGCACGCCGTTGGCCACGGCCCCGGCCACGCCCTCCGTGCCGTGGACGAAAAACTCGCGCTCCCGCGCCATGACGTCGTGCTTCTTTTTTGACATCGCGCGGCGCACAAGGTCGCTGCGGCCGTAGGAGTAGCCCGCGAGCGCTCGCACAATCTCCATAACCTGCTCCTGATAAACC
>CAYMSL010000208.1:0-739 GCA_964393095.1 uncultured Oscillospiraceae bacterium | reverse complement strand
CGGTATGAGCAGCGGGTGCGCGTAGACGGCGCTCGAAGGGTCGTGCTTGCCGCGCACGTAGCGGGGAATCTGTTCCATGGGCCCGGGGCGATAGAGCGAGATGCCCGCGATAAGATCCTCGAAGCAATCCGGCTGGAGCTGCTGGAGAAACTGCCGCATGCCGCCGGATTCAAGCTGAAACACGCCGTCGACGTCGGCGGCGGAGATCATGCGGTAGACTTCGGGATCGTCGAAGGCCATGCGCTCGAAATCCGGCACGGGCTTGCCGCCCTCGCCTAAAAACGCGAGCGCGTCGCGGATGACCGTAAGCGTGCGCAGGCCGAGGAAGTCCATCTTGAGCAGGCCGAGCTCCTCGAGCGTACCCATGGGAAACTGCGTGGTGATGACCGAGTCGTTGCTCTGCAGCGGCACAACGTCGGTCAGCGGCACACCGGAGATGACGACGCCCGCCGCGTGCGTCGAGCTGTGGCGCGGCAGCCCCTCGAGTTTAAGCGAAAGGTCGATGACCTTATGCGTGGTCTCGTCGTTGTCGTAGAGCGCCTTGAACTCGGGGGAAAGCCGCAGGGCGCGCTCAAGCGTCATGTTCAGTTCGCCCGGCACCATTTTCGAGAGCTTGTCCACGTCCGCATAGGGGACCCGCAGAACGCGGCCGACATCGCGTATCGCGGCGCGCGCGGCCATCGTGCCGAAGGTGATGATCTGCGCGACGTGGTCGCTGCCGTAGCGGTTGCGCACGTAG
>CAYMSL010000207.1:0-1934 GCA_964393095.1 uncultured Oscillospiraceae bacterium | reverse complement strand
TTCTCGCGAAGGGCGACCGTCACCGATATGTCCAGGGCGTCCTTGACGTATGCGAACGGCTCCGCCGAGAACGTCACAACCGCGTCATACCCGTGCCCGAAATCGCGCGGGGAAGGCGTGAGCGGTGACGATATGCGCGCGGTGTAGTACCGATCCGCGTCCTGCGTGATCTCTAGGTTGCGCGTCCCGGTGAGCCATGCGCGGACGGCGGCTAGATTGGCCGTAGGCGGGATCCACAGCGTCACCGCCGCCTCGATCTCGTCATAGGCGCCATCGCTCTGCCACCAGGACCCGTCGCGTCCAGGAATCTGGATCGGCTCCCCGCGCTCCATTGGCGACGGGAATACCAGCGGCGCGGGCAGGATGATCCCGAAATCCGTATTCGCGTAGTCCCCGAATTTCAGATAGTTTCTCATCATCCCGCCCCCTGTCCGCGCGCCTTGCGCCGCTGCTGTGCCTCAATGACCGCCGTCATGCGCTTCGCGTCACGCGCCGTTATGCCGCCGGTGTAATGGACCGTCGTGTTGTACGTCGGGGCCGGGGCAACCGCCCGGGCCTGCGCCGCCTGGTCGCTGGCGATTTTGCGCGGGTTGATTACATCTGCAACCGCGCGGCTTGCCTGGCGCGCCCGAGCGTTCGTGCCGTCGATGAACCCCATGATCGTCTGCTCGCCGATCTCCCGGAATACGCGGCTGGGGCTCTGAATTTGCAGGACGCGCTGGGCGGCTGTCGCGGCGCTCTGCCCAAGTGATGCGTACTTTGCTATCAGCGCCACGCGCTTGGATTCTGCGCCATCGATCATTCCTTGGATGCTTTCCTCGCCCGTTTTCCGCATGTCGCGCTTGAGCATGGCCCGGCGCGTCGCGGCCCCGGATTGCGTCCGGTCAATGGTTGTTTTACCGGCTTCCTCGGCCTTCGCGCCCATATCAGAGATGGTTTCGTCGGCGGCCTGCTCCACTTCCTCAAGCCCCGCCATGAATGCGGCTATATCCTCCAGGATAGTCGCGGTGTCCGTCGTATCGATAGCGATACCAAGCTGCGCCATGGCGGTAGTCAGTGCGGCCAGTTTGTCGGTATCGGCGTTTTTAATCATCTGCTCGAATATGCCGATCCGGCCAATCGCAAGTTCCGTTTCGTAGCTCATCGGGCCGAATGTTTGCTCAAACCAGCTCTTTGAGTTCCAGTCTTCGAGCGTCTTTAAGTCCTCCAGATACTGGTTGTATTCCTCAATGGTGATGCCCAATCCCTGGAACGCCTCGCCGATCAGCGAACTCCACATCTTGTCCGCGGCCTCGTTTGTGGCCTCGATCTGCGCATTGATTGCCTCCAGCTCAGCGGTATATGCGGCCGACTGGGTCGCAAACTCAGCGCTCCCGGGAGCAACCCCGCTCACGCGCGTACCATAGTCGGCTTGCAGGGCGTTCTTCTGTCCCTCAAGCGCAGTTACCTTGTTCGTGCGGTTGATCTCGATGTACTGGCCTGCCTGCACGTATTCCTCGGGCGTGGTGGCCTGCCCCGCGTTGGCCCGGTTGTACGCAAACTCATACCCCGCCATTACGGCGTTCGTGGCCTCGTTGGCCGCCTGGCCCGTCTCCACGAGCTTGTCGATCAGCGATTGCAGATACGCAAGCTGCGCCTCCGTGGGCTTGGCGTTGGCCGCCACAAGCGTGGCGATGTATTCCGTTACAGCAGCGGCAGACTCGTCGAGGCTCGTCGTGAGCTCGGTCGTTTTGGTTTGCAAATTGCCGAGCTCGGTGGTGTATGTAGCCTCGTCGATCAGACCAGCGGCAAACTGCGCGTCGAGCGCGGCCTTCTTAGCGTTGTACTCGTTTTGGATGTTGTCGTAGCAGCTTCCGATAACGTCGGTGACGCCCTTGGTCATCGCCGCGACTTCCTCGTCTGTTTCCGGCAGACCATCCGTCAACCACGCCACA
>CAYMSL010000206.1:0-1980 GCA_964393095.1 uncultured Oscillospiraceae bacterium | reverse complement strand
TAAGGGCGGAGCCGGACTTATCCGACTCCGCTTTCCAATAAGAGTAAAGTTCTTTTGCCTTCTTTTCTTTCAAGAAAAGAAGGTTAGTGCGCGCCTTCGTGCATAAGCTGCTCGCAGGAGCGTACGTTGAGTTCAAGGTCGCGTATGTAGCTCGAGAGGTTTGAGACCTTGACGACCGAGTTGAGCGAGAGGAACTCGGAGTTGATGCGGATGAGCTGGGCAAAGGAGTTTAGCAACATACGGTAGCGTTCGTTCTGCCGCTGGATCTGGCTGCGCTGCGCGTCGAGCTGGCGCTGCAGGGTGGAGAGTTCCGGGTCGGCCGTGTCGTGATTGCGCAACGCCTCGGCGCCGCGCACCGCCGTGACGGCCAGCGTGCCGAGGGAGTCGAGCAGCGCGCGCGTGTCGAGCCCCGGTACGCGGGCAAGGTCGGCGAGCACCCGGCGGGCAAAGGCGTCCGACTCCGCCGTGCGCTTGGGCGGGCGGCCGACGCGCGGCACGTTCTCGCGCACCGCGAAGGGGTCGAGCACGGGCTCGCCGCATTTTTGCAGGTCGGTGACGACACGGCGAACCAGCGAGGGATCGTTTTTGAGCATGGCGCGGTACTTGTTCTGGTAGCGCAGCATAACCTTGTCGTCGCCGCCCGCAAGGCGCAGGGTGCACGAGCGCACGGACTCGCCGCGTCCCTGGGCGCGAAGAACCTCCTCGAGCAGGCGCACGGCCTCCGTGTCCTCGAACGGCACGAACGCGCGGCGGTGTCCGTAGGAGGCGCCGTCTTCCTTCACGCGGGCATAGTAATAGTTGCGGACGCTGTTGGGCCGCCTTCCGGTCAGGGAAGCGACCTCGTCGAACACGGACTTGAGCGAGCGCGCGTTGCGCTGCGCTTCGGTTGCCAGCATAAACAGGCGATCCGTCTCCGGCGTGCTCCAGCCGGCCTTGCCGGGTTTCTTTTCGTTTACAGGCATCGACGTTTCACTCCTTATCGGATTTGTTTGGTTCAGTATGACCCTATAAAGAACAAAACATACCGTATGTGCGATATGTTTTATGCATATGTGCGCGTCTGCCTGTCCGATGCGTGCGCGGCGCGGTTTTCCGGATATTTGTGAGCCCATGTATGCTGAAAAAGAAAAGAACGGCCCGAAGGCCGCTCGTGTGTGTAAAAAAGCATGGAAGACCGCCGGCGCGCCGCTGCTGCCCGAAAGACGCGCGGCCGGCACAGGCGAACCGCCCAAAGCGAAAGAACGGCGCCGGCGTGCCGGATCAAGCACAGGCCCTAGAGGCCGAGCGCCTCGTGCACCTCGCGCATGCCGGCGATCGCGTCCTCGATCACCTCGTCGAGCGAAAGCTCCAGCATTTCGCAGCCGCGCAGGATCACCTCGCGGTCGACTCCGGCGGCAAAGGACTTGTCCTTGAACTTCTTCTTTACGCTCTTAACCTCCATGTCCATGACGCTGCGCGAGGGGCGCATGTAGGCGGCGGCGGTGATGAGGCCGGTGAGCTCGTCGATGGTGTAGAGCACAATCTCCATGCGCTTTTCGGGCTTGACGTCGGTGCAGAGGCCCCAGCCGTGGCTCAGCACCGCGTGGATGAACGCCTCGTCGAGGCCGCCTTCGGCAAGCAGGCGCGGCGCGACGGCAAGGTGCTCCTCGGGCCACTTTTCATAATCGATGTCGTGCAGAAGCCCCACAAGCCCCCAATAGTCGGCGTCCTCGCCGAAGCGGGCGGCGAAATGCCGCATAACGCCCTCGACGGCATACGCGTGCCGCAGCAGCGCATCGCTTTCATTGTATTTGCGAAGCAATGTCAGCGCCATATCGCGCGTCATCATAGGCAAACCCTCCCTGAAAGTAAAAAATGCTTTAAAAAACGGTTCAAATATCATACACCGAATCGGGTGAATACGGCAATCTTTTTTTTAAGAATTCCCTTGACAGTCCGATTTTGTAATGGTATCATTCATGATTGACTCTGGATGCTGAA
>CAYMSL010000205.1:0-1992 GCA_964393095.1 uncultured Oscillospiraceae bacterium | reverse complement strand
CCGAAGCAGAAAGAAACCCTGCGTGATCCGGACCAAGAGCACCACGCGCTGCTGGACGCGGAGGGCAACATTGAGATCGTGCCGTTTGACCAGATTCATGAGGCGGCGTGCGGCTCTGCGGCAGTCCGCGCGTTTGTCTTTGAACGTAAACGAAAAGTGTATGTCGTCTACTGGCATCCTTACGGCGAGGGCACGCTGGAAGTGGCCTTGCCGCCGGAGCGCGCCGCGCTGATGGATCAGTTCGGCAAGCCCGAAGCGCCGCCAAAGGAAAACGGCAAGCTGACGCTGCCTCTGGACAAGCTGCGCTATCTCGAAGTCCGCGGCATGCGCAAACGGAAGGTCGTCGAGGCTTTCCGCGAGGCACGGGTAAGTACACGATGACGCGCGTTCATTTTTCACACACTAACCACAACAAAGGAATCGATCACATGAAAGTCATTTGCGGGTTCACGATCCCCATCACCAAATACGGCCTGCCGCCGAGCGTTGACAATCTGCTGAAGGTCATCAAAGAGGTCGGCGACGCGGGCTTCGACGCGCTTGAAATGGAAATTGAAACGGGCAACCGGGAATACGCCGAAAGGTGGGATGAGGTGATCGCCCGAAGCAAGGAACAGAAGGTCAGGGTTCCGAGCATCATGTGCGTGGCCTACGAGATGTTTTCGCTCGACCCCGCCATCCAGAAGGCATCCGCCGCGGAGTTCGAGCGGATTTGCGGCATGATCCAGGCCATGGGCGCCAAATTGGCGACTTTGTGCTTCTACCTGCCGCCTGAACTGATACCGGAAGAGCGCACGGCGCTCTACCGCGGCGGGCCGCCTGTGGAGGTGAAGATTCCGGATGGCTTCAAGTGGTCAACTTTCCGCAATGTGGTGATCCGGCAGCTCAGCCGCTGCGCGGACGCCGCGGCCCGGCGCAAGCTTGACTTCGCCGTGGAGCTGCGGGCAGGCGATTTCCTCTCTTCCGCCGACGGCCTGATCGGCATCTTCGAGGCATGCCGGAGAAAAAACATGGGAGTGGTGTTTGATGTGGCGCACATTCACGCGACCAAAGAGTATCTGGAGATGGGCATCCTCAAGTTCGGCAAAAAATATCTGAAGCTGATCCACCTCTCGGACAATGACGGCACTCAGGCCTACCATAACGTTCCGGGAAAAGGCAACATCAACTTCCCGAAAGTCATCGGCATGCTGAAGCAGGTCGGCTACAAGGGCAATCTGGTGGTCGACATCAGCGGCGTGCCGCGGATCATGTCCGAGGCGGTCAAGATGAAACGCATGCTGGAGGATTTGATCGAGCAGGCGTAATGCGTCGCGGCCAACGAAAAAAGGTGGCCCATGGCCGCGCATACCGGCAATTTCATACACTCTCACACTCTTGGAACACAGCGATGAAACTAAGCCTCTCCACGTTTGTCTATGTTAATTATCCGCTGGATGAAACCATCCGGCGGGTGGCGGATCTGGGTTACGACGGGGTTGAGCTTTGGGGCGGGCGGCCCCACGCCTATTGCGACGACATCACACCCAAGGAGGCGCGGCGCCTGCGGGCGCTGGCCGAACGCAAGGGCGTCGCTTTCTCGGCCTTCATCCCGGCGCAGTTCCGCTACCCCACCTGCCTGTGCAGCCCGTGCGAGCATGTGCGCTCTGCCAGTGTCGCATATATCAAAAAAAGCGTGGCTACGGCCAAGCTGTTCGGCTGCCGCAATGTCAGCATCTGTCCCGGCCACACGCTGTTCGGGCAAGGCTACGAAAACGGCCGGCAGGCTCTGGCCGAGAGCGCTCGCGCGTTGCTCGCTTTCGCGCGCGCCGAGAAAATGTCACTCTATCTGGAACCCGCACACCGCTTGGAGTCCGATCTGGTCATGACCGTGGAAGAGGGCGTGCGCTTCATGCATGACTTTAGCCTCGAAAATCTGGGCATCGTGATGGACACCGGGCATTGCTTTGTCAACAAAGAGTCCCTGTCCGATTGCCTGCGCCTGCTTGAAGG
>CAYMSL010000204.1:0-2023 GCA_964393095.1 uncultured Oscillospiraceae bacterium | reverse complement strand
GATCCTGCGGGTCGTTTTGAGGCGCGAACGGGCCGACATTCATGGCGGCCCGGGGCTTGTATCCGGAGTTCTCTGCGTATCAATACCGCCGCGATCCCCAGCGCTCTTATCCGCTTGCGTGTCAGCGCGTGTTGAGACGTTCCCTCGCGCAGTTTCGGCAACACTTTTTCGCATCTGCCGATGGTCGAGTCAATGGCGCGCAGAGCTTCCTGCAATTCCTCGCAAGAAAAATCTTCCATCATTCAAAGCCATTTCGCATTGTGAATGTGCATCGTATAGTGGCATTACTTCGATCGGACAATGCGCCGGATTTTCAACTTTTCTCTCGTCCATGGGATGCGTAAAGCCGCCCGCATGGGCGGCTTGCTTTGTTGCTGAAGTTGCTCTGTTCTACGCTTGATGGGTAGTTTTGCCGGGTAACAGCCGGCTTACAGCCCGGCAGTCTACGCTTCCATCTGGGTTCCGAGGAAGAGCGCGGCGGTCTCGCAGGACTTGATTGCGGCGTCGTCAATCGGCACGTCGGGCTTTTGCGAAAACACCAGCACAGCGCCAAGCGCGTCGCCCTGTGAAATGATGGGAATTAAAATCAGGCTCGAACAAACAAACGCCGGGTCGTCCTCTTCGAGCAGCGAATAACGCGTCTCTGACGGCTGGGTGGCCAGAATGCGCGTACGCGAGGAGATGGCGCGGTCGATCTCACTCGAGATAGCCTTGCCGGACAGGCTTCGCTTGCCTAGCCCCGCGCAGGCAACGTAGCTGTCCTTGTCGCAGATGGCGGTGGGGAGGGAGAAGGTGCGGTGCAGCGATTGCGCGAGCTCCAGCGCGTTCTGCGACAGCTCCCCGATTGGCGAATACTTCTTGAGTATGATGCCGCCGTCGCGTTCCGTATATATTTCAAGCGGGTCGCCTTCGCGGATGCGGAGCGTGCGGCGAATTTCCTTGGGTATGACCACGCGCCCGAGTTCGTCGATGCGGCGTACAATTCCGGTAGCCTTCAAAACCATTCCTCCTATGCCATGACTTGCCTTGTCATGAAAATAGTGTTTGCCTTAGACGGCCAAATATGCGTTCGGCTGTGCGTTGGCGAATGCGGATACGCTGACAAATTCTGCCGCGGACCCGTCGTAAAAGCGCGCGCTTCGACGCGAAACTTGCGTTTTTAAAGGTAATTTCTGCGTCAACGCCCATTTTGCCGCTCTTTTTGCACGGTTTGCAAAAGAAGTTTCGCACAGGCGGCAAACGGTACGCGGCGTCGGCGTTTGAAGCAATATGAAATCGGGATCGCCTTACCGGCGCGGAGACTGCTGTTTTGCCGGAATCAAGCCGCGGTGCGAGCAAAGCGATCGGGTATATACACGGAGCAGAGAGCGCTGTGTTTATTGTGGAAGTGAAATGCTAAGATAAACACGGCGGCGAACCGGGGAGCAATGTCGGGCCAGATCTTCGATTCATGCGCCGCAGCGTAAAAAAGAGTCCGCTTGGGACCCTTTTTATGATACCTCGTATTAAAATTTAAAGATGCGCCGTTATGGTCGCTTCGCGCCGCAGGCCGCGCAAAACGCGTCATCGTCGTCGGCCTTGGCGCCGCAGTTCGGACAGATCCACTCATCTGCCGGATCGAGGGGCGTCTCCATAACGGGCGGTTCTTCCTTCGGCTGCGCCGCGCCGCAGTGTGGACAGAACGCCGCAATAACCGCGATGGACTCGCCGCAGGTGACGCACTTACGGCAGCCTTTCTGCGCCAGCACCTCCGCCTCAAGCGCGGCGATCTCCTGAATAAGAAGCAAGGCCTGCGCGCAGTGCTCGGGGAATTCGTTGTCCGCCTCCATAGCATGCCGGTCGCAGTACTGCTGGCCGATCTCGGCGCAAATAGAACGCAACTCACGCGACTTGGCGGCGATCTCGTTATTTTTGCTCAGCACGCCAAACGCGCCCTGCGTCTTCTTCCAGATATCCTGTCCGAAGCGCTCCACCTTTTTCCCAAATTCGTCCGACATATGCCGACCCCTTCCAAACGACAAAA
>CAYMSL010000203.1:0-2028 GCA_964393095.1 uncultured Oscillospiraceae bacterium | reverse complement strand
ACCTGCGGTATCGCGGACCACGACAGCATCGGGGGAGCAAGGGAGTTTATCGAGGCCGGGAAGATCGTCGGGATTCCGACGACGATCGGTCTCGAGGCGCGGGTGTCGTTTGGCGAAACGCCGCTGAAGGACCGTTGCACGAACAATCCCGACCAAGCCGGGGTTACCTACATGGTGCTGCACGCCGTGCCGCATGAAAACATCGAGCGGATACAGGCGTATTTTGCGCCCTTGCGCGAACGGCGCAACGCGCGCAATCGAGCGATGATCGCGCGGATCAACGCGCTGTACGCAAGCGACGGCGTTTCGCTCGATTTCGAGCGGGACGTGCTGCCGCTCTCGCAATATCGCGACGGTGGCAGCGTGACCGAGCGGCACCTGATGCGCGCGCTGGCAAAGCAGTTACTCGCGCTGGGAAAGGCGAAACTGCCGGAAAGCGCAAGCGAGATGGACAGAATGCTCGCGGAGTACGATCTCGTGGGCACGCTCAAGAAGGACTGCATCCCGAAGGTGTTTGTTGACGCGACGGACGAGTGCCCGCCGTTGAGCGAGTTCGTTCGCTTTGCCGCCGAAGTGGACGGCATTCTCGCGTACGCGTATTTAGGCGACGTGACCGCGAGCGTGACGGGCGACAAGAAGGCGCAGAAGTTCGAGGACGACTATCTCGACGAGCTGTTTGAGGTGATCAGCGGCGCGGGAATCCGCGCTGTGACGTATATGCCGACGCGAAACACGCCGTTGCAAATCCTCCGACTGAAGGCGCTCTGCGCGCGCTACGGCATGCTGGAAATCAGCGGAGAGGACATCAATTCGCCGCGGCAGAAGTTTGTGATCGAAAAGATGAAGGAAGCGCAATTTTCCAATCTGATCGACAGCACCTGGCGGCTGATCCGTCACGAGAACGGAGAAGGGAAGTAAGCAAGCATGAAAACGAGAGCGGTGCGCCTCTACGGCGCGCACGATATCCGGCTAGAGGAGTTCGAATTGAGTCCCGTCGGGGAGGACGGCGTGCGCTGCAAGGTTGTTTCGGACAGCCTCTGCATGAGCAGCTACAAGGCGCTGGAGCAGGGCGCGGCACACAAGCGCGTGCCGGACGACGTGGCGAAGAACCCGACGATCATCGGGCACGAGTTCTGCGGCGTGATCGACGAGGTGGGCGCGAACTGGGCGCACAAATTCAAAAAAGGGGACGGGTTCGTCATCCAGCCCGCACACTCCTACAAGGGCTCGCTGGAAGCGCCGGGGTACTCCTACCGGGAGTGCGGCGGCGACGCGACCTACGTCAACATCCCCTGGGAAACGCTGCATATGGACTGCCTGCTGCCCTATCACAGCGACACGTTCTTTTTCGGCTCGCTTGCGGAACCCATGAGCTGCATCATCGCAACCTACCACGCGATGTATCACACCAGAGACGGCGAGTACGTGCACGACATGGGCATTGTGGAGGGCGGCAAGCTGGCGCTGCTCGCGGGCGTCGGGCCAATGGGACTCGGCGCGATTGATTACGCGCTGCACTGCGACCGGAAACCCGGCCTGCTGGTGGTCACGGATATCGACGACGCGCGTCTTGCGCGCGCCGAGAGCATCTACACCGTAGAGCACGCGAAAGCCTGCGGCGTGGAGCTGCACTACGTGAACACCGGCAAGCTTGAAGCGCCTTCAAAAACGCTCAAGGAGCTCTCCGGCGGCACGGGCTACGACGACGTAATCTGCTTTGCGCCGGTGCGTCCAGTGGTGGAGCAGAGCGGGGCGATCCTCGCGGTGGACGGCTGCCTGAACTTCTTCGCGGGGCCCGCGGACACGGCGTTTTCCGCCATGATGAACTTTTACGACGTGCATTACAATCGCACGCACGTCGCCGCGACGAGCCACGGCAATACGGACGACATGCGCGAGGCGATCGCGATGATGAACGCGGGAAAACTCAACCCGGCCGCGATGATTACGCATATTGGCGGGTTGGACTGTGTGGTGGAGACGACGAAGAACCTGCCGAGGATTCCCGGCGGCAAGAAGCTGATCTAC
>CAYMSL010000202.1:0-2034 GCA_964393095.1 uncultured Oscillospiraceae bacterium | reverse complement strand
CATGGCAGCAGACGCGCGCGTCAAGATCACGTTGGCCTGCACCGAGTGCAAGCAGCGCAACTACAATACCTTCAAAAATAAGAAGAACGATCCCGACCGGCTCGAGCAAAAGAAATACTGCCGGTTCTGCCGCAAGCACACCGTGCACCGCGAGTCTAAGTAACGGCCGCGCGAAAGAGGAGCGTTATGGATCAGGATAACACCAAACTGCAAAAGAACGCCAAGGCCGCCGCGCCGAAAAAGGCGCACGCCGATCAGGGCGCAAAGAAACTGCGCTGGAGCGATATCTCCGGCAAAATTCTCCTGCCCGTGAGCATTCTCGTGCTCGCGCTCGGCCTCTTCCTCATCGCATACAACGCGATGCGGCTTGGCACACCCTCCGAGACGGAAACCATGACCGCGGGCATGCTCATCGCGAGCATCGCCTTTGGCGCGCTGCTTGCCGTCACGGGCGCGCTCGGGCTGTTCTACCGCAAAAAGAAGCTGCTCGTCACCCTCGCGATATTCGCGATCGTCTATGCCGTCGTGCTTGTGACCGCGACCCTCAAGGCCGGCGGCGTCGCGCTCGCCGCGGGCATCGCGGGCATCGTGCTGCCGATTTTGTTCATCGTCGGCGTAGACGGCAAGTACGACATCGGGCTTGTGCGCTACTTCCGCGAGATGTTCGGCGAAACCAAGAAACTCACCTGGCTTTCGGGCAAGGACCTGTTTTCACACACGCTGGCGGTGCTTGTGTTCGTGCTGGCGATGGCCCTGTTGGTCTATGTGCTGGATCTCGCGTTTTCCGGCGGGTTCGGCGCTCTGTCCAACATTGGCGGGTGACTCGGCTATGAGCGCGCAGGAAGCCAGATGGTATGTGGTGCATACCTACTCGGGATATGAAAACAAGGTCAAGGAAGACCTTGAGAAGTCCGTCGAAAACGCCGGGCTGCAGGACGTCATACTCGAGGTAAAATACCCCACGGAGGAGGCCATCGAGATCCTGCCCAACGGCAAGCGCAAGGTCACGCAGCGGAAGGTCTTTCCGGGGTACGTGATGGTGAAGATGCTTGTCGACGTGATCGAGAAGGAACGTCCGCCGGAAAAGGGCGGCGGCGTGACGATCGATCTTGTGATGAACCCGCGCGCCTGGTACGTCGTGCGCAACACCCGCGGTGTAACCGGCTTCGTCGGCCCGGGCAGCAAGCCCGTACCGCTATCGGACGAAGAGGTCACGGCCATGGGCGTCGAGCGCATCCCGATCGTACTGCACATATCGGTCGGCGAAACCGTGCGCGTCGTCTCCGGCCCGCTTGAGAACTTCACCGGCCGCGTCGAGGCGCTCGACCCCGAGCGGCAGAAAATCAAGCTTACCGTCTCGATGTTCGGGCGCGAAACGCCCGTCGAGCTCGACTTTGTGCAGGTGCAGCGGCTCTAGGCCGCCCATCGGACATGCCGCGGCATACGCGGCAAAAAACGGTCTACTGCGCGGCATGCCGCGTCGGATAGAGACGTGGGAGGGGGAGGCACCCCGTTGACCACGAAATAAAACGGAGGGAACTGCAATGGCAAAGAAAATCCAAGGCTACGTCAAGCTGCAAATTCCCGCGGCAAAGGCCACGCCCGCGCCGCCGGTCGGCCCCGCGCTGGGCCAGCATGGCGTAAACATCATGGGCTTCTGCAAGGAGTTCAACGAGCGCACGCAGAAGTCCGCGGGACTCATCATCCCGGTCGTCATCACGGTCTATCAGGACCACTCGTTTTCGTTCATCACGAAAACCCCGCCCGCAGCCATTTTGATCAAGAAGGCCTGCGGTCTTGAGCATGCCTCCGGCGTGCCGAACAAGACCAAGGTCGCTACGATCACGAAGGCGCAGGTACGCGAGATCGCGGAGCTTAAGATGCCCGACCTCAACGCGGCAAACATCGAAACGGCCATGTCCATGATCGCCGGCACCGCGCGCAGCATGGGCGTCGTCGTGGGCGAGTAAGGGGGAACGAGCGATGAAACACGGCAAGAAGTATCTCGATAGCAGAAAGAACATTGAAAGCGCG
>CAYMSL010000201.1:0-2104 GCA_964393095.1 uncultured Oscillospiraceae bacterium | reverse complement strand
GTCGGGCCCTGCCGCATCGCGATGCGCAGCTCGTCCTTCATCGCCCGCTCCGGCGTCGCTTCGGCCGCCGCCTCCGGCGCTGCGGTTGCGGCTTCTCCGGCCGCGGGTTCTTCTGCGGGCGCCGCCGGACTGCCCGTGCAGCCGGCAAACATGGAGAGCACCATTGCGACCGTCAGGAGGAGTACCAGGTATTTTTTCATGATTTCCTTCCTTTCCATTCGTTGTTTTAGACAGGTGTTTGGGGATATGAGACGTGCCATTACGGGTATGATACCCCTTGACTCAAAAAAAACGGTAATATAATATTCTAATAACAAAGCCGTGACGTAAGGAAGTGAGACTGGCGCTTGAACATCGAACAGATCCGTTACCTGGTCGCCGTAGCGACCTTTTCCTCCATCAATCAAGCCGCCGCCGCGCTTCACCTGTCCCAGCCCAACCTCTCACTGGCGCTCAAAGCGCTGGAGGACGAGCTTGGCTACGCGCTGTTCAGCCGCACAAACCGCGGCGTCGAACTGACGGCCAAGGGCATGCTGTTTTTGGACCAGGCGCGCGAGGTCCTGTTGCAGTTTGAGCAGCTCCGCACGCTCAACAGCCAATCCGGCCCCGTCGGCAGCGACGCGCTTTCCGTCGCGACCATGCCGCTCTGCCGCGTGCATTACGCGCTGACGGAGTTCTACCACACCTCCGCCGAACAGCTGCCCAAATCCATCTCCGTCATGGAGGCCATGCGGGATCAGGTCATTCAATTGGTCAGCAATTCGGACTGCGAGCTCGGCGTTATCTACGCCTACGACAGCCAGAGAAAGTCCGTAATATCGCTGCTCAACGCTAAAAATTTGCAGTGTTTCAGCCTCGCGCCCTGTACGGTCTCCGTCGTCATGGGCAAGGGGAACCCACTGTTTGCCAAAAAGCCGGCAGCCGTCACGGTCGAGCAACTCAAGCCCTATTACCGCTTGTCCTATGGCAAGATGGGCCGCCCCGCTTACTCGCGCACGCACATCCCGGGCCTTTCGGAAGTGGCCGGTGAGATCGTGGTCGACGACCAGATCGACTTCCAAAGGACGTTGGAATCCTGCCCGTCGTTCAGCGTCGTGCCGCGCGGGAAAGTCTTCCACCAGATCAGCGACATTACGTCGCCGATGCACTTTTGCGACATTGCGGGCGTGCACATCAGCGGCGAGTATCTGTGGCTCAAGCACAGCGCGAGCCAGCTCTCCGGGACGGCCGCAGAGTTTATCGGGATACTGCGCAACTGGCTCATGTAGGAGCCCCGTACAGTTATTTAAAAAGTAAATGTGGGTTTATGAATTTTTTGCGCGTTGAGCCTGCATAGGCCGGTATCGTATGCGTTTTGCTGATTTTTACAACAGGGCGGCGCGCTTTCGTGCGTTTTGCCCGGGTGCGGCGATGGAAATGAACGGCTCGTTCGAGCGTCTTAAACACATATGCGCCGTATTTGACACACGCGCTTGTGCAGGACTATGATGGGACAAACGAAAAAGCAAGGATTGGATTTGCAGAGCAGCATGTCGTATCTTGTCGTCATTCCCCGGGACATTACGGAGCCCGGCAAGGCTTTTTTGCGTGAGCGCGGCTATCGCGTGCGGATAGGCGCGGGCGGTTACAGCGCGGACAGCATCCGCAAGGACATCGCCGACGCCGACGCCATACTCGCGCGCACCGGAACGTATTCGCGCGCGGTGCTCGCCGCCGCGCCGCATTTGATTGTGATCGGCCGCCACGGCGTCGGCATGGACGCGTTCGATCTCGATTACTGCCGCGAGCGCGGCATCCGCGTGACCAACGCGCCCGTCGCCAACACGGAATCCGTCGCCGAGCACGCCATCGGGCAGATGATCGCTCTTTCCCACCGATTTGTGCAGTTTGACTATGCGGTGCGCGAGGGAGACTTCTTCCTCCCCGCCACGCATCCTTCGACCGACCTCTTTGGCAAGACGCTCGGCATCGTCGGCGTCGGCCGCATCGGCGCGCTCGTTGCCGAAAAGGCCATCGCCGCGTTCTCGATGCGCTGCGTCGGATATGCGCCGCGCCCGCCGCGCGCGCCGCTGCCGGCCGGTATGACGCTCGCGCCGAACCTTGA
>CAYMSL010000200.1:719-2106 GCA_964393095.1 uncultured Oscillospiraceae bacterium | reverse complement strand
AGCTGCATCATGCTACGCGCGGAGGGCTGCTGCACCATACATGGACGATTACGCGGCTTGCGCGCGCCGTGATCGAAACCTATCCCTCGCTTGATTCCGACCTCGTGTATGCGGGCGCGATCCTGCACGACATCGGGAAGCTTTCCGAACTCGAGACGGGCGCGCTCGGGTTGGCCGGGGCGTACACCGCGCAGGGGCAGCTGCTCGGGCATATCACCATCGGCGTCAATGCCGTCATGGCCGCGGCGGAGCTGCTGGGCGTGCCGGAGGAAACGGCGATGCTCGTGGGACACATGCTGCTCAGCCACCATGGCCAGCCGGATTTCGGCAGCCCGCGCTATCCGATGTTCCCCGAGGCGGAGGTGCTCTCCGAGCTGGATTTGCTCGACAGCCGGATGTATGAGATGTTCTCTGCGCTTGCGGGCGTGAACCGCGGCTGCTTTACCGAGCGGCAGTGGGCGCTCGACAGCCGCCAGCTCTATCAGCACCTGCATAACGTGCCCGAACGCAAGGAATAGGCGTGCGGATGGAGCAAAAACCCGTTTTGCCCAAGGCAGCGCCGCACGGCGACCCGCAAGCCCCCGGCAACTCGCAAGCGCCTGAGCGCGTTTTCAAAGCGCCGCGCCGCGCGCAGAGGGGCGCATTTCTCGCCGTGCTGGCGGGGCTTGCCTATCTGGGCGTCTATCTGGTCGTGCAGGTTGCCGTAAGCCTCGCCGCCGCGCTCGCGTTTGTCCTGCGCACCATCCGCACGGGGGGCATTTCGAATCTTTCCGAGCTGTTCGAGGCCATCGCCGCGCAAACGCAGCAAGCGTCGATGCTGCTGACGCTTTTCGTCAATGCGCTTACGCTGCTGGCCTTCTATCTGATCTTTCGCATTCGAAAAAAGAGTGTGGCGACCGAGCTGCGGCTGGTGCGCGTGCCGTTTGCAAGGCTCGCTCCGCTCATCCCGCTCGGCATCCTGCTCAACGTCCTCATCTCGTCCGTGCTGACGCTTTTGCCGCCCGGTTGGCTTGCCGCCTACGAGGATGCGTCTGCCAGCGTGCTCGGCACGGGCTTGAACGCGTTTACTGCGCTGATGATCGCCGTGCTTGCGCCGCTCACAGAGGAGGTGCTCTTTCGCGGGCTGGTATATACGCGCTTCTTGCGCGGATTGCCGCGCTGGCTCGCCGTTGCGCTGAGCGCGCTGCTGTTCGGCCTGCTGCATGTGCAGCCCGTCTGGATTGCGTACGCCACGCTGTTTGGCGTGCTGCTGTCCCCGCTGCGCGGCGAGGGCCGCCGCGTGATCGGCGAGCGCGTCGCGGTCTATACGGCGCAGGAGCGCCTGTCCTTTGAGCGCAGGGGAAACGGCGCGCCCGCGCTGGTCGGCCGCGAGCGCCACTTCTTCGGC
>CAYMSL010000200.1:0-709 GCA_964393095.1 uncultured Oscillospiraceae bacterium | reverse complement strand
GGATCGCTACGGCTCGCTCTGGGCGAGCGTGGTGCTGCATATGGCATTCAACGCGGGCAGCTTTTTTGTGCTGCTGCTGTCCGACGTGTCCGCAGTAACGCTGATCCCCGTGAGCGCTGCCGCCGTGACCGGCCTGCTGATGGGCGTGTTCCGCATGACGGCAGAGGGCGCACAGCCGTCGAAATTTTCAGGATAAGGGTAATTGCCCGTGCGCGTTTGCCCACGCGTATTGGGAATCCATTATGACACGAAAACGGCCGCCCCATAATGGGAACGGCCGTTTTTTGCGTTTGTGTTTGCAGCTGGCAAGCGACGGGTTAGATGCCTTCGTGGCGCTTCTTGCCTGCGGACTCGAGCTGCTTGAGCATCTTGGCGGGATCCTTGACCTTGGCAAGGAAGATCATCGCGGCAATGATATACGGCTTGAACGAGGCCTGCTTGTACAGCGGATCGCGGTAGCGGTCGAACACGGTCGCGGCCACCTCGCCCTCCTTGCAGGAGACGTCGGTGATATCGGCGGGCAGGCAGTGCAGATAGAGCGCCTTGCCGTCGCGGGTGAGCTTCATCATTTCCTCGGTGCACTCCCAGTCCTTGTGCTCGGCGTTCTGGGCCAGCAGCTTCTTTTCGAGCGCCTTGATGCCCTCCATGTCGCCGTTGCCGTAGAGCTCGGTGCGCTCCTCCATGGCTTTGAACGGCGCCCAGCTCTTGG
>CAYMSL010000199.1:0-2116 GCA_964393095.1 uncultured Oscillospiraceae bacterium | reverse complement strand
GCGGGCTTTGCCTGCAAGGATGCGGACGTACAAGTTGCGTGGAACCAAATTTTCTATTGCGGCGAGCGGCCAACGCCGGAGGACGTGCTCGACGGCATTGCAAAAAAGCTGACCTCCGCGAAGGAATCGCATTAACAACTCGGGCGTTCGTTCGGGTCGCTTCACCAACGCCGCCTGCGCTGCCGCGCTGCCCGTTCGACAGTTTTGCACAAAGTATTCACGGCAAAATAATACATTTTTCATTTTGCACTAACACTCTGTTCATATATATATTGTATGCTCTAATCAACAAAGAAACAAGATGTGGTGAGGAGAGTGCGTAACATGCTGGATCGGCTGTACATCATCGCGTATCTTTGGTCCAAAAAAATCCGCCGCCAGGCGCTCAAAACCGCCTGACTCGCCAAACGCCGACGCGGCGGTGATGCGTTGCCGCGCCGCTGAAACGCGGGCGCGGCGAGCGTGCCGTTTTCGCTTTCCTCGAACGCTTCACGCGCGGGGATTTTTCTTTTTTGGAAGGCCATAAAGGGAATTTTTTTAACCGTGGATCTTGCCCTAACTGGGGGGGACGCTCCCAAAACCGGCCGCAATCGCGCATCCTATCCGTCAAAATATGCGAACAATTCGGCAAACGTGTGGTTAAATTTTACAATAAAAGCGATCCGCGAAAATGATTTGTCAAAATCACAAATTGTGCTACAATAAACGGCAAATGGAACAAAAGACTGCAAACAAATTAGCCCTCGACCAGATAAGCGGCGTGCTGTGCCACGTGCTCTGGGGGCTGCTGCCGCTCTACTGGCACCTGCTTAACGGCGTTTCACCGCTTGTGACGCTCGCATGCCGCATCCTCTTTTCGGCGGCGTTTACCGTGACGATGCTACTGCTGTCGCGGCGCTTCGGCGAGGTTACGGCCGTGCTGCGCGATTTTGCCAAGATGCGCCGTATGGCGCCCGCCGCGCTGTTGATTGCGATCAACTGGGGCGTGTATATCTGGGCGGCGACGAGCGGGCATGTGCTGGACGCGAGCATCGGTTACTACCTCAACCCGCTTGTGGTCTGCGCCATCGGCATGGGCGTTTTTCACGAGCGGCTCGGCGCGCTGGAGTACGTTGCGCTCGCCGTTGCGGCGGCGGGCGTATTGATCGCCACGATCGCCTACGGCGCGTTTCCGTGGGTTGCGCTCGTGCTCGCGTTTTCGTTTGCCATATACGGCATGTTCAAGAAGCTTGCCGGGGTCGGCGGGCTTGTGAGCACCGCCGTAGAGTCGCTATTGAGCGCCCCGTTTGCCCTTGCGTTCCTGCTCTTCGCGCCGGTTGGCCGCGCGGCGGCCGTGTCGCTGACGACGCTGGAGGCGCTGCTGCTCCTTGGCTCGGGCGTCGTGACGGCCGTTCCGCTGATCCTCTATGCGCGCGGCGTCAACGCCCTGCCGTTTACGACGATGGGTTTTCTCCAGTTCGTGAGTCCGACATTGCAGCTTCTCATCGGCGCGCTGGTCCTCGCCGAACCCATGACGCATGAGCGGGTGGCGGCGTTCGTCTGCTCGGGCGCGGCGCTCATGATCTACCTCGTCGGCCTGGCGCTGCGCGCGCGTAAAAACCGCGCGCAGCGGTGAGCGGGGGGCGAATTCGTCCGCTCAACCAACGGTTTCCCCGACTCGAGCGGCGTTTCCTTGCGAAGGGGGAACGCGTGCCGTATGATTGTTTTATATGGTGAGAAGGGGGCGCATGCGGCATGGCCGGGGAGACGTTTGGGCGGCTGGTGGCGCGGCTGCGCAGAGAACGGCATATGACGCAGGCCGAGCTTGCGGCCCACCTGCACGTAACCGATAAGGCGGTGTCTAAATGGGAACGCGACGTCGCCTGCCCCGAGATTTCGACGCTGCCGCGGCTGGCGGACGCGCTGGACGTGCGTGCCTGCGAGCTGCTTTCCGCCATCGATCCGCGCGGCGTGACCGCTCCGGAGTGTGAGGCGTGCGCGTGCGCCTGTCCCAACGAAAAGCAAGAGCGTCATACGGCGCTGCGTTACGCCGGCAAGGCGTTGCTGTTTGCGGTGATCGTGGTTTTGACGGGGATGAACCTCTATGCGGGCTACGTCTTCGACTGGCTGATGGGCA
>CAYMSL010000198.1:0-2119 GCA_964393095.1 uncultured Oscillospiraceae bacterium | reverse complement strand
GTAGCCCTCGCGTCGCCCGATCTTGTCGTATGCACGGGCGATATCTTCGACGCGGGCGCGACAGAACAAAACGCACAAGACGCGCTGCGCCTGCTGGCAAAGGCGCATCCGTGCTATTATGTTACGGGCAATCACGAGAGCGAGGGCAGGCGCGGAGCAAAGTGTAAGGCTGCGGCGCGCGCATGCGGTGTCACGGTGCTGGAGGGAACGGCGGAGCACATAACGGTCAACGGGCAGTCCCTGCTGCTATGCGGCGTGGACGACGGCACGAGCGAGCGGATGGTTCGTCAGATCGAAAGCGCGATGGCAGACGCGCTTGATGGCGAGACGTTTGCCGTGCTGCTCTGCCATCGCCCCGAGCACTTCAAAAAGTTGCTGGCTTACGGCTTTGACCTGATGATTTCCGGCCATACTCATGGCGGACAGTGGCGCATTCCGCTCGCACCAAACGGCGTGTACGCGCCGGGACAGGGCTGGTTTCCGCAATATGCGGGTGGGCGCTATGCTCTTGGCGCGCAGACGCTCATCGTCAGTCGTGGGCTTTCAAAAAAGCCATATGCAATTCCGCGCTTCGGCAACCCGCCGGAGCTTTTCAGCGTAACGCTTGCGCCGTGCGAGGGGGAGCAGGCCGTAGCCCACACTCATTCGTAATAGGTGACAACCTGCTCGATGGGCTTGCGCGCCTTCTTGCGCAGATCGCCGGGCACAGCGTAGCCCACGCAGAGCACGAGCCGTACGCGCTCGTTGGACGCAAGGGAGAACAGCTCGTGCAGCTTCTTTTCGTCGAGCCAGCCGAGGATGCAGGTGGAAAGCCCCTGCTCCGTGGCCGCATAGCAGAGCTGCGAAACGGAAAGCCCGATGTCGATGGGCGCGAAGTTTTGGCTCTTGAACAGCTTGGCCGCGCGCTCCGAAAGGTTGGCGGGTTCCTCGAGCACGACGATGAACGCGCCGCATCCGTCGGCAAACTTGTTCATGCCCAGCCCCTGTACGAGCGGGCGCAGCTTTTCGCAAAGGGCGGGGTTGGTGACCACCAGATATCGCCACGGCTGGCTGTTGCAGGCAGAGGGCGCAAGCCGCGCGGCCTCAACGCAGCGGACGAGCTTTTCATGCTCCACGGGCTGATCGGAAAAGCTCCGGCAGCTTTCGCGCGCTTCCAGCAGTTCGAAATAGTTGTTCATAAACGAAGCCTCTTTTCTATCGATTTGGTTTGATCGCGGGTTCCGATTCGATCGCGGGCTGCGCTTGCGCGGCGGCGCGGATCTTTTCGTCGGTATCGCGTTGCAATTGCGCGCGCAGAGCCTTCAAAAACGGAAACTGCGCGGCTTGCTCCTCGCCATAGGTGCGATTGAGCGTATATTCGAGCGGAATCCAGGAGGAGATGTCGCTCTCGTTGTGCTGAATCACCGCTTCGAGCTTGTCGAGCGCCTTATACAGGCGCGCCTCCTCGGTCTGCTGCGCGTCCATTTCGGAAAAAAGCGCGCCAAGCGAGTTGCAAAGCGGCGCGGGGAGCGTGGAAAGCAGCCCCTGCACGGCGGCTTCCTCAGTCTGCTCATTGGCGGACGTCTTTGTAAACGAGGGGATGTCGCCCGTGACGGCCTCGCCAAAGTCGTGAACAAGACACATGCGCACGACGCGGTTCATGTCGAGCGCGGGAAATTCATCGAACAGCAGCAGCGCAAGCACCGCCAGCCTCCACGAATGCGCGGCGACCGTTTCGGTGACACCGCCTGCTGTGACGCTGTGGCGGCCGTTGCTTTTGAGCGGTTCAATCCGCGAGAGAAAATCGAGAAGCTCCTTTGGCTGCATATTATCCTCCAAAAATGCCGAGATGTTCGAGCAGAATTTTGATTCCCAGCAGTACCAGAATCGCGCCGCCGAGCAGCGTCGCCTTCGTTCGGTACTTTGCCCCAAACCGGCAGCCCACGGCCACGCCGACGAGCGAAAGAACAAAGGTTGTAACGCCGATGACGGAAATCGCGGGGAGAATTTGCACCGAGAGAAACGCAAACGAGATGCCGACCGCCAGCGCGTCGATGCTTGTGGCAAGCGCGAGCACCGTGAGCTCGCGAATTGAAAACGTGTCTGTGCAGCTTGTTGCATCATCGCCGCGCAGCGCCTC
>CAYMSL010000197.1:0-2128 GCA_964393095.1 uncultured Oscillospiraceae bacterium | reverse complement strand
GTCGTGGGAATCACCGTCGAAACGCTGCTGTTTGCGCCCGCCGCGCTGCTCTACTTGCTGCTTTCGCCTGCGGGACACGCCACCCTCGCGGGGCTGAACGTCCCAACCGCGTTGCTGCTGATTGCGACCGGCCCGATCACCGCCGTGCCGCTGATGCTCTTTGCGCAGGGCGTCAACGACCTGCCGCTCTCCACAATGGGCTTTTTGCAGTTCGTACAGCCGACCATCATGGCGCTCGTCGGCATCCTGCTGATGGGCGAAGCGCTCTCCCTCGACCGCTCATCGCGCTCGTGGGCGTCTGCCTGCTCGGCGAAGCGTTCACGCCGGACAAGATCGCCGCGTTTGCGTTCATCCTCGCCGCGCTGATTCTCTACACGGCCGGGCTGGCGCTGCGCGAGCGCAAGTCGGCACGGCTGCTGCAAAAACAGGGTCTCTAAAGCAAAGACAGCGGTGCGGTTTACCGGGGTGTCTCGAGCGGGACGCCCTTTTCCTTGAGCGCCTCGCGCAGCGCGCCGTATTGAAAGCGATCCAGCACAAAGCCGTCCATGCCGAGCGCGCGACCCGCCTCCACGTTGGCAGCCACGTCGTCGACAAAGTAACTCTCGGCGGGGTCGAGCCCATAGGTGTCGAACAGAATGCGATAGATGGCCGCGTCCGGCTTGAGCGCGCCGACCAGCGCGGACACGATATGCCCGTCAAGCGCCGTCATGGCCGGAAAATCGCGCCAGTAGACGCGCCAACGCGCCGCCGCGTTGCTGAGCAGATACAGCCGGCAGCCCGCGCGCTTAAGCTCGTCGACGAGCGATTCCGCCTCAGGAATGCGGCGGTTGAAGCAATGCCATTGCGCATAGGCGCGAAGCCCCGTCTCAACCAGCGCGTCCGGCAGGCGCTTTGCAATGCGCGCGCGCATCTCCTCCTCATCAAGCAAACCCGCATCGAGCAGCGTCCATTCCGGCGCGCGAAAAATCTCTGTCAAAAGCAGCTTGCGCGCCGCCTCGTCCTGCGTAAACTGCGACGCGATATACTCCGCGTCATACCGCACGAGCACATTGCCCATATCAAACACAACATTTCGAATCATGGTTCGATTATACATGCCCGTCGTCCGGTTCGCAAGCGGCACTGCGACAGGTGGAAACGAAGAAGCGACGAAACGATGGTACAACGGAAAACCCGGCGCGATCGGGAGACAGCTGAATCGGCGCGACGCGTGGCTTGACAGCGCGGACGGATTGGTGTAATATGGCGGCATCACGGGGGTGTCCGGCAATGTGTCCGGGCTGAGAGAGTCCCTTTGAACCTGTTGGGTCATACCATCGTAGGAAAGTGATACCGCTTGATATAAATTTTCTGTCAATCGGCTTCCTATGATGAAAGGAGGCTGATTTTTTATGACCAATACCACCAAAACAAAAACGCTGGTCTATGGCGCGCTGTGCATCGCACTGTCGTTCGCGCTCTCCTATGTCAAGCTGTTCTCCATGCCGATGGGCGGCTCGGTGACGCTTTGCTCCATGCTGCCGCTGATGTTCTTCAGCTACCGCTTCGGCGTAAGCAAGGGCTTGCTCGCAGGCCTCGCCTACGGGCTGCTGCAACTGATTCAAAAGCCGGAGATTGCGCACTGGGCGCAGCTTCTGCTCGACTATCCGCTGGCATTCACGGCCATCGGGCTTGCGGGCGTTACCGCAAAGCGCGGCGATGTGCTCTCCGGCGCGGCTTGGCGGCTCCCGGCGGGTGCGCTCGTCGGCGGCGCGGCGCGGCTTATCTGCCACGTCATCAGCGGCGCGGTGTTCTTTGGCGCCTATGCGCCCGAGGGCGTGAATCCGTGGTGGTATTCGTTCCTCTACAACGGCGGCTACCTCGGCGTCGATACGCTTTTGTGCATGGTCGTGGCGGCCATCCCGCCGGTGCGCAAGGTGCTTTTGACGCGCTGACGATGCGCTGATGCGCGATCGCGCAAATAATCGCAACGGCCGCAGACGTTTTTTTCTCCGCATGAATAGACGGGTCGGACTCATCCCCGTGTGTCCCGACCCGTCTTGTTTTTTCATGAGAGCTGCCAAGTATGCGCCTGCTCTTATCGCCTTTGCAGCGCGTCGATGGGGGTCATTTTGCTCGCCTTGGCCGC
>CAYMSL010000196.1:0-2188 GCA_964393095.1 uncultured Oscillospiraceae bacterium | reverse complement strand
TCATGTCAAAGATGATGCGCTGCGAAATCCAGGAGTTGATATAGCTTTGCAGAACGCTGATGGCCTGCGAGACCGTGAGCGTCAAAAATGCAAGGCCGAGCAGCCTTAATAGCAGCGTCATATCCTCGCCGATAAGCGCCTCGTCGACGATGCGGCCCGTGATGACGGAGGGCAGCAGCCCGACCACGGCGGCAAGCAGGATCGCGAGCAGCACGAGGATGAACTGCACCCGGTAGGGCTTGATATACGCAAGAATGCGAAAAAGAAGCTGCTTGGTTACCTTGGGCCTGTTCTTCTTCTCATCCTCGGTTAAAAAGCTGCGCACGCCGGCGCCGCCGACTTTCCCGCCAACCCCCATGTCTCCCCCTCTGCCTACTGTTAAAACGCTGCGTTAATTCCCCTGCATGCGCCGCACGCGCTCTGCCACGGCCTTGCCTGTCGGCGTTGTGGCCAGCCCTCCGCGCGCGGTCTCGCGATACTCCGGGCGGATATCCCGCCCAACGGCATACATCGCGGCGACCACCTCGTCGAAGGGAATCAGGCTCGTCACGCCCGAGAGCGCCATATCCGCGCAGAGCATGGCGTTGACCGCCCCGAGCGCGTTGCGCTTGATACACGGACACTCGACAAGCCCCGCCACGGGGTCGCAGATGAGTCCCATAACGTTCTTGATCGCCATCGCCGCCGCGTCGAGCGCCTGCACGGGCGCGCCGCCGCTGATCTCGACAAGAGACGCGGCCGTCATCGCCGCCGCCACGCCCGTCTCGGCCTGGCAGCCGCCGCCAGCGCCGCTGATCGTGGCGTTTTTGGCAAAAATCAGCCCGACCGCGCCGGCTGTAAAAAGACCTTCGATAAGCGTTTCATCCGACCAGCCGCGCTGCCGCGCGCTCTCGATCAGCACGCCGGGCAGAATACCGCTCGCCCCCGCCGTCGGCGCCGCCACGATGCGGCCCATCGAGGCGTTGACCTCGACGACGGCCATCGCCGAAGCCGCCGCGCGGCAGGCCGTGTAACCGGAGAACGGATTGTGCTTGCCATAGCGAAACAGCCGCATGGCTTCGCCGCCGAAGAGTCCGCTCACCGACTCGACCTTCTCGTTGAGGCCGCGGCTTACCGACTCGCGCATCGTGTCGAGGTTTTTCTGCATCTCGGCGAGCAGCGCTTCGCGCGGCAGCTCGGAGAGCTTCTCCTCGCGGCGCATCATCGCCTCGTAGATCGGAATGTCGTTTTCCTGGCAAAACCGCCGGAGCGACTCACCGTTTTCAAATGCCGCGGACAGCGTCGTCGTCATAATCGTCCCTCCTAGATGGCAAAGAGCTTGTTGATACCGCCGCAGAGCGCGCGGATCATCCCCTGCATCTCCAGGGTGACCGGCTGATCGGTCTCAATGGTCATATAGGCGTCCTCGCCCTTGCCGTGGCGAAACACGCGCATAAACGCAATGTTGATGTTGAGCTGCGCGAGCACGTGCGAAACCTCGGCGATTACGCCCGGCTGGTCGGTGTGCTGGATGATGAGCGTCGGGTATTCGCCGGTAAACCGTACCTCAAGGCCGTTGATTTCGGTAACGAGTATGCTGCCGCCGCCGACCGACTCGCCCACGACCTCCGTGCGCTGCCCCGCCGCGCCGGTGATGACGATGCGCGCGGTGTTCGGCCGCTTGACGGACTCGTCCGAAAATTCGACGCCGACGAGCACGCCCGCTTCGCGCGCGAGGCGATAGGCGTCCTTGATGCGCGCGTCGTCCGGCTCCATGCCGAGCACGCCCGCGATGAGGGCCTTGTCGGTGCCGTGTCCCCGCCCCGTCTCGGCAAACGATCCGTAGAGCGTAAACGCCGCCTCGGCAACGTCCATGCCCGCGATGTGCCTTGCCACGTGCGCAAGGCGCACCGCCCCCGCCGTGTGCGAGCTTGACGGCCCCGTCATGCGCGGGCCGATGATATCGAATACCGAAAACTCTTCCATAGCCGCCCCTCAACCGTCCCCGGCTTGCTTGAAAACACCGAACAAACGCCGATGCTATCGCATACAGGGAACCCCTCCATAGCCGCTCCCCAAGCGCCACCTGCTTACTGGAGAACGCAAAAACAAACATAGAAAACCGGCGCGCCGTCTCCGATGCGCCGGTGCTCTGTTTTGCCGCGCACCCATTCTTTGACAAACACGTCTCCGGGCGACGCTCCGGCAG
>CAYMSL010000195.1:1642-2228 GCA_964393095.1 uncultured Oscillospiraceae bacterium | reverse complement strand
GCAGCGGGCCGTCAAGGTGCGTGCCGACGTGGTTGGAGTGCGTCAGCAGCTGGCCGTTGGCGCCGTTCGGCGAGAGACGCTTGAAAAACTTCATCTGAAGCGGCTCGTAGGTCGGCCACGGCGGCGTGTTGATGCCGATCGGGATCGTGAGGTCGTACATTTTGATGTCGGACCATTTGCTCATAAGTGGGTGCCTCCTGTATTGAATTTGGATATGTTACGCTTCTCCCCGCTCGGGGAAAACCGGGGAAGCCGTTACGCCCACGCCTCCGCGCAGGCCGCGAGCGCCTTCGTAAAGCAAGCCTCGGGCGGGTTGACGATGCCCGCGCCGACCTGGCCCACGCCGGGATCCTTGTGCGCGATGCCCGTGTTGATGATCGGGCGGATGCCGATTTCGACGACCTTCCTTAGGTCGATGCCCGTCGGGCCGCCGCGGAAGTTGAGGGCGGGAATCTTGTAGGCCTGGCCCTCGCCCACCGTGATCTCGTACATCTGGGTCGAGTAGCGGATCGCGTCGGCAACCTCGCCGCCGACAAACTGCACGATCGCGGGCGCCGCGGCCATACAGAAGCCGCCGATGCCGCCC
>CAYMSL010000195.1:0-1632 GCA_964393095.1 uncultured Oscillospiraceae bacterium | reverse complement strand
GTGCCCGTAAACCAGGCGTCCCTGCCGAGCCCCGCGATGCGGATGCCGAAGTCCGTGCCATTTCTGCACATCGTGGCGAGCACCGTGCAGTAGGGGATGTCGAAGATCGGGTCGAGCGTGCACTTCATCGCGGGCATCGAGATGTTGAGGAAGGTGTGGTTGTTGGCGTTGACGAAGTTGAACGCCGCAACCTTCTGCTCCTGCGTCTTTGAGCAGGACATGATCGCGGGCACCAGCTCGCGCAGCAACAACGAGGTGCCGGCCTCGTTGCGGTTGTGCGCCTCGTCGCCCATCTGCAGGAGCTTTGCGATGATGACCTTGATGTCGACCTGGCCGCGGATCTCCATGGCCTCTTTGAGCACGGGATAGAGTTCCTTCTCCATCCAGCGCAGGCGCGTGAGCACCTCGTCGTCGCAGGCGCCAAAGCGCAGCACCTTGCCGAGGCCCTCGTTGATCGTGCAGTAGGCGCGGTTGCCGAAGGCTTTGTTTTCGAGTATCCAGACCGGCATGCTGTAGGTCACAACGCCCGCCATCGGGCCGACCGCGTCGTGCATGTGGCAGGGATCGAACGTAATCTCGCCGCTTGCCGCGAGCGCTTCCGCCTCCGCGATGTCCTTGGCGAGCCCTTCGTAGACGAGGCCGCCCATCACGGCGCCGCGCTGCGGGCCGCACATACGCTCCCAGGTCACCGGCGGGCCGGCGTGGAGTATGGTCTTCTTCGTCATGCCGGGGATGACCTCGCCCGCGATGCCGAGGCCCACGATGGTCGGCTGCGCGGCGAGTATGCGGCGCAGGGCCTCGCGGTTGGCTTCGTCGATCTTCTCCGCGAGCGCGGGCTTTTTAAGCTTGCGCAGGTTTGCCGCGGCGACCTTGTCCCCGCCCGCGACCGGCTTCCAATCCACGTGAATCGCCGCTTCCTTCTGCCCCGCGAGATCGTCGTAAAACGACTCGATGCCAAAGTTGACGACGTGCAGTTTTTTGTCAAAGAGTTCGTTGAGCTTGCTCATTGCCGTGCCTCCTCAATGTAAGTTCGCGAGGATACGCTCAACGAAGCGCGTCGCCTGCGCGTTGCTCGGCAAGACGATCGCGCCCGCGTCCTCAAGCTGCTTCTGCGTCCTGCTCAGGCACTGCGGGTCGCCCTCGGTCCCGCATACCGCGGCCACGCAGCAAAGGTGCCGCCCCGCCCGCTCGGCCTCGGCCTTCGCGGTCTTGATCGCGGCGGCGAGGTCCTCGGCCGGGTTCGGGTGCGAGCCGTAGCCGATCACGCAGTCGGTCATGATCACCGCGCACGCCGGGTCCCTGCCGTCGGCGATCACGCGCTCGGCGCGCAGGCTCGGGTCGATCATCGGGTGCGGCCGGCCTACGGTAAACTCGTCGTCGCCAAAGTCGAGGAACGTATGCTCGCGGCTCTTGCCGCCCTTCGCGTCGGGCAGCTTATCCTCCGCGCGCAGCGGAATGTTGCTGTAGATGTGGCCAAGCCCGCCGATCATGAGCTTCATGGCCTCGTCGCAGAGCGTGCCGCCCGTGTAGAAGCCGCGCACGTACTTCTGAGATTTTGCCATCTTGCCGGCAATGTCCTTAGCCAGCGCTTCCGCTTTGTCCGCGCCCATGGTGAACTCCGCAAAGTCCTTG
>CAYMSL010000194.1:0-2235 GCA_964393095.1 uncultured Oscillospiraceae bacterium | reverse complement strand
GCGGTCCACGCCCAGGATCAGCATGGCCGAGAACACGGCGGGAATCGCCGCGCCGACAAGCATGCCGAAGAACACGAGCGGGTTCATCACATCGAAGCCGGTGAGGCCCGTTACCCCGAGCGCCGCCGCAGCGGTGTTGACCTCGCTCATAAACGCGCCAAGCAGCGCAATGACCGTCAGACCGGCCGCCGCAATCGCAAAACCCTTGGTCACGGCCTTAACGGTATTGCCCGCGGAATCGAGCTCGTCGGTGATGGCAAGCACCTCTTCGCCAAGATCGCCCATCTCGGCAAGGCCGCGGGCGTTGTCGACGATGGGGCCGTACGCGTCGTTGCTTACGATCATACCGACGATCGAGAGCATGCCGACGGCCGCCATGGAGATGCCAAACAGCGCGTAGGTCGTGGAGTTCGCCGGATCGATCGGCGCGCAGAGCTTGTAGGCAACAAGCGCGGAAATGCCGATGCCGATCATCGCCGGCAGCACGCTAAGCAGGCCGTAGGAGATGCCCGAGAGGATCGTAAACGCCGGGCCGGAACCGCTGGCCTTTGCCACGACGTGCACGGGTTTCTTGGAATCGTCCGTAAAGTAGTCGGTCGTGATGCCGATGATCACGCCCACAAGCAGGCCGACGATGCAGGCGCCCCAGATGCGCCAGGAGAAGTTGAACAGGTAGGTCGCCGCCGCGGTCAAAACAACGTAGATGCCCGTGGTAACATAGGTGCTGGAGTTGAGCGCCCGTGTCGGGCTTCCGTGCTTGCCGATGCGGGCGGTCATCACGCCGAGAATCGACGCGAGCAGGCCGAGCGCCGCAAAGCAAAACACCATCGCGACGTTCTTGCCGCCGGTGGCCGCGTCGAGCGCCGCGCCCATCACGAGCGCCGCCGCCATCGAGGCCACGTTGGAATCGAAGAGGTCCGCGCCCATGCCGGCCACGTCGCCCACGTTGTCGCCCACGTTGTCGGCGATGACGGCGGGGTTGCGCGGGTCGTCCTCGGGGATGCCAAGCTCCACCTTGCCGACGAGGTCCGCGCTGATGTCCGCGGTCTTTGTAAAGATGCCGCCGCCGGCCTTGGCAAAGAGTGCAAGCGAGCTTGCGCCGAAGCTAAAGCCAAGTATGACCGTGGGGTCCTTTGTAACAAGATAGACGATCGCGACGCCGAGCAGGCTCGTGCCGACGACCGCCATGCCCATGACGGCGCCGCCGCGGAAGCCCGCCATAAACGAGGGCTTGATGCCCTTCTGCGCCGCCTCGGCCGCGCGGCCATTGGCGATCGTTGCGACCTCGAGGCCAATCTTGCCCGCTACGGCGGAGAACGCCGTGCCGCAGAGATACGCGAGCACCATGATCACGTTGTTCTGCCATGCGCCAAGCCAGATCGGCCTCGGCAGGAACACAAGGATCAGCAGCGCCGCCACGCCGGCAAAGCGTGCCAGCACGAGGTATTCCTTTTTGAGGAATGTGCGCGCGCCCGCCTGGATGAGTCCGCAGGCCTTCTGGATCTTGGGGTTGACGCAGGGCTGGCGCTTAACCCAGAGGTAGAGCCAGGCCGCAAACGCGAACGCCAGCAGCGAGATCAACACCGACCCGTACAAAAAGTAGTTCTCCATAATTCCCTTTCTCCCTTTTCTCCCTTATCTTCATCTTTGAGTGCATAGCGCCGCCGTTATGTACGCCGGCAAAGGGGTTTACGCATCCTCTTGGCCGGAACGCTTCCGCTTGCCCGCCGCGCCCGTTAAGCCGTTGAGCAGCGCAACCGAGCCGATGATGGCAAGCGTCACAAGGAATATTCCCAGCATGCCGATACCCATGTATTCGAGCGTCTGCATAAAAGAGGCCGTTTGATTCAGCATCGTTTCATACCTCCTATTTGATGATCATGTTGAGCAGGATGCCGCCCGCAAGCACGGAGGCAATCTGACCGGCCACGTTCGCGCCGGCGGCGTGCATGAGGAGGAAGTTCTGGTTATCCTCGGCAAGCCCCATCTTGTGCACAACGCGCGAGGACATCGGGAAAGCCGAGATGCCCGCGGCGCCGATCATCGGGTTGACCTTGCGCTTGAGGAAGAGGTTGAGGAATTTGCCAAAGAGCACGCCGCCCGCCGTATCGAAGATGAAGGCGACAAGCCCGAGGCCGATGATCATAAGCGTTTTCAGCGAGAGGAACGCCTCCGCCTGCATGTTGGCCGCAACCGTCAAACCCAAGAGGAGCGTAATGAGGTTTGCGAGCACCT
>CAYMSL010000193.1:0-2244 GCA_964393095.1 uncultured Oscillospiraceae bacterium | reverse complement strand
TGTGCCAGAGGATAGACAGGCGGGGTTTGGTCGGTACGGTAAGCCATCAGGAAAAGACGAAAACGATTTTGGGGAACTCCATAATCCGCGGCGTTCAGGACGTGATAGGGGAGAACGACACGATAACCGGCGTCTCCAAGCGCGGAGATCAGCTCGTTGAGAAACTGCACCTGCTTGCCGACGGTCAGCCCCTTCACGTTTTCGAACACACAGTATTTTGGACGCAATTCATTGACAAGCCGGACGTAGTGAAACACCAATTTGTTGCGGGGGTCATCCAGAGTTCGCTTGCCAATCATTGAAAAGCCCTGGCAAGGTGCGCCGCCGAACACCGCGTCGATGTCGCGGTCTCCTATGCCTGCATGGCGGCGGATCATCTCGCCCGACAGATCAATCACGCTGCCGCAAATCGAGGCCGCATAGGGGAAATTATACTCGTGCGTAGCACAATGTATGGGGTCGATCTCGACACACGCGGCAATGTCGAAGCCGGCCTGCTCGAAACCCATGGAAAGGCCTCCTGCTCCCGCGAACAAGTCGATGCCGATGGGGCGTCCGGTAACGACTGGACAATACGGCCGTTCGCAAGGCGGCAATAAGGCCGGAGGCTCTTGATTGACGGGCCAAAACATGAATTGACCCTGTACCAGCAAATTCGGATGGGAGTCAACCGACAACAGACGGTAGCCGGATGCTTCAATCGCAGATAAATAAGAGGCGATGTTTTCGCGAATGCGGCCCGGCATGTCGCTTGCGGAGAGCACACGCTTTTGATTCGCTTGAACGAACTCGTACAAATCTTTCGAAACCGGGTAAAGATTTTTCGTCCGTTTTTTCATCAGACATAAGATATCATTATCCGAGGGCGGCGTTCAAACGCTAACTGGCGCGCGGCAAAGGCGACAGTGCATCAAGGCAGCAGCACCTGCTGCCACAGCGCGTCGAGGCGCTTCGCGGAGACGGGGACGGGGGTGCGGAGCTCCTGCGCGAAGAGCGAGACGCGGAACTCTTCCACCAGCCAGCGGTATTGGGCGAGCAGCGCTTTGTCGTGGCGCGGCGGCTCCGCCAGCGCGGTGTGCCGGACATAGCGCTGCCACAGCGGCTGGAGGTCGGCGAGCTTGCGCAAATCGCCTGCGGGGTTGGTCTGCGCGCGCTGGATGCGGACGCGGCACGCCTCGAGATAGCGCGGCACCTGCTGTAGCTGCGCGGTTGTGACCGACTCGGCGAAGCCGGGGAAAACCAGCCACGCGAGCTGTTCGGAGAGATCGTCGAGCGTCGGCTGCGGCAGAGGCGTCTTCAGCAGCAGCGCTTCGGCTTCGGCGGCCGCATGCAGAATGGCGACCGCCAGCCGCGTGCGGGCGGTGTGGACGCCGCCGAGCCGCGCGCGTTCCGCGCTCAGGCGTTTCTGAAAGGCGTCTTCGTCGCGGATGACGGGCTTGTCTTCCGTGAACGTTTCGCGCAGCGCGGCGCGTGCGATCTCCTCGCCCAACATTTCGGCGCTCATCTCGAGCTGCTTGGCGTAGAGCGCGACGGCGCGCGGCAGAGAGGCCGGCTGAGTGAAGCGCTTCCACTCCTTGCCGAGGGCCAGCGCAAACAGGCGCCCGACGCCTTTCTCGTGGCTTGCGGCGGCTTCTGCGGGGTCTGCGAACAGGCGGAGCGACGCCGAGTCTTTGGCGTCGGCCAGCGCGGGGTAGTTGATGATCGGCCAGCCCGCCTTGCCCACATCGACTTGCGTCGGGAGGGGGCCGAAGTCCCAGCGCGTGAGCCCGTCCCTGTGCCACGGGCTTGCGGCGCGTTCGGCGGCTGCGGCTTGGGCGACGCGCGCGGCGAAAAGCCGGACGAGCGGCGCGATGTTGCGCCCGCTGCCGAGCTCGCGCCCGCCTTCGTCGACGGCGAGGAAACGCATGCGCAGGTGTTCCGGGCAGGCGTCCTCTTTCCAGGTTTCGGGCGGCACGCGCACGCCGCGGACGGCGTACAGCGCATCGGAAAAAGCCTCGGCTAGCGCGCCGCGCCCGGGCGTCATGCGGGTGCGGCACATCGCGAGGGTCTCGTCGACCGGCTGAAGCAGGCGGCGGTACTTGGCGGGCAGCACGTTGACCATCCAGCGCAGCTTCTCGTCCAGCAGACCGGGCACGAGCCAGTCGCTTCGCCAGGAAGCGGCCAGCGGCAGGAGCGCGGCCGGCACGGTGCAGGTGATGCCGTCGTCGGGTTCGCCCTGCGCGTGGCGGTACGTGAGGGCGAGGC
>CAYMSL010000192.1:0-2246 GCA_964393095.1 uncultured Oscillospiraceae bacterium | reverse complement strand
GGTTTGTCGAAGACATCGCTGATCCAGCTGATTCCGCGGCTCTATGACGCCACGGAGGGCGTCGTATGCGTCGGCGGCGTGGACGTGCGCGACTACGACCTTACATCGCTGCGCAATCAAGTTGCGGTCGTGCTGCAAAACAACCTCCTCTTCTCCGGTACGATCAGGGAGAACCTGCGCTGGGGCAATCCGCTCGCCACCGACGAAGAGCTGCAAGACGCCTGTGTGCTTGCGCAGGCGCACGACTTTATTTCCCAGTTCCCCGAAGGGTACGACACGCGCATCGAGCAGGGCGGTACAAACGTTTCCGGCGGGCAGAAGCAACGCCTCTGCATTGCGCGCGCGCTGCTCAAAAAGCCGAAGGTGCTCATACTCGACGACTCCACAAGCGCCGTCGATACCCATACCGACGCGAAGATTCGCAAGGCGCTTCGCGACTATATCCCCGAGACGACAAAGATCATCATCGCCCAGCGCGTCGCCTCCGTGCAGGACGCCGACCGCATCGTGCTTCTGGACAAGGGCGGCATCGCGGCGGTCGGCACGCACGAGGAGCTGCTTTGCGCAAACGAGATCTACCGCGAGGTGTACGAATCCCAGAACAAGGCTGGTGAACGGCAATGAAGCAAAAGACCGCATTTCAAAAGGGGACGATGAAGCGGCTGATTCGGATGCTGTTTGCCTTCTATCCCGTCGCGCTGCCGCTTGTGCTGCTATGCATCGTGTTTACGGCGGCGGTCTCCTCGATTCCCTCGATCTTTATGCAGAACATCATCGCGGTGCTCGAGGAAAATCAGGGGGCCGGCTGGGCATCCATCGGGCCGCAGATCCTGCGCCTCGTCTCGATCCTCGCGGGGCTGTATCTCGTCTCGCTCGTCTCGTCGTTTACGTATAATCGCGCGATGGTCGCGATCACGCAGGGGTCGCTGAAAAAAATGCGCGGCCGTTTGTTCGACCACATGGAGGATCTGCCCATCAGCTACTTCGACACGCACCCGCGCGGCGACGTGATGAGCTACTACACAAACGACATCGACACGCTGCGCCAGCTCATCTCGCAAAGCCTGCCGCAGCTGCTAAGCTCCGGCGTGATGGTGCTTACGCTCTTTACGATCATGCTTTACTACAGCATCTGGATGGCGGGCGTGGTGCTGCTCGGCGTGTCGTTTATGCTCGTGACGGTCAAGAAGATCGGCGGCAGCTCCGCCAAGTACTTCATGCGCCAGCAGCGTTCGCTCGGCCAGACCGAGGGTTTCATCGAGGAGATGATGAACGGCCAGAAGGTCATCAAGGTCTTCTGCCACGAGGAGGAGACGAAGGCAAGCTTCGACGTCGTCAACGACGCGCTGTTTCACGACGCGGAACACGCCAACAAATACGCCAACATCCTTGGCCCGGTCCTTATGAACATCGGCAACCTCATATATGTAGCGGTCGCTGTGGCGGGCGGCATATTCCTCCTGACAAAGGCAAGGAACCTGAGCCTTTCGGGCCTTGCGTTCAGCATCAGCATCGTGGTGCCGTTTTTGAACATGACGCGCCAGTTCTCGGGCAACATCAACCAGGTTTCCCAGCAGCTCAACGCCGTGATCATGGCGCTTGCCGGCGCGGGGCGCATATTCGAAATGCTCGACGAAGCGCCCGAAGCGGACAGCGGCCTTGTTACGCTCGTCAACGCAAAGGAGGCGGACGGCGTTCTCCGCGAATGCGCCGAGCGAACGGGCCTCTGGGCCTGGAAGCAGCCGCTCGGCGACGGTACGGCGCGCTACGTCAAACTCGCGGGCGACGTGCGCCTAAGCGGGGTCGATTTTTCTTACACAGCGGATAAACCCGTTCTCTGCGACATCACGCTCTTTGCCGAGCCGGGCCAGAAGGTGGCGTTCGTCGGCGCGACGGGCGCGGGCAAAACGACGATTACGAATCTGCTCAACCGCTTCTACGACATCGCGGACGGCAAGATCCGCTACGACGGCATCAACATCAACAAGATCAAAAAGAGCGACCTGCGCCGCTCCCTTGGCATGGTATTGCAGGACGTGCTGCAGGATACGAATCTCTTTACGGGCACGGTTATGGACAACATCCGCTACGGCCGGCTCGACGCAACCGACGAAGAGTGCGTCGCCGCGGCGGAGCTTGCGGGCGCGGACGATTTCATCGCGCGCCTGCCCGAGGGCTATCAGACCATGCTCACGGGCAACGGCGGCAACCTTTCGCAGGGGCAAAGGCAGCTCATCGCCATCGCG
>CAYMSL010000191.1:0-2262 GCA_964393095.1 uncultured Oscillospiraceae bacterium | reverse complement strand
GCACCGGTGGAGGGATAAAAATCGGTTGGCACAAAGGCCTCGACGTCGTCGTCGGGTTCGGCCGGCAAAAGCTCCTCCGCCGGCAAAAGCTCCTCCGCAGCGCCCTGCGGTTCCGGGCCGTACGCCTCCGCGTCGTTCGTTTCGTCCGGGAAGAAGTCGTCGTTTGCGTTGCGTGCCATCTGCGTAGTCCTAATCCTTTCCGCTGTAAAGCCGACCTTTATTATATCAAAGAATCCCGCGTTTCCGCGCCCGTTTGAATATATTACAAAGAGTTTACAATGTTGACCGCCCCGACCTCCTTCGAGGAAAAGAGACCTTTTCAGACGCCCAAAAATAGTTTATACTGTATACTGTTCTTTTGTGCGCCGCTCAATACACGGAAGGAGACGGAGGAATGATCGTCGTCATTCCGGCCTACCAGCCGGACGAAAAGCTTTACCGACTCGTGCTTGCGCTCCATGAGCGCACGGATTTCCCCCTGGTGATCGTCAACGACGGCAGCGACGCGGACCGCGCGCCGCTCTTCGAATCGCTCGAGCCGTACGCCACCATATTGGTTCATTCGATCAACCGCGGCAAGGGCGCCGCGCTGCGTACCGCGCTGAGTTACATCTATGAACAGTACCCCGCCGCCGAAGGCGTTGTGACCGTCGACGCCGACGGCCAGCACCTGCCGGAGGACATCGTGCGCGTCTCCGCGGCCTGGGAAGCGGCCCCCGAGAAGCTCGTGCTCGGCAGCCGCCGCTTTACGGGCAAGGTGCCGTTTAAGAGCCGCGCCGGCAACGCGATTACGCGCCTTGTCTTTGCGTTGTCCACGGGCGTTAAGGTATACGACACGCAGACCGGGCTGCGCGCGTTCGGCGTGTTTCGCATTCCGATGATGCTCGAGATGAAGGGCGATCGCTACGAGTACGAAATCAATGTCCTGCTCTACGCCACGCGCCACCGCATCCCGATGCAGGAGGTCACCATCGAAACCGTCTATATCGAAAACAACCGCTCCTCGCACTTTAACCCCGTGCGCGACGCCTGGCGCATCTATAAGATGATTTTGCTGTTTGTCGCCTCGTCGCTACTGACCATGCTCGTCGACTACGTGCTCGTGCTCGGCCTTTCCTCCGGCACGCGCGGCATGCCGGAGTCGCTGCTTGTGAGCGTCGTCGCGGCGCGCGTGATCAGCTCGCTGATCAACTACTTCATCAACTGCAAGCTCGTCTTCGAGCACCGCTCGAGGAGCAGCATCCTGCGCTACTACCTGCTCGCGGCCGGCATGCTCGCCATCAACTACGGCCTCCTGTTCTTTATCACGAAGGTCATGCCGATCTCCGTGGGTAAGCTGCTCGTCGAGATCGCGCTTTATCCGCTGAGCTTCTATATCCAGCGCAGATTCGTGTTTTCGCCAAACAGCGAGGAGAGCCGCCCATGAAACAGACCTCTTCCCGCCGCGCAAGCCGGCTCGTGCGCGCGATTCTCGTCGATCTCGCGCTGCTTGGCATATTTCTCGTGACGTTCGCCTACTTCCACCACGTCCGCGTCACGCGCTACGAAACGCGCGCGCTTGCCGCGCCCACACCTGCCTTGAACGCGAGCGCAAGTCCCGCCGGAGCCGCGCCGACCGCGCCCGCCGCGTCAGCCGACGCAAACGAAACGCCCGCGCCCACGCTTGCGGGCGCCGACACCGACCTGCTCGGCGGCAAATATGCGGAACAGTTCACCGACGGCGAGGTTCTCTCGACCGCGGATTCCTACCGGAGCGCGAACATCTCCGTCGAACTGACGCAGGTTGCCGCGGGCAGCGAAAGTCGGCCCGTCGTCTATTACGTCGCCGATATTTATGTGAAGGACATCTCAAGCTTTCGCACCGCGATGGCTTTCGATTTTGAAGCCCAAAACGAGGGCGATCGTAAAAACGTGATGTCCACCGTGCAGCTTTCGCAGCTGACGAACGCCGTCGTCGCCATCTCGGGCGATAATTTCACCTTCCGCAAGAGCGGCCTTGTCGCCGTGCGAAACGGCGTGGAATGGGTCAACAGCCTGCCGCTTGAAGACGACATCTGCGTGCTCTACTACGACGGCGTGATGGAGACCTTCCCCGCTTCCACAAAGCGCGACGAGCTCGACGCGATCTATGCCAGGAACCCGTACCAGATCTGGACGTTCGGGCCGGAGCTGCTCGAAGACGGGCAAGTGCCGGCACGCTTTTCCACCTCCAAGGTTAATCCGCTCTGCGCCGTGGGCTACTACGAGCCTGGACATTACTGC
>CAYMSL010000190.1:0-2286 GCA_964393095.1 uncultured Oscillospiraceae bacterium | reverse complement strand
GAAGAGCAACGTACTTTTGCTCGGGCCCACCGGCTGCGGCAAGACCATGCTCGCCCAGACGCTCGCGCGCATACTCAACGTGCCCTTCGCCATGGCGGACGCCACAAGCCTCACCGAGGCCGGCTACGTCGGCGAGGACGTCGAGAACATCCTGCTCAAGCTCATTCAGGCCGCCGACTACGACGTCGACAAGGCCAGCAAGGGCATCGTCTACATCGACGAAATCGACAAGATCGCGCGCAAGGGCGAAAACGTCTCGATCACGCGCGACGTCTCCGGCGAAGGCGTACAGCAGGCGCTGCTCAAGATTCTCGAAGGCACCGTCGCCTCCGTGCCCCCGCAGGGCGGGCGCAAGCATCCGCACCAGGAGTTTATCCAGATCGATACGACGAACATCCTCTTCATCTGCGGCGGCGCGTTTTCGGGCGTCGACAAGATCATCGAAAAGCGCGTCGGCCACAAGATCATGGGCTTCGGCGCGGACGTCCAGTCCCGCGAGAAAAAGGACATCGGCGAGGTGCTCAAGAGCATTCTCCCCGAAGACCTGCTCAAGTTCGGGCTGATTCCGGAGTTTGTCGGCCGCATGCCAATCATCGTGACCCTCGAGGACCTCGATGAGAACGCGCTTGTGCGCATCCTCACCGAGCCGAAAAACGCGCTCACGCGCCAGTACATGCGCCTCTTTGAAATGGACGGCGTCGAGCTTACCTTCGACGACGAGGCCATCCGCGCCGTCGCGAAGAAGGCGCTCGAGCGCAAGACCGGCGCGCGCGGCCTGCGCGCGATACTCGAGGACGTGATGCTCGACATCATGTTCGACATCCCCTCGCGCGACGACGTGACCACCTGCCGCATCACGGCGGATGTGATCGACAAATCCTGCCCGCCGCTGCTCGCCGAGAGCCGGGGCGCGAAAAAGGCCGCCAAGAAGCCGAAACAGTCGGCCTAGCCAGGGGCAAAGCCCCCGGACCCCTCACCTGCGTACAAAGCGAAGCTTGACCGGCTAGTCAGGCTTCGTTTTTTCTATCTCGTATAGGGGCGCCGCCCCTAGCCCCGCCAAGGGGTAAAACCCCTTGGAACCCCTCTCGCGGGACTCCGCCCCGCACCCCGGCAGGGGCAAAGCCCCTGCACCCCCTCTTTTCAGGGGCGCCGCCCCTAGCCCCGCCAAGGGGCACGCCCCTTGGAACCCCACAGTAATTTAGAAAGCGAAGCCGGATCTCTTCATTCCGGCTTCGCTTTCCAACAAAATGCAAGTTCTTTTGCCTCCTTTTCTTTCAAAAAAAGGAGGTTAGAAAAGGAGGTTAGAGGGAGCCCTGCACGGTGACGGTCGTAAAGGTGCGCAGCGTGTGCTGCAAGCGCTCGCGCCGAAGCAGCGGCATGAGCGTGCGCACCACGTCCACGCGCGTGATGCCCGCAAGCTCCATGAGCATGGCGGAGGCGTCCCGCACCGTGGGCCACTCGTCGCACACGAGCGTGAGCCTGTCGTCGGCAAAGGTAAGGTGAAGCAGGCGCGTAAACGGCGTTTCGACGAAGTGCGCGCATACATGCAGGGCAAAGCCGCCGTTTGAAAGCGACTCCGTCTGCACGGCGGCGCAAACCGCATGCACATCCTGCCGCTGGGTGACGACGCCCGTGCTGTAGCCCGCGGGCAGGAGAAGCAGGCGGTGCGTACAGGCGCCCTCGACCAACTCCATGCGCAAGCCGTTTTCGGCGCGGGTAAAAGCGATCTGCGAGACGCCCGCCGTGTAGTTGTTGTGCACGCTTTGCAGGATCATCGGAAACAACCCGCCGATGTTCTGCGGAAAGTTGTAGACGCGCCCGCCGAGCAGGCCTGCGATCTCCTCAAACGGCGCGGGAGCGCGCGCCGGATCGTAGAACGGCTTGCGATAGCGCGCCGTCAGCGCGCCGCAGGTGCCCGCAAGCGCCTCGCGCGCCCGCTCGTTCGGCAAAAGCGGCTCGTCATGCGCGCCCTCGAAGGCCGCGCTTACAAGGCTCAATACGCCGCCGTGCGCAAAGAGCCGCGACGTACCGGAAAAGAGCACCACAAGCGCCTTGTGCTCCGGCAGGGCCAGCATATACTGCCCGAACGCGCCATTGAAGAGGAAGGCCCCCGCGCGCTCGGTCATCCAGATCTGATGCCCGTAGCCAAAGGTGATCTCGCCGTTCGGCGTGTCGATCTGCGAACGCGTGGCTTCGCGAATCCACGCCTCGCTGAGCAGCCGCCTCTCCCCTTGCGGCGTCTGCCAAAGGCCGCCGTTTAGGTAGAGCTGGCCGAGCTTGGCCACG
>CAYMSL010000189.1:839-2341 GCA_964393095.1 uncultured Oscillospiraceae bacterium | reverse complement strand
CCGTTACGAGCGCCTGGTTTATGGAGGAATCGAACCATGGCAAGGTGAATACATGGGACGGCGTGCTATAAACCCGTTCGATTCACTATAGATCCGTATACGCGGCGGGCTGCGCTGAATGGCGAGAGGCGGCGCTTGCCGGCGAGGCGCGATGCCGTCTCCGTTATAAGAACATACCGCTTCGAAGCGCAGTCCAACGCCGCGGCCACCCGCGCCCATGCAGTCGGATGATCCTGCCGCTCGAAAAATCAGGCGAGGCGCCGGCAGTTTGCGCGCGTAAAACGCGCATCATCATTTCTTACAATTCCGCAACGATTTTTTAGAATCTGGTGGGGGTGTCATATGGAAAAAATGAAGTTTGTCCTGATCGGTTGCGGCCGTATCGCCACGCTGCATGTCGCGGGCTATCGTGACCGCGACGACGCGGTTCTTTGGGGGGTATACGATAAAAATCCGCAGACGGCGAAGCGGTTTGCCGCGGAACACGGCATTCCGAATGTATACGCTTCGTATGAGACGGTGCTGAACGATCCGGATGTGACGGGCGTTGAGCTTCTCGTGCCGCACCATCTGCACTGCGAACTCACCGTCGCCGCCTGCCGCGCGAAGAAACACGTTTCCGTGCAAAAGCCCATGGCGCTTTGTCTCTCGGAGTGCGACGAAATGATCGCCGCCGCGAAGGAAAACGGCGTCGTGCTGAAGGTGTTTGAGAACTTCGTACACTATCCGCCCTATCTGCTTCTCAAGAGCATGATCGAGCGTGGAGAGATCGGCCAAGTGCAGGGCGTGCGGTATAAGATGTGCAACGCCTCGCTCTGCTCGGATAATATCCCCGGAGCAGCGGCGCGGGCGGCGCGTACCGGCGTAAGCAGCGAGGACTGCCCGCATACCGGCTGGAAAGTCGATCTGGGCAGCTGGCTCTGGCGGCTCAACGACTCGCTCTGCGGCGGCGGGCCCGTGGTGTTCGACGACGGATATCATAAGTTTTCCCTGTTTATCGATCTGGTTGGCAGCATTGAAAAGGTCAGCGCCTGGATCGATGAAACGCCGGTTTTGCCCGGGATCATGCAGGACGTACCCGCCGTCATCATGTGGAAGTACGCGGATAAAAAGGTATACGGCGTTTGGGATATCACCTCCGCCCCCGAGCTTTACGTAAAGGGTAAATACTATACCTGCGACGAGCGCATGGAGGTGACCGGAACGCGCGGCGTACTGTGGCTGACACGCTGCACGGCGGAGATGCTGGAAACCATAGCGCCCGTCGTCATGTATCGCGACGGCAAAATCACGGAATATTGGGATGTTCCGAGCGACTGGCAGGATGCGTTCATCCACTCGACCGTCGACTTTATCGAAGCCATTCGCGACCATAGGGAACCGGTGCTCTCCGGCGAGCGCGGCCGCGAGGTGCTGGCGTTCGCGCTGGCGGCGCTTGCCTCCTCCGAGCAGAAACAGGAGATTCGTCTCAACGAGCTTGCCGACCGCAAGAAGCGTAAACG
>CAYMSL010000189.1:0-829 GCA_964393095.1 uncultured Oscillospiraceae bacterium | reverse complement strand
GGCGTACTGTCGATCTTTGGGTAAAAGCGATAGAACAGAACGACGGTCGAAATCCAAACGCTCCGTTCGGTTTCGGCCGTTTTCATGTGAAAAAACACCGATTTCCGCTCTGCGCGCTGTGGTTGATCGGCCTGATCGTCGCCGGTTTTTTGAGCGGCTGCGCGGTGGCGGCCTCGGGATATTACCTTAGGGCTTTCACGGCGAAAAACGAAATCGGGCTTTCCGCGAACGTGCTCGGCGTGCTTGGCGGCGACCTCATCGGCATCGGCGTCGCTTCCATGCGCCTTTCCGGCGCGGGGGTCGCGGTCATCGCGCCGATGATCGTCTGTCTCACGCCGACGCTGCTGCCGCCGCTCAACCGCCGCCTCCTCCCGCCGCTCAAAAGCCACGCCTACCTTGCCGTGTACGACCGCATGGGCAAAAAACAGCGCGCGGCCATCATCCTCCGCACGAAGCCCATCGACCCGCTGACCGGCCGCGAAAACGAAGTGCTCGCGCTGCTCCCCGGCGGCAATTCCAATCGCGACATCTCCAAGTCGCTGTTTATCCGCGAAAGCACCGTCAAAACTCACGTGCGCAGCATATTCTCCAATTACGACGCCGCGAGCCGCGCGGAGCTGATCAGCACGCTGCTCAAAGACCAGGGCAACCTGTAGCGCTCCATATCGCTTATATAATCAGCGTCGCACCCGGGTTCGAGTAACCTTCACTTACAAAAAGGCTCCTCCTCTTCAGGCGCGCCCTTTTTTTAGACCCCTTGCAAATTCCATTGTTGCTCCCCTGTCAAGCTTTGTAACAAAAGTGCCGCGGTCCGTTCATGTACCCTTCA
>CAYMSL010000188.1:0-2382 GCA_964393095.1 uncultured Oscillospiraceae bacterium | reverse complement strand
GGCCACACCCGTCTCGTTGAACGCCCAAAGATCCTCGATGCTGCCGCCGCCGCGGCCGACGATCAGCACATCCGCCGCATCCCGCGCGTTCATCAGACGAATCGCTTCGGCGATCTGCTCCGCCGCGCCCTCGCCCTGCACCTTGACGGGAGCGAGCACGATGGGCATGCGCGGAAAGCGCCGGCGGATGATGTTGACGATGTCCTGCACGGCCGCGCCCGTTTCGCTCGTAACGACGCCGACGCAGCGCGGCAGAAACGGAATCTCCCGCTTGCGCGCGGCGTCGAAGTAGCCCCGGCGGCCCAACTCCTCCTTCAGCGCGAGAAAGCGGCGAAACAGCTCGCCTTCGCCGCGCTTTTGCAGCGCCTGTGCGTAAAGCTGAAAAGAGCCGTCCTTGCCGTAGAGCGACGCGCGGCCGCGCAGCAAAACCTGCATGCCGTCCTGCGGCTGAAAGGATAGCCGCGCCGCCTGCTGGCGAAACATCACGCAGCGCACGAGCGCGTTTTCATCTTTCAGCGAAAAGTACAGATGCCCCGAGGTGTGGCGTTTAAACCCGCTGATCTCGCCCGAGACGCGTACGTCGGCAAGGTTCGGATCCCCCGAAAGCAGCAGCCCAACGTATTCGTTGAGCTCGCTGACCGAAAAGAGCATCTCCGGCAACTCCAAGCGTCCGCACCTTCCCTCTAACGACAGTTTGTTCAAACAAGCCCCTTACGCATGCTAGACGGGATCGGCAAAAAACCGATCGCGCGCAAGCAGCGCCGCGCCGACGGCGTTGTCGCCGGAGAGGCCTTTTTGCGCGTAGAGCAGGCTCCGTCCGAGCCGCCGCTCGATCAGCGTCCGCATGAGCCGGCTCTCCGCCACGCCGCCCGAGAGCAGCGCGCTCTCGCAGCCGCAGCGGGCAAAGGCGGCTGTAAGCAGCTTGGAAAACGTGCGCGCGAGACAGTCGAACACCGCATAGGCGACCTCCTCACGCGCACTGCCCTCGGCAAAGAGCCGCAAGCAATGCGTCTCCTGCCCGGAGAACGAGCAGGTCAAATCCCGCACACTCGAAGGCACGCGCAGCGAGCGCTCCTGCGCCGCCATGGCAAGCCGCTCGAGCGCCGGGCCGCTTGGAAACGACAGCCCCATGGCCACGCCCACGCGGTCGACAAACTGCCCCGCGTGCAGATCGTCCGAGCCGCCGACGCGCTCGATGTCGAGCGCTCCTTGCGCCTTTGCCGTTACGAGTAAAAGATCCGTCGTGCCGCCGGAGAGATGCATGGCAAGAAACGGCCCGTCCAGCGCGGCCTCGTTTTGCAGCATTGCCGCGCGCACATGCCCCGCCTGATGCGTCGTTTCGAGCAGCGGTACGCCGAGCGCGTTTGCCGCGCTCAAGGCGCAAAGCTTGCCCGCGAGAAACACGGGCATGTAGGAATCCTCGCGCGCAGTCGGCCGGGCGCTGACCGCCGCGGCGGCAACCCTGCCGCGATCGATCGAACCAAACAGCTCGTCCACAAGCGGCGGCAGGTTTTTGATGTGCTGAAACACCGCGTCGCTCTGCCTTAGCCCGCGCTCCCCCAACGGCACGGAAAGCATCGTTCTCCGTTCGAAAACGATGCCCTCATTGGAAACGCAGGATACGGAGGTTGTATAGCAGCTCGTGTCGAAGCCGAGAAAGAGGCGGCTCATGTCGCCTCGATCCGCTTTGCCACGCTGCCGAGTATGCCGTTGATGAAGGCGTAGGAACGCTCGCCGCCGTAGCGCTTGGCAAGCTCCACCGCCTCGTTGATCGCGGCGCCGGTCGGCACGTCGTCGCGGTAGAGCATCTCGTAGATCGCCACGCGCAGGATGCTCAAATCCACGCGCGCGATGCGCCCGATCGACCAGTCCACGGCGTACTCCGACACGAGCGCGTCGATCTCGGCCGCATGCTCGTCCACACCGGAGACGACCTCTTCAACGTAGGCAACGTCCTCGTCGCTCAGCGCGTCGGAGCCGATGCCCTCCGCCTTTTCGGAAACGGCGCGCGGCGTATCCTCCCCGCCGAACATCGAAGAAAACGCGAGCATCATCGCGACCTCGCGCGCACTGGTTCTGCTCATTCGTGCCTGTCCCTGGCAAACAGCCGCTCGAAAAAGCCCCTTACGCCCGACAATCCGTTTTTGTCCATGAGATAACCCAGGAGGAAACAGATCCCCAGAATTGCCGTAAGCAGCAGCGTGCGCCAAAAGCCGATCGTGATCAGCAGCACCGCGAACGTAAGCCCGCCGAACATGAACAGGATCGTATAGCGGTGCGCCCTGAGGAACTCCTCGAAATTACCCATGTCCCTCTCTCCCTTATTCGACGCGCGCTTCCGGCAGCGCCTCGGGCTCGGGTTTGACGTTCTCGCGCTCCTTG
>CAYMSL010000187.1:0-2392 GCA_964393095.1 uncultured Oscillospiraceae bacterium | reverse complement strand
GGCGGCCGTGGCGATCGAGCTGCTGCACACCTACACGCTGGTGCACGACGACCTGCCGTGCATGGACAACGACCTGTTGCGGCGCGGGCTGCCTACGGTCCACGCAAAATACGGTGAAGCCCTCGGCGTGCTCGCCGGCGACGCGCTGCAGACCCTCGCGTTCGAGGTCCTCGCGCGCACGCCCGAAAAACGGCCCGGCACCGTCGCGGCGCTCGTGGCCGAGCTCGCCTCGGCCGCCGGCGCGGTCGGCGTGATCGGCGGGCAGGTCGAAGACATCCGCTTCGCGGCGACACCCACGCGCGCCGTCATCGACTACGTGTTCCAGCACAAGACCGCCGACCTCTTCCGTGCCGCTTGCCGCCTCGGCGCGCTCGCCGCCGGAGCCGCCGACGCCGACCTCCAGAAACTGTCCGCGTTTGCGGACGGGTTGGGATTCGCCTTCCAGATCATCGACGACCTGCTCGACGAGAAAGAAGCCAAGTCCGACGACAAGCCCGAACTCTCGTGCCTCGCCGTGATGTCCGAGGCCGAGGCGCGCGACTGGGCCGCACAACACACGCACCGCGCGGTCGCGGCGCTCGACGGGCTGCCCGGCGTCACCATACCGCTCGCGGCTCTGGCCGCGGATCTGCTCAAACGCCTGACCTGACCGGAGGGCTCCCCATGAACACACGCGCACCCCACATCTTGGTCACCGGCGCGACCGGCCTGCTCGGACGTCCCGTCCTGAGCGCTTGCTCCGCCGGCCGCGATTGGCGCGTCACCGGCACCTCGTTCCGGAGGACGGGCCCCGGGCTTGAGAGGATCGATCTTTCGCAGACCTCGCAGCTACCGGCCTTCCTGAACAGGCTCGCGCCCGACGTGATCATCCACGCCGCCGCCGAACGCCGGCCCGACGTGAGCGAAAAAGACCCTCAGGGCACGCAACGGCTCAACGTCGGCGCAACCGCGACGCTGGCGCAGTGGGCTGCGGCAAGCCGGTCCTTCCTGATTTACATTTCGACCGACTACGTGTTCGATGGCGCAAAGCCGCCCTACCGGCCCGGCGACGCGACGCATCCGCTCAATGCCTATGGCCAGAGCAAACTCGACGGCGAGCACGCCGTGCAGGCGGCGGGCGGCGACTATGCGATCCTGCGCGTGCCGATCCTGTACGGCGGCGTGGAGACGCTCGACGAATCGCCCGTAACCGTGCTGGCGAAGAACATGCGGGACGCAAAGCCCGGCGCGCGCCTCGCCATGGAAGACTGGGCCACGCGCTATCCGACCCACACGTCCGACGTCGCCGCTGTGCTGTGCCAGATGGTGGCGCACAAGCTGGCGCACCCCGAGCTCCGCGGCATCTTCCACTGGAGCGGCAGCGAGCCGATGACCAAATACGGCATGGCGCTCACGTTCGCGCCGCTGCTGGGGTTCGACCGCACGCGTCTCATTCCGGACGCCACGCCGCCTGCGGGCGCGCCGCGCCCCAAGAACGCCCATCTCGACTCGTCGGCCTTAGAGCGCCTCGGCATCGGGCAACGCACGCCGTTCGCCGACGCGTTGCCCGCGATCCTTGCGCCGCACCTGCCGAACCGGGGCGAGCGTCCGCGCGAACCGCACAGCACCACCCTGCGGAACGATGCCTCAATGGCGGCTACCCGCGAAGGCGCTTGATCTCGTCGAGCGAATGATTCATGTGGTCGCGCTCGTCCAAGCCGACGCGCCGCACGAGGTCGCCCAGCGACGCCTGCCGCGGATAGTACTTGAACCAGGCCGACTCCACCGGCACCGCGTCATACTCGGGATGTTCGCGCGCGAAAAGCATGTACTCGTGCTCCGCGTGCGACTCGAAAGCCGCATTCATCGCGAAAGACCAAACGGGGTTCAGTTTGTACATGATGCGCGTCAGGCAGAAGTAGACGAACGTCATGTGGCGTGGCAGCAGGAAGTGCCTGAGCCACGAAAGCTTGATGCCCCGCTGCTGGCAGAGGTCGGCCCACAGCAGCATGTGCCACTGCTCGTTGTCCTGCGCCTCGCGCCCCATCTGGATGTGGCGCAGCGCGATCTCGATCTTCTTCTGCGAGGGCGGGCGGGCGCTGCAGTGCAGCTTTGAAAGAACCGCGTAAGAGCCGTGCTCCCACGCCCAATAGGGATAGCGGGCGAGGATCTCGAGCACCATCACCTTGGGGAGCGTGCGCGCCTTTCCGTACAGGACATCGAAGGTCAGGAACATGATTTTGAGCATCAGGTTCGCAGGCAGTTTCGGCGTTTCAATCGTCCGCCGCATCTCCCGCTTCAGGTCCAGCTCTTTGCCGATCGTGTACACATCCTCTGTCATCGCCAGGCTCCTTTTTTCCGTTTCTATTTACCCGCCACCTTCAGCTTGAAAACCCGCAGTTGCGCCGGCGGA
>CAYMSL010000186.1:0-2396 GCA_964393095.1 uncultured Oscillospiraceae bacterium | reverse complement strand
ACGCCCAGCAGGCCGGGTTCCTGACGCCCGAACGGCGCGTGAGCTGCGTCATCAAGGAGTGCCAGAAGCCGATCCCGTACGCGGCCGAAACCTGCCCCTTCTGCGGCGGCAAGCAACCCGTGCCGCGGGAGTCGGACCCCGGCCTCGACAGCGACAAGGACGGCATCTCGGACAAGATGGAAAACCTGCTGGGGCTCAATCCGCAGGATCCGTCGGACGCGAAAGGCGACCTGGACAGCGACGGGTTCCTGGTCAACCTTCTGCGCGTCAAAGAGCTGCGCGGCAAACGCATGCCGTTCTTCTTCAGCGGCGCGAACAAGATGCCCGACGGCATGCAGCTGGTGTTCAACCAGGTGGAGCCCACGCGGCGGACCCTCTGGGTGCGCGAGGGCGAACCCATCGGCGAAAGCGGGTATCTTGCCGGCAAGCTGACGGCGAAGTCCGAGGAGCGCGACAATCCCAATATGCCCGGCATCAAGATCCGAGTGGATGTGTCGACGGTCGTTGTGAAGCGCAAGTCGGACAACAAAGAGGTGACGTTGAAAATCAACGAAAGCGGGAAGGTCACAGATGTTGAAGCGGTCATCGTGCTGCCTTTGGACAACGCCGAGTTCACGGTGTTGGAGAAAGGCACGTTCAAGGTGCGCGAGGAAACATTCCGTGTCGTTTCCGTTGACAGCGGCAAGACGTCGGTTGTGATAGAGAACGAGGCGAGCGGGCAACAAAAGATTGTTCCCAAGCTTGATTAGTGGTTTCAATCAAGGTATATTGGTCACTCTTTTTATTGCTCCAAAGTTTAAAAAGCTGCCACAAAGAGGAGTCTCTCCAGATGACGCACAGTTCAAGGTGGTTGTTGGTGTTGAGTGTTTCCGTCGTTGCCTGCGGTGCAATGACCTGCCTGTACGCGCAAGATGACCTCGAAGCGCTGCTGCAGGATTTGGGCGGACAACAGAAAAAGCCCGCGGCCGCGGCCCCCAAGAAAGAGGCGCCCGCGCCCGTTGCCGCGAAGCCCGCCGAAATCGCGCCCGCACCGGCTGTTCCAGCCGCCGCCGCGCCGGCGGCCGCCCCCGCCGAGAAACCCGCCGAAGCCGCTGTTCCCGCCGCCGCGCCCGCGCAGGTCCCTGCCGCCCCCGCGCCCGCCCCTGCCGCGCCGGTCGCCGAGAAGGCCGCGCCTGCCGCCGCCGAAAAGCCCGCCGCTGCCGCACCCGCTGTCGCCGAGAAGCCGGCCGAAGCCGCTCCCGTGGCGGCGGCCGCGCCTGCGGCCGAGGAGAAGGGCGAGATGTCAAGCCTCGTCTCCGAGCTGATGACCCTTGAAACGATCCGCCGCAAATCGCTGGACGACCACGGGTTCGCCTCGCTGGAGGTCGCCCGCAAAGCGCTGGAGAAGAGCGATTACACCTTGGCCCGCGAGCAGTACAAACAGGCCTTGGAGTTCATCGGCAACCGTCCGGGCACCCAAGCGGCCCGCGATGAAGCCAAGGTCGGCATGGGCGAGGCGTTCTACCGCGAGGCCAAAGCTGCCATGAAGACGGGCGATTACGACAAGGCGCTGCCGCTCGCCTCCCAGGCGAAAGAGTACGGGCACCCCCAGGCCGACCGCCTGATCGAGACGCTGAAGAAAGAGCCGCCCAAAGCGGCCGCCGACACCGCCAGCATCGCGCACCGCATCAACGACTCCGACTACAAAGAGCAGCGCGACGAGACCCGCCGCCGTCTCCGCCGCTCGCGTCAGTACTACACCACCGCCGAGTACGACAAGGCGTTGGAGGAGTGCGAACTGGTCCTGCGGGACATGCCGTACAACACCGAAGCCATGGAGCTGCGCGACCGCATCGCCGACCGCCTGAAAACGGTGGCCGACGTCGAGTTCGAGGCGACCCGCAGCCTCATGATCAAAGACGTGCGCAAAACCTGGACGCCGGACCGCTACGCCATCGACAGCACCCAGAAGCCGAAGGGCAGCGGCGACGTGACCAGCAAGCAGCCGACCATCGACATCTCGGGCACCAAGACCGCCGAGCAGATCGTCCAGCAGAAGCTGCGCGACATCGTGATCCCGGAAGTCACCTTCCGTCCCCCCGCCACGATCATCGACGCGGTGGATTTCTTCAAACAGGCCAGCCGCGACTTCGACAAACCCGAAATCCCGATGGAGCAGCGCGGCGTGAACCTGGTGCTGAAGCTGGCCTCCGGATCGTCCTCCGCGGCCGCGCCCGCCGCCGCCGAGAACGCGGACCCGTTCGCCGCGCCCGCCGCCGCGGCCGGGGCAGCCGGCGGCGTGCCGCCGATCTCCGCGATGAGCGCGCGGTTCATCAATCTGTACGACGCGCTCAAGCTGGTGTGCGACGTGACCGGCATGAAGTTCCGCATCCGCGGCAACATCGTGATGATCGTGC
>CAYMSL010000185.1:0-2427 GCA_964393095.1 uncultured Oscillospiraceae bacterium | reverse complement strand
TGGAGGCGCTCATGAAGGGGCGCACGGTGTTCGTCATCGCCCACCGCCTCTCCACCGTACAAAACTCGGATGTGATCATGGTGCTCGAAAACGGCCGCATCATCGAGCGCGGCAGCCACGCGCGCCTCATCGAGGAGCGTGGCAAGTACTACCAGCTCTACACCGGGGCATTCGAGCTCGAATAGGGCCGCCGGCCCTCGCAAAACACCGGCATAAAGAGAAACCCTCCGAACCGATTCCGGCCGGAGGGTGTTTGTTTGCCTTGCCTTAGTGCGTGTAGTCGAGCAGGCGAATCCGCTTCGGCAGGCCGTTTGCCACGGCCTCGCGCATCGCTTCGGCGAACGGGCAGGCATAGCCGATCGGCGATCCCTTGCGTACGCACGAGGCAAAGGCGATCGTGTCGGCCCCGCGTTTGACGAGCTCCCGCGCACGAAACACGGCTTTTTTACCCGGGCAGCCGCCGCAGTTGACGAAGCCCGCTATCTCGATCTCGCCGTCCACGCCCCTAAAAGCGCCCTTCTTTTCCCGAATCGCCTTAAAGTCGAGCGTTCCCGGGCAGCTATCCTCCGTCTGCGCGCAGCGAATCACGCCTACCTTCATGTTGCTTTTCCCCTTCCATCGGCAACCCTTTGCCGATGTTTGTCTCTATCATAACACAACGCGCGCCGCGTCTAAACGCCCGTTTTTTTCCTGCTCGTCCGCCTTGCCGTCGATCAAGTTCCACAAAACGGCTTCGGTCATTTGGCAGCGAAAAAGAAGGCTCAAACAAACCGTCTGTCAAAACAGGCGGCCTCTACGCCGGTTTTGGCACTCTACAGCTGGCAAAGCCCGCAAACGATGCAGTCGTTCTATGCGGAAGCTGCATGGAAAACCCCCGCCGCGGCAGACCCGCATCGACAGGCCGCGTTTGCCGATAGCCAAGCGGCCCGCCGACGTATCGGCGGGCCGCTTTTTACCGCGAGAATCAGGTTTAGTCGTTTTTCACGGTCGGCGTCCAGTACTGCCCGCCGTAGATATCCGTAATGCGGTAGCACATCTGCCAGTTCACACCGTCGCCGAGCGGCGCATTGCCGATCTCCCATCCGCCGGAGGCGATCATCCGCTCGCCGAGGTAGTAGGTGTCGTCGTAGGCGCCGTCGTAATCGTAGAAGTCGCAGAGGAAGTCGATCTCGTCGCCCTCGACGATGTCGACCAACCCCTTCATGACCGTGTCGCTCGCCGCTTCGTAGTCGTACTGCGCGCCGAGCACAACGCCGTAGGGGTTTTCATCCGTAAACGAAAGGATGATGTTGACGCGCGTACCGTTGAGCATAGCGGGCACGCGACCGAGGATCGTGTAGTTCTCGTCGATCTGATCTTCGCTGATCAGATAGTACGCCACGATCTGGCCGTTGAGCGACATCCACGTGCCGTCATAGTCCATGATCAGGTCGTTGTCCTCGTCGTAATCAACGATGTTGTCGAGGCCGAGGTCGATATAGCCCTCGCCGTCGTCGATGTACACGTTCTGCTCAAGCGTGACCACCGCGCTCCACTGTTCCTCGCTCATTACGAGCGTCGGCACATCGCCCTTATAGGCGAGCATGAGGTCGGCAAAGCCCGCGCTCGTCGCCTGATAGTCTGCAAGCGAGGCACGCACGAGCTCTTCGTTGACCCAGCTCGAATCCTCGTCCCCCGTAACCACGCTGCGGTTCGCAAGGAAGAGATCCAGCAGCTGCGTAACCGTGTCGCCCGAGGCGCTCGCGGTCTCGCCGCCTGTAAACGATCCGCCGAGCAGCGAGCCGAGCAGGCTGCCGCTACTGTCGCCAAGCAGGGTGCCGAGCGGGTCGGCGCTCGAGCCGCTCGCCACCTGGCCGCCCGACGCGACCGAGGCGAAGCTCCTGATGCAGTCGCTGTAGCTTTCGTCAAGACCGATGGCGTCGTAGGTCTTCAGCGCCGTGCTGACCTTGCTCATCGACTGGTAGGGGAAGTAGATCGATACGCCGTTTGCGTGGGAAATGTTTGTGGAGTTGCGATTGTACTTGACGCAGCCTGTGAGCGCCTGCTTCAGCGCGCCGGCCTCCGCCGTGCCGAGGTTTTCGGCAAAGTGGATCAGGTCGATCTGGTTGATCTTGCTGCTCGTCGAGAAGTCGCGCGCCCCGCTGCGGGCATTCGCCACGACGCTAAACTCGTTGTTTGCGATGAGCTCGCCCGTCGATGAGGAAAAGGCGGAAAACGCGTTGGGCACCGTGCCCTTCATCTCCGCAAGGTCGATCAGCGAAAGTGTCGACTGGCTGCCCGAGGGACTTGTGCGCACGAAGTCGTCGATGATCGTCTTGCCGACGTCGAGCGTCGAAAGCGCGGGATTCGCGGCAAGCTGGGAAAGCCAGGTCGTGTAATACCAGCCGTAACCCGGCTCAACCGCCTCGGAGGCAAGCAGGTAATCCG
>CAYMSL010000184.1:0-2428 GCA_964393095.1 uncultured Oscillospiraceae bacterium | reverse complement strand
GGCGGTTTCGCACGACGCGGCCGGAAAGCGAATACGGCCTTCCGAGCATCGCCGCTGCCCGCTCCACCTCGCCTTGCTCAACGGCGGCGCGGATGCGCGTGCTCGACACGGGCTCGTCCTCGTAGCGCACGGGCGCTATGACGTCCACGCCGAAGCCGCGCGCCGCCCCGAGCTGCCCGAGCGTTTCGGCGGTACCCGCCCCGCCCGCGCCAAACGTGTAGTTGTAGCCCGTTACGACAAGCGAAACGTCCCACCTTGCAAGGAGCCTCTCCACAAACGCCTCCGGCGAAAGCCGCGCAAGCTCCTCGGTAAACGGTTCGCTCTGCACGCTCTCAACGCCGAGCGAACGCAGGATGACGTTGCGCTCGCGAATATCGGTGAGCAGCCTTGCGCCCTCGCCGAGCACCTCCATCGGGTGGTTGGAAAACGTGCACACAACCGGGCTGACGCGTCGGCTCCGCGCCTCTTCGACGGTATGCGCGATCAGGGCCTTATGTCCAAGATGCACGCCGTCGAACATGCCGAGCGCGACGACGGCCGGGGGATTTTTCTCCATAAACATTCCTCAGTAAAGATGGATCGCAAGCTTGACCGCACCGTTTTCAACGCGCCCGACGCCGAGAAATTCCTCCCCGGCATAGAGGCGCACCGCGCCTTCCGCCGCACCGCCTACGCGCGTTTCAAGCGCGTTGACGCTCGCCGTGCGCCGCTCGTTCGGCAGGCGCAGCGCGGGCAGGAAGGCGATCGCCTCCTCACAGGAGACGATGCGCTCCGCGATCGTTCCGCGTCCTAGCGTTTCGCGCAGTTCGTCTACGCTCAACGCATGCTCAATCGTAAATGGGCCGGCGCGCGTGCGCAGCAAAAACGAGACATAGGCGATCGTGCCGAGCCGTTCGGCAATGCTCTCGCACAGCGCGCGCACATACGTGCCGCGCGAGCACTCGACCCGCAAGAGAAAGCGCCGTTCTCCCGTCTGCTCAAGCAGCTCAAGCGCCGTAACGCGCACCTCGCGCTCCCGCGGCTCGACGACCTCGCCCGCGCGCGCAAGGTCGCACATCTTCCTGCCGCCAACCTTCAGCGCCGAATAGACGGAGGCCGTCTGCCGCTGTTCACCCAAAAAATCCGGCAGCGCGGCGGCAAGCGCCTCGCGCGAAATCAGCCGGCCGTCCCACGCAAGCACGCGACCGTAGGCATCCTGCGTGTCGGTGCGTGCGCCGAACGCAAGCTCAAAGATATACTCCTTATCCTTGTCCACAAGCAGATCGAAGAGCCGCGTGGCGCGGCCAAGGCAGATCGGCAGCACGCCCGCCGCCGCGGGATCGAGCGTGCCGAGATGCCCGGCCCGCCGCTCCGAAAGCAGCTTTCTTGTATCGTAGACCGCGTTGCTCGAGGTCATGCCGGGGGGCTTGAGCAAAACGACGACGCCATCCATACCTAGGCGCCCCTGGCGTTTAGGAGCTCCAGCGCCGCCTCGAGGATCTTCTCCTCGGCGGCCTCCATCGGCGGTCCGAGCGTACAGCCGGCGGCCAGCCGGTGCCCGCCGCCACCAAAGCGCGTGGCGATCCGGCTCACGTCCGCCGAGGACTTCCCGCGCAGGCTCACGCGAATAAGGCCGTCTGTGCTCTCGCGCAGCAGCGCCGCCACCTCGACGGTGTCGATGTCGCGAATCTGGTCGATGATTCCCTCCGCATCCTCGCCGCTTGCGCCGCAGGCGCGCATATCCTCCTGCGTAATCAGCGACATACCCACGCGCCCGTGCCCGTAGAGACGCGCCTTCATCACGGCGAGCGCGTGCAGGCGAATCTTATGGTACGGCACCGTGCGAAAGAGGCAGCGGTTGAGGTATGGCAGGTCGATGCCTACGTCGAGCAGCTCCGCCGCGATGCGCAGCGTGTCCGGCGTGGTGTTGGAGTAGGAGAAGTTGCCCGTATCGGTCGTGATGGCCGCGTAGAGACAACTTGCGATGTTCTTTGTGATGCTGACCTTGAGGCTGATGAGCACGTTATAGATCAGCTCCCCGGTCGCGCCCGCGCGCTGCACAAAGTTCTCCTGCGCATAGCGGGCGTTCGTACCGTGGTGGTCGATGTTGAGGGTGTGCTTCGCGGCGCGAAACAGCGGCTCGCAGGAGCCGGCGCGGGCGGCGTCCGCACAGTCTACGCAGATCACCGCATCGACGGGCCGCGCCTTTTCCGGCTGCACGAGCTGCTCCGAAAACGGAAGAAAGCGGTAGATCGCCGGCACGGGGTCCTCGCAAACGACCTGCGCATTCTTGCCGAGCCCGACGAGCGCGCCATAGAGCGCAAAGCAGCTGCCAAGCGTATCGCCGTCCGGCGAAACATGCGCAATCAGCAGGATATCGTCATGCGCCCGCAGAAAACGGACGGCGTCCTGGAGCACGCTTCGTCACTCCTCTCCTTCGTCTTCGTCG
>CAYMSL010000183.1:0-2433 GCA_964393095.1 uncultured Oscillospiraceae bacterium | reverse complement strand
GCGGCCCGTGCCGCCGCCGCTTGCGACGGAGAAGTACTTTTTGCCGTTCTCAACGCACCACTTCTTATAGGTGCCGGCCACGGGGTGCTGGAAGCGCGTGGGGTTCGTCGAATTGCCCGTGATCGAAACGTCGACCATCTCGTGCTGCATGATCGCAACGCCCTCGGTCACGTCGTCCGCGCCGTAGCAGCGCACCTTCGCGCGGTCGCCTTCGGAAAACGCCTTGGTCGAAAGAATTTTAAGTTCGCAGCTCTCGCGGTCGAGATCGGTCTCAACATACGTAAAGCCGTTGATGCGCGAGATGATATAGGCCGCGTCCTTGCCGAGGCCGTTCAATATGACCTGCAGGGGCTTAACGCGCACCTTGTTCGCGGTCTTTGCGATGCCGATGGCGCCCTCCGCCGCGGCGAAGCTCTCGTGCCCCGCGAGGAAGGCAAAGCAGGAGGTCTCCTCGCTTAGCAGCATCGCGCCGAGGTTGCCGTGGCCGCGCCCAACCTGCCGCTGCTCCGCAACCGAGCCGGGAATGCAAAACGACTGTAAGCCGACGCCGATGGCCTCGGCGGCCTCCGCGGCGGTCTTAACGCCGCTCTTAATGGCGATGGCCGCCCCGACGGCGTAGGCCCAGCAGGCGTTATCAAACGCGATGGGCTGAATGCCGCGCACGATGGCGAACGCGTCCACGCCCTTTTCTTCGCAGATGGCCTTAGCCTCCTCGATGCCGGAGATGCCGTACCCGGCAAGGACGCCGTTGATCTTGCCGATGCGTCTTTCGTATCCTTCAAACGTAGCCATAGCTGCCTCCTTACGCCTTGCGCGGGTCGATCACGCTGGCAGCCTGATCAAGCCGCCGATAGGTGCCGATGTTCTTCTGATAAGCTTCCTTGGGATCGACGCCCTTCTTGATCGCGTCCATCATCTTGCCAAGGCTCACAAACTGATAACCGATGATCTCGCCGTTTTCGTCAAGACCGATGCCGAGCACGTAGCCCTCCGCCATCTCGAGATAGCGCGGGCCCTTGGCGCGGGTGCTGTACATCGTGCCGATCTGCGACCTCAGCCCCTTGCCGAGATCCTCGAGGCCGGCGCCGATGGTCAGCCCGCCCTCGGAGAACGCGCTCTGCGTACGCCCGTAGACGATCTGCAAAAACAATTCCCGCATGGCGGTGTTGATCGCGTCGCAGACAAGGTCGGTGTTGAGCGCCTCGAGTATCGTCTTGCCGGGCAGCACCTCGGCCGCCATCGCCGCCGAGTGCGTCATGCCGCTGCAGCCGAGCGTCTCGACGAGCGCCTCTTCAATGACGCCGTCTTTGACGTTGAGGGTGAGCTTGCACGCGCCCTGCTGCGGCGCGCACCAGCCGACGCCGTGCGTCATGCCGCTGATGTCGCCGATCTGCTTTGCCTTAACCCACTTGCCCTCCTCGGGAATCGGAGCGGGGTCATGCGTTGCGCCCTTTCGGACGCATACCATTTCTTCCACTTCGCCGGAATACTGCATGGATGGACTCCTCCTTCTATCTGCCATGGCCATTGCCAAATTCACACAGGATATAGTATAGCACCGTTTCGCCCGCGCATCAAGTCGAAACATGGCCTCCCCGGGCGTTTGGGCCGCCTTGACGCGCTTGGCATAATCCGCCGCGCCCATGCTCTTTGCGCGCTGATGGCTTCCCCCTGCATACGCGCAAAAGGGGCCGCTCCCGCGGCCCCCATGTTTGGACTCACTTAGAATTTCAGCGTGTTGAACTTTACGCCCGGGCCCATCGTTGCGCTGAGCACCACGCTCTTGAGATAGGTGCCTTTCGCGGCCGACGGCTTGGCCTTGACGATCGCGTCCATGAGCGTCATGAAGTTCTCCTCGAGCTTCTCAACGCCAAACGACGCCTTGCCGATCGGGCAGTGGACGATGCTGGTCTTATCCACGCGGTACTCGACCTTACCGGCCTTGATGTCGGCGACGGCCTTGGCCACGTCCATCGTCACGGTGCCGGACTTCGGGTTCGGCATGAGGCCCTTCGGGCCGAGCACGCGGCCGATGCGGCCGACGACGCCCATCATATCCGGGGTGGCGACGCACACGTCGAATTCAAACCAGTTCTCGGTCTGAATCTTCTTGACGAGGTCTTCGTCGCCAACGTAGTCCGCGCCGGCTTCCTGCGCCTCGCGCGCCTTGTCGCCCTTGGCGAACACCAGCACGCGAACCTTTTTGCCCGTGCCGTGCGGCAGTACCACCGCGCCGCGCACCTGCTGGTCGGCATGGCGCGGGTCGACGCCGAGGCGGACCGAGGCTTCGATCGTCTCGTCGAACTTGGCCTTGGCGGTGGTCAAAACAAGCTCGAGGCCCTCGTGGACGTCGTATTGCCGCGCGCCTTCAATGTTCTATCTGCTATCGAGATACTTCTTGCCGTGTTTCATCGCTCGTTCCCCCTTACTCGC
>CAYMSL010000182.1:575-2457 GCA_964393095.1 uncultured Oscillospiraceae bacterium | reverse complement strand
GCGGCGATGCTCGGAAGGCCGTATTCGCTTTCCGGCCGCGTCGTGCGAAACCGCCGCATCGGGCGGCGCATCGGCTTTCCCACGGCCAATATCGAGCAGGACGCGCGGCGCGTGCTGCCGCGCGAGGGCGTTTACGCGACGTATGCCTACGTTGGCGGCGCCGCCTATCGCGCGGTGACGAACGTCGGCACAAACCCGACCGTCGGGGGCGAACGCGTGACGATCGAGACGCACTTGATCGACTTTGGCGAAGACATCTACGATCGCGAGCTGACCGTGGCCTTCCGCTTTTTCCTGCGCGGGGAAGAGACATTCGAAAGCGTCGAGGCCATGCGCGGGCAGATCGAAAAGGACGTTGCGGCCGCCCGCGCGTGGCGCGGAGCGAGCGGTGGGCCGCCGGCTCCGGCGCGAAACGAACCGCTTCTATAAATATTTTGAAGCGGCAGTTTACAAGGCATTGCAAATGTGCTATATTAGTTGGGTATTTTGACCGCTTACCGGGCGCTGCGACGCTCCGACGCTCCGACTCAGTTTGCGGCAACTGTAAAAAGGAGAAGCATCATGAACAAACAGGAAATCATCGAAAAGTACGCGCTCCACGAGGGCGATACCGGCTCCCCCGAGGTGCAGATCGCGCTGCTGACCGAGCGCATCAACCACCTCAACGAGCACCTCAAGCTCCACTCGAAGGACCACCACTCGCGCCGCGGACTGCTCAAGATGGTCGGCCAGCGCCGCGGGCTGCTCAACTACCTCAAGGAGAAGGACATCGAGCGCTACAGAACGGTCGCGGCAAGCCTGAACATCCGCGTTAAGTAAAGCAAAAGGCGGGGCTTTTCCCGCCTTTATTTTTGCCTGCGCAAAAAGCCGTAACGGCGTTATGCTGCGGCGGCACACCGCGTTTAGCGCGCCTCCCGATTTTATAAGAACCGGGGACGGCGCGGCGCAAACGCCATGAATTGGGTTATAATGAAAAAGAGATAAAGAAAAAAGAAGGAGCAAACAACAACCATGGAACGAATCTTCCAAATGCAGCTTGGCGAACGGACGCTGAGCGTCGAAACGGGGAAATACGCCGAGCAGGCGGGCGGCAGCTGCCTTGTGCGCATGGGCGACACCGCGGTGCTCGTGTGCGCGACGGTTGCGAAGAATCCGCGCGACGGCGTGGACTTTTTACCGCTGTCGGTCGAGTTTGAGGAAAAGCTCTACGCGGTCGGCAAGATTCCCGGGGGCTTTATCAAGCGCGAAGGCCGTCCGACCGAGCGCGCGATCCTGACCTCGCGCCTCATTGACCGGCCGCTTCGGCCGCTGTTCCCCAAGGGATTTTACAACGACGTGCAGGTCGTGGCGACTGTGCTCTCCGTCGAGCAGGACGTAGCCCCCGACATCCTCGGCATGATCGGTTCCTCGATCGCGCTCTCGATCAGCGACGCGCCGTTTTCCGGCCCCACGGGCTCGGTGGCGGTCGGCCTTGTCGACGGCGCGTACGTGCTCAACCCCGACTGCGCGCAGCGCGAAAAGAGCCGCCTTTCCTTGACCGTGTCCGGCACGAAGGACGCCGTGATGATGGTCGAGGCGGGCGCAAAGGAGATCAGCGAGGACGAGATGCTCGGCGCGATTCTCTTTGCGCATGAGCACATCAAGAAGATCGTCGCCTTCATCTGCGATATCCAAAACGAGATCGGCAAGGGCAAGCGCGAGGCGCTGGTCTACGCGCCGGACGCGGCGCTTGCCGAAAAGGTGCGCGCCCATGCCTTCGACAAGGTCGCCTGGTCGCTCGACACCTTTGAGCGCAAGGTGCGCGAGGAGCGCAGCGAGCAGGTCAAAAAGGAGACCATCGAGGCGTTCCGTGAGGAGTACCCCGAGTCCGCGAAGGATATCG
>CAYMSL010000182.1:0-565 GCA_964393095.1 uncultured Oscillospiraceae bacterium | reverse complement strand
TCAATCGCGCCTTCGCCAAGCTCGAGCGAGACACTATCCGGCGTCGTATCGCCGTAGAGAAGCGCCGTCCCGACGGTCGCGGCAGCGACGAGATCCGTCCGATCTGGAGCGAGGTCGGCATCCTGCCGCGCACGCACGGCAGCGCGGTGTTTACGCGCGGGCAGACGCAGGTGATGACCATCACCACCCTCGGCACGATCAGCGAATCGCAGACGCTCGACGGGCTTACGCTCGAGGAGTCGAAGCGCTATATGCACCAATACAACATGCCGCCCTACAGCGTCGGCGAAACGCGGCCCATGCGCGGCCCCGGCCGGCGCGAGGTCGGCCATGGCGCGCTCGCGGAGCGCGCGCTCGAGCCGGTGCTGCCGGATGAGACGGAATTCCCCTACTGCATGCGCCTTGTCAGCGAGGTCATCAGCTCCAACGGCTCGACCTCCCAGGCGTCGATCTGCGCGAGCACGCTCGAGCTCTTGGACGCGGGCGTAACGATCAAAAAGCCCGTAGCGGGCGTTGCGATGGGACTGATCAAGGACGACGCGACGGGCAACATTGCGATCCTGAC
>CAYMSL010000181.1:0-2524 GCA_964393095.1 uncultured Oscillospiraceae bacterium | reverse complement strand
ACCGTGCCGGCGATGTTGCTGGTAACTTCATCAATAATATAAATCAATGAAAGCAAGAAAATCAGATAATAATATGATAATCTGGACTGCGGCTTGCTTGCGAGCTTTTCCAGGCGGACAAGCTCCCTTTGCTCTTTGGCTGACACATTCATGGCTGTTCCTCCTCATATCACTTTTTCTGTATTTGTTCTTTGCGGCGGTATCATTTTATACTGCCATTGTCCCCTAACGTTACCGAACAGGGGGGGTATCTCCCGTCGTTGACTCACCGTTCAATCTCTATGAAGTAGATGTCGTTTTCGCCGAGTTCCACCGAAAAGCTGAGCCGCCCCGCTTCATAGGCGTAAGCCGGCTCTTCCGCGATCAGCGCGGAGGCTTCTTTGATGCGCTCCACCTGCGCGGCATTGGGCACGAGGGGCGCGCCCATCTCCTGCCAGACCTTGAACGGATTGGCGTGCTCCTCGTCGATGCGGCGAAGTTTCACACGCGCAGGCTTACGATCAAGCTCTACCTCTACGCGAACCGCTTCCTTCGGCGCGTTGGAGGGGTTCGTTTCGAGCCGCGCCAGCAGCACCTGTATGCCGTTCTCGCTTCGGAACGCGGCGGCGCCGACCGGGCCTTGCTGCACGTTAGGCAGAACGTAGCGCTCGTTCCCCGCGTCATGGAGCATTTTGAGCGCATGAAACGCGGGCTTGGGGATGCCGCTCTGCGTCAGAAGGCCGAAGCCGCCGTGAAATTCCTCCGGGAACGGATGCAGCTCTTCAAACAGGTCGGTAAAGCACCAGATGGACGAGCCGGCCACATTCCGCTCGGTCGCGAGCGCGGCGAGCGCGTCGTAGGCCGCCACCATGCGCGTGTCGTTGCAGGGCGCGCCGAAGCTCGCGCACAGGTTCCATTCGGTGTAGTACACGGGCAGCCCTTGCGCCTTCCGCCTGACCAGTTCCGCGTTTTGCGCAAACGTATCGCGCCGAAGCCCTTCGTTCGCATGATCGCTACCCATCACGGTGCGGTAAGCGGCCAGCACGGAGTCGCGCGGCAGCGTGTCCCTCTGCCGCAGGGCCGCGAACAGATCGATGTGCAGCTTCGGTTTTTCGCCCTTCACGCCGTCCTCCATGCCGCCGAGCGGATCGCCCGCGTACTGGTGGGTGGAGACGAAATCCAGCGGCACATCGTTTGCCTTACAAAAATCGACGAACTCGCCGACCCACTTGCTTGCCGAAGTCGACGGGCCGCCGACGCGGATGTTCGCGTCAACATCCTTGATCGCCCTCGCCGTGACCTCGTAAAGGCGGAAATAGTCCCGCTTGGTGCCGGCAAAGAACGGCAGCCGCAGGTCGGGCTCGTTCCAGACCTCGAAATACCACCGTTCGACCTCCACCGCGCCGTAGCGATCGATCAGAAAGCGCACGAACGCCTGTATGTAGTCGCGCCACGTCGCCTCGTTTTTAGGCGGCGCGATGATGGGCTTATAGAAGAACAGCCCCTTCTTGTTCCGCTTTGCAAGATGCCTGGGCATGAAGCTCAACTCCACGAAGGGCTGCATCCCCGCGGAGAGTATGTTGTCGTAGGCGACGCCGCACCAGTGGAAGCTCCGCTCCGTGTATTGCTTTCCGCCGGGCATGGGGAAGATGTCGCTCGCCTTGTGCAGCGTGTGCATATCGTCGCAGAATATGCCGTGGAAGCGCACGCGCTCGATGCCGAGTTCCTCGCAGACCCGCATAAGCTGCGCACAGTAATCCTTGCGCAGCGCGTATGTGGCATGCGGGCTGCCCACAGAGAATTGCCAGTGTTTGTTGAACGGTTGAACCGGTGTATCCCGCTTGATTTCGACGATCATATCATCCCTCCGCTTCCGCTTTGCTCATGCCGCGGTGCGCTTTCGGTTCAAGAGCCGGCCTTTCTTTTGCCGATACGATCAACGCGTATTTTTCCTGACTGCCTTCAGAAATTTCTTGAATCCACCCTTTTTTGAGTTACACACATCCACAAGTCCTTCTGCGGCCATTTCGGTCAACGCGCCGCCGGTCAAACCAGCAAGAGTGCGTAACGGCATATCCAGGATAGCGTGCGCGACCATTTCTTTGCCGCTTTCCATCTTGGCTGCTATCACAATGCCCACAAGCTTTACCAGAGTGCGCAGCGCGCGGCCGAAACCGCCGCACGCGAGCTGATCGATCGTGTTATTGATGGTCAACTCCCCCTTGCGGTAGGGCGTATTCTCAATCAGCGGCATGCCGTAGAGCGAGGCGAATTGGCCGGGCGGGATCTCGCCATACGCGCCGAGATCGTAATAGCACGGGGCTGTTTTGCGATCATCCGGCATGGGAGCCTGCAAATTGTCAGAGAGAACGCTTACCCTTCCTTCAAGGCGGATATCGCGCGAAGACGAGCCTGCCATCACCTTGAATGTCCCGCTTTCAACGTGCCAGTCGTGGATCAGCGTATTGTAGTACGCAAAGGCGCGCGCATCCAGCCTGAACTCGACGAGCGCCTCCTCTCCGGATTGCAGATATACCTTTCGAAA
>CAYMSL010000180.1:2040-2604 GCA_964393095.1 uncultured Oscillospiraceae bacterium | reverse complement strand
GGCATGTCGCGCGCCGCTCAGCCCGATGTGCAGCCGCTCTGCGCGTGCCGCGTCGGAAAAGACCGTTTCCGGCGGGCCGTCGAGCACGAGCCTGCCTCCATCGAAAACGAGCACGCGCTGGGCGTATTCGGCGATGCAGTCGGCGTTGTGCGACACCATGAGGATGGTTGTCCCCTCGGCGTTGAGCCCGGTTACAAGCGCGAGGAAGCTTTCGCGACCCAGCGGATCGAGCCCCGCAATCGGCTCGTCAAACACGAGAATCGCCGGACGGGCGGCCAGCGCGCCCGCGATGGCCACGCGACGCTTCTCGCCGCCGGAGAGCGCCAGCGGGGATTGCGTGCGGATGGATTCATAGGAAAAGCCGGTCTTTTCGAGCGCCCAGCGCACGCGCGCTGTGATTTCGTCGACCGAAAGGCCGCTGTGACGTAATCCGAACGCTACGTCGCGCTCTACGGTCGTTTCAAACAGCTGATATTCGGGAAACTGGAACACCACGGCGAGGCGGCTTCGCAGGATGGTGCGGTCGTAGCGGACGACGTCCAGCAGGCCTTCCCGCAGTTCTTC
>CAYMSL010000180.1:677-2030 GCA_964393095.1 uncultured Oscillospiraceae bacterium | reverse complement strand
CGGCGCCATCCACAAGCACGCGGCCTGACGTTGGACAAAGCAACCCCGCGATCAGTTGCAGCAGCGTGCTTTTCCCACAGCCCGTGCGACCCATCACGCCGACAAACGCGCCGTCTGCAACCGTCAGGCTCACGTCTTGCAGCGCGTCGGCGGCAAACGGCGTGCCGGGCGCATATGTATAGGAAACATGCTCTAGCGCAATCGGCATACGGCCTCCACAAGCGCCTCGACTGTCAGTGGGCAGGTTGGCAGCGCGACGCCCGCCGCAAGCAGGTCATAATACAGCCGCACCGGCAGCGGCGGCGTAAGCCCGGTGCGCGCGAGCAGGTCGAGATCGGTGAGCATCTCCTGCGGCGTTCCGCAGGCAAGCACCTTGCCGTCGTGCATGCAATAGACCCGGTCGGCGAATACGGCCTCCTCGACATAGTGCGAGATCATGACGATCGTTCGTCCGCCTGCCTCATGCAGCGAGCGGATGTAGTCGAGCACCTCGCGCCGCCCCTCGGGATCAAGCATGGCGGTGGCCTCGTCAAAAACAAGAAGGGCAGGCTCGGTGGCCAGCACGCCCGCGAGCGCCACGCGCTGCTTTTGGCCGCCGGAAAGCGTATACGGCGCGCGCAGCTCAAAGCCCGACATGCCGGCAAGCGCAAGCGCGGCGCGGACACGGTCAGGAATTTCCTCCTCCGGCACGCCATAGTTTTCCAGCCCGAACGCCACGTCCTCCTCCACAACGGAGGAAACGAACTGGTTGTCCGGGTTTTGAAATACCATGCCGCATGCGCGGCGCAGTTCCCACAGCCTGCTCTCATCGCGCACGTCCATGCCGGCGACCGCAAGCGAACCCCCTTGCAGCGGCAGCAGCGCGTTGAAGTGCTTGACCAGCGTGGACTTGCCGCAGCCGTTGTGCCCCAAGATGACGACGAGCTCGCCCGGCTTGACTTGGATATCCAGATGATCGAGCGCGAGAACCGCGCCTCCGTCATATTCATACGAAAACGTGATGCCGGTTCCGGCGATCATGGCGGGCTGGGGTTGGGCGGCATTCTGCATGGATGGATTCGACCTTTTTTTCATTCCTGACGAGTATATCAACGCGTCTGCCGCCGCACAAGCCCCGAGGGGGGATGGAAAAAGAGCCGCCTACAAAGAGGCGGCTCCCGGCCAGCACGGAAATTAGGGGATAAATCTGCACGCAGGACCGTTTGAAAACGAAAGCGTTTGGGGACATCGTGCCGTTCAAAGAGGGTGCGGCGCAGACCAAAGTCGCCCGAAGATGACGCGGCGCAGACCCCTAGCTTTGCCGAAATACGGACGAAGCAATGGCAAAAATACTGCTTGGTGGTTGCCTAGATG
>CAYMSL010000180.1:0-667 GCA_964393095.1 uncultured Oscillospiraceae bacterium | reverse complement strand
CACCCAGATATGCGCCCACGCCGCCTAGCTCGACGCCGTCGATGAGCTCCTCCTGCTTGATGCCCATCACGTCCATGCTCATAGTGCAAGCGACGATCTTCACGCCCTGTCGCAGCGCCTTCTCGATCAGGGTTTCAAGCGAATCCACATTCTTGTCGTTCATGATCTTTTTCATCATGGCCGTGCCCATTCCCGCCATATTCATGCGCGAAAGCCCAAGCTTTTTGGCGCCACGCGGCAGCATTGCGCCAAACATGGCCTCAAGGAACGTCTTTTTTACCGGCTGCTTTTGCGCCTTGCGGAGCGCTGTTAGGCCCCAGAAGGTGAAGAACATTGTCACCGGCCGACCCATCGCGGCGGCGCCGTTTGCGATGATGAAGCTTGCGAGCACCTTGTCGAGATCGCCGGAGAACACGATGATGGTCTTTCCGTCGGCCGTTTCACGCACGGTGGGAGCAACGGCACTGCTGCCCTTTTTGATCAGCGCGACGTAATCGTTGCCGCGCCGCTCGTTGGCCACAAGCTGGTTGCCCGTCCGCCGGCACCATGCGCCGATGTCTCTGACAAAGCCGGGATCGGAGGCGGAGACCTCCATGCATTCGCCGTCCTGCATCTGCTTCATCGTCTCAAAGACCTTCATAATCGGGCCGGGGCACTGCATCCCGCT
>CAYMSL010000179.1:0-2753 GCA_964393095.1 uncultured Oscillospiraceae bacterium | reverse complement strand
CGAACCGAACGGCGTACCCGGCTCGTTGAAGCCGATGTGGCCGTTGTTGCCGATGCCGAGCAGTTGCAGGTCGATCCCGCCGATCTCCTCGATGGCGCGCTCGTAGGCGGCCGCGCCCGCATCGACGTCCCCCTGCCCGTTCGGCACGTGGGTGTTTTCAAGCGGGATGTCGATCTGCTCGAAGAGATTCCGGTTCATAAAATACCGGTAGGACTGCTCATGCGTGCCCGCAAGCCCGACGTATTCGTCGAGATTGAACGTCGTCGCCCGGCGAAACGAGAGTTTCTTCTCCCGGTTGAGCCGCGCAAGCTCCGCGTACAGCGGCAGCGGCGTAGAACCCGTCGCAAACCCGAGCACCGCTTCCGGCTTGCGCCCAAGCAGCTCGACATACCGCGCGGCCGCCTGCGCCGCGACCTCTTCCCTTGTGCCAATGTGTACCTTCATTTGCCTTCCCTCCCTGTTTTTGACCGACTATCTTGATAAAACCTCACAAAGTTAACGTGCCTTTCCCCTGACTTGACGGGCTCGGGTGTTAGGTTTGCGTTTCCAAATGAAAAAGGGGAAACTTCCATTTGTTCAAACATAACATCTATGTTATAATACCTGTTAAGCAGGTACGGAGGTGGCTTCCGCATGGTCAACGAACGAATCGCCAAGGTGCGCGACTACATCCAATCGCTTGGCGAGGTCAGCGTCGCCGAACTGCAGCGCTTATACGAGGGTTACTCCTCGATGACCATCTGGCGCGACCTAAAACTGCTCGAAGAGCAGGGGCACATCCGCCGCGTCCACGGGGGGGTCATCTCCATGCAGGCGGGCATGCTTCAGACCGAAGGCGTCTACAGCAAGCGCGCGCGGGAGAGCATTCAGGAGAAGAACGCGATCGCCCGGGCGGCGCTGCGCTTCATCCTGCCCGGACACGCCGTCTACCTTGACGCCGGCAGCACGCTGATGTCCGTCGCGAACCAGATCGGCAGCGAGCGTTACACCATCGTCACAAGCGGCGCGAACATCGCCATCGAGCTCTCGCAGCGGCATACGTGCGACGTGCTGCTCACGGGCGGCCAGATCAGCGAAAACACGCTCTCCTGCTCCGGCTCGCAGGCCGAGTCGTTCCTTGCCTGCATCAACATCGACGTAGCGCTCATGGGCACCTCGGGCTACTCGCCGCGCAGCGGTTTTACGAGCGGCTCGCAGAGCGAGAGCCTGCTCAAGCGCACGGTCATATCGAAGGCGGCGAAGGTCGTCATGCTGATGGACTCCTCAAAGTTCGGCAGATCGCTGCCGTTTACGTTTGCATCCCTTGCCGATATCGACGCAATCGTCTGCGACGCGCCGCTGCCGGAGGACGTTCTATCCGAGGCCGCGCGGCAGCACGTAGAGTGTATCCTTGCCGAGATCTGAGCGCGTCGCATCCCTGTAACAATCCCGGGCGATCGGGTTCGCTTTCGGAACGGGCATCGAATCGGCCGCGTCGACCGCTTCGGCGCGCAGGGCCGCCGTTTTACGATCTTTGCGCGCGCTCCTCAAGCAGCACAAGTTCGGCGATCTGCTCGCCGACAAAGCGCTGCCCCTCCTCGTTGAGGTGCAGCCCGTCCTCGCAGATCATGTTTGCAAGAAAGCCGTGCCGCGCCAGGCATCTCTGCCGCAAATCGAGCAGGCGAATTTGAAATTCACGCGCGACCTTTTCGACCAGCCAGGAATACATCTCGTGAAAGCGGTATATCTGCTGCACGTCGCCAAGCCACTTGAGGATGTTGGCGGCGTTGAGCTTGTCGCCGACAAGAAACTTAAAATAGCGCTCCGCATCGATCGGCGGCAGGGTCATCAAAATCGGCCGTATGCCCCTCTGGTAAAGCCGCTGCACGATATCGCGCAAAGCGGCGATATACCGCTCCGGCGTCGTCACGGGGTCGTGATGCGCGTCGGGACATTCGGAGATCGCGGCCCAGTCGAAGTTGCAGTCATTTCCGCCGAACTCGATGAGCGCCGCGTCGCAGTCGACGCCGCTCTCAAGATCGCGCGCCAGCATCTCGCAGCCCTGAGGCGCGGTGGAGCCAAACTTCGCGTGGTTGACGATTGTGATGCCGAGCTTTTTCCCCGCGATATCCGCCGCCGTCTCGAGCGCGTAGCCGTGGCGCTTGCGCTGCTCGTTCCAAACGACGCCTTTGGCGAGCGAGTCGCCCCATACGAAGACCGTTTCCTCCCGCGGCAATGCCATAGTCCGTCACTTCCAAGCTTTTCTTCTATTATAACAGACATTTCCAACCCGAATGTGAACCTCGTGCAACATCTTGACACAGGTTTTGTCGTTCGCACCCAACCGCGGATAATTGCACGGGCCGCGCGGCAGTGTGCCGCGCGGCCCGTAGAACGCAGCCCTCGCCTATTCGAGTTGGCTGAGCTTCTTGTAGTAGCTGAGCTTTTCGGCCGCTTCTTCCTCGGCCCGCGCGAACAATTCGTCCGCCACGCCCGGGAACTGCTTGCGAAGCGACGCATAGCGCACCTCGCCAAGGATGAAGTCCTGGAAGCTGCCGGTCGGGTCCTTGCTATCGAGCATGAAGGGGTTCTTGCCCTGTTCGCCGAGATCGGGGTTATACCGATACAGCGGCCAGTAGCCGGATTCAACGGCCTTCTTTTCCTCAAGCTGCGTATGCCCCATGTCGATGCCGTGGTTGATGCACGGTGCATAGGCGATGATGAGGCTCGGGCCCTTATAGGCTTCCGCCTCGTTGACGGCCTTGAGCAGCTGC
>CAYMSL010000178.1:0-2788 GCA_964393095.1 uncultured Oscillospiraceae bacterium | reverse complement strand
ACGAGCTCATCGCCGCCGAACTGCGCGCAACCGAATACGCCGTGGCCAAGAGCGGGCACCTAAGTCACACACTCACGCTGCCGGAGGTCAACGCCTTTACCGTCGGCGAGCTGCTCTTCCTCTTTGAGATGGCGACGGCGTTTGCCGGCGAATTGCTCGACATCAACGCCTTTGACCAGCCCGGCGTCGAGGAGGGCAAGAAAGCCGCCTACGCGCTGCTCGGCCGTCCCGGCTTCGAGGAGAAGCGGGCGGAGCTCGACGCCGTCGCGCCAAAGAGCGAGCGCTACGTCATCTAAGCGCCTATGATCGCCATTCGAGCGCTCACCGCCGCGGATGAAGCTCAGGCGCGGGACATCTGGCTCTCGCGCTTTGATGATTCCGCGCCGTTTGTCGACTGCTTCTTTCGCAACCGCTTCTCCCCCGGCACGTCCTTTTGCGCGACGGATGGCGAGCGTATCGTAAGCGTCGCCCATGGCGCGCCCATGCGCGTGCGCCTGCGCGGCGTCGCGTTCGACGCCATGATGATTTCGGGTGTGGCGACGCTGCCGGGCTACGAGGGGAAGGGCCTCATGCACGCGCTCATGCGCGCGCTGCTCGCAAACTGCCAGGACATCGGCGTTCCGCTCGCGTTCCACACGCCCGCGCGCTTTGCCGCCTACCGTTCGCTTAGCCAGATCGCCTGCACGGACGCGCTGTATGTTACGCAGGAAGGCGATCCCTCCGTCCCCGTTTGTTGGGACGATATGCCGCCGCTTGCCGAACTCCACCGCGTCTACAATCTCGCAACCACGCATTACAGCGGCTGCGTTGTGCGCAGCGAATCGGACATGCGCCGCCGTGTTGACGATTACCTCGCCGACGGCGGGCATTGCATGGTTCATCAAAGCGGCGGCGTGCTCGACGGCTATCTCTTCGCCCTGCCGGAGGATGGCGTGTTCGACGCGCCCGAGGTGCTCGCGGCGGCGCCCGCCGCCTATGAAGCGCTCGTGTCCCGCCTGCCGTCCGGCTCTACGGCCAAGCTTCCGCCGGACGTCAGCCTGCCCGGCATACGCCGCGCGCAGGGCACGTTGGCCGCCGTGGATATCGCCGTACTGCTTAAGGCGCTTTGCCAAACGGACAGGCCGATCGCGCTTAGCATACTCGACCCCGTGCTGCCGTGGAACAACGGCGTGTTCGACCTTACCGGAAGGCGCATAGACGCATTGCCGACCGACACGCTTTCTATCGGCCGGCTCATGCAGTTTCTTTCGGGGTACCTGCCGTTTCGCGACATCTGGGATGTGCAGGTTTGTTTTTGCGCGGACGAATACTGACGCTTCGCCCGTTTACGTCCGTGTGCGGCAAAAGCCACATCGACAATCAGGCGACGCAACAGGAGTTTGACCATGTACGACATCGTTTCCCTCGGCGAACTGCTCGTCGACTTCACGGAGAGCGGCGTTTCCCCCGCCGGCATGCGCCTCTTTGAGCAAAACCCCGGCGGCGCCGTGGCAAATCTCGTCTGCGCCGCCGCGCAGTGCGGCGCGAAGACCGCCTTCATCGGCAAGGTCGGCGCGGACATGCACGGGCGCTTCCTCAAGGAAGCGATGCTTGGCGCGGGTGTGGACATGCGCGCGCTCATCGAAGCGGACGACGTTTTTACGACACTCGCGTTCGTTGCGCTTTCGCAAAACGGCGAACGGGAGTTCTCGTTTGCGCGAAAGCCCGGCGCGGACACCTGCCTGCGCGCAGACGAGGTTGACGTTGCGCTGCTTCGGCATACGCGCCTGTTCCACACGGGTTCGCTCTCGCTTACGGAGGAGCCCTCCCGCTCCGCCACCTACGAAGCCATCGACATTGCCAAGGCCGCGGGCGCGATTATCTCCTACGACCCGAACTACCGCGCCTCCCTCTGGCGCGGACGCGACGAGGCGATCCGCTTCATGCGTTCGCTCGTATCGAGCGCCGATATCGTCAAGATATCCGACGAGGAGCTGCCGCTTGTCACCGGCGAAACCGACGTCGAGCGGGGTGCGACCGTGCTTGCCGACGCGGGCGTTAAGATCGCGGCGGTCACGCTCGGCGCGCGCGGCGCGTTTGTCCGCGCGGGCGGCCGGGGCCGCTTCGTACCGGGCTTTGCCGCAACGAGCGTCGACACCACGGGCGCGGGCGACGCGTTCTTCGGCGGCTTTCTCTACCGCTTCCTCGCTTTGGGCAAACCGCTTTCGGACGTCGGCGTCGACGATGCGGCGGATTGCGCGCGCTTCGGCAACGCCACGGCCTCGCTTTGCGTCGAACGGCGCGGCGGCATTCCCGCCATGCCGAAGCTTGAACAAATCCTTGCGCGTTTGGAGCGGTAAGCACCGGTCGGTTTCAGCTTGTCATTAGAAGTGCCGTTTTCCAACCGCATCCCGGGCAAAGAATTACCTTTGTACAAGAAGGCGGTTGCTTTGCGCAACACCTGTCGTTTTTCCCGTTTTACGGGCGAAAATGGACGCAGGCCGCTAGCAAAACGCTCCGCCAAAACAGGGCGGAGCGTTTTTTACAGATGGCCGCGGGCCGCGCGCTAGAGGAGTCTTGCCGCCTCGCAGTCGAGAAACCATTCGACGTCCGGATGAAGCTGCAGTACGGAAGCCGGCACCTCCTCGGTGACGGGCCCAAGAAACGCGGCGCGCACGATTTCGGCTTTTGCCTCGCCCGTGGCGATCATCAGGATCGCGCGGGCGCGCATGACGGTCTTGATACCCATGCTGACGGCCTCGGTCGGCACCTCGTCGATCGAAGCAAAAAAGCGTGCGTTCGCCTCGCG
>CAYMSL010000177.1:0-2806 GCA_964393095.1 uncultured Oscillospiraceae bacterium | reverse complement strand
CGTGGCGCCGCGCTCGAGCACATCGTTATAGAGCAGGTTTTTAGCGAGATTTCGCACCACGGGGTCAAGCCCGTCGAACGGCTCGGCGAAGAACACGTAGGGCGTCATGGCAGAGAGCGCGAGAATCACCATCGCCTGCCGCCGCATGCCCTTCGAAAAGGTGTTGAGCGGACGATCCGCGTCGAGCCGAAATACCTGAACGAGCAGCTCGAAGCGGCTCTTCGAGAAGTTCGGATAGAAGGTTTCGTACAGCCGGGCCATGCGCCGGAGGCTGCTCTGTGGCAGGAAGAAAAGATCGTCCGAGACAAACGCAAAGCTCGCCTTGACGGCCGGATTGTCAAACACCGCGCCGCCGTCGATGCTGATCTGCCCTTCGTCGGGGCGGTACACGCCCGCGCACAGGCGCAAAAACGTCGACTTGCCGGAGCCGTTTGCCCCGACCAGTCCATAGATGCATCCCTGCGGAATGTTGCAGTTGAGCCGTGACAGCGCCGTGACCGCGCCAAAGCGCTTTGATAGATCCGTAGCCTTGATCATATTGTCACTTCCTTTCCGTACGCGGCATATACCGCGGAGAGTACGCTTTCAAGCGGAACGCCGGCCGCGGAAAGCGCCTCCGCGATATGCCGGATTTCCCCGGTTCGCTCCATCATGCGCGCGGAGACGATCAACGCCGCCTCTTCGGTGACAAACCTGCCGTTCCCGGGCGCGCTGACGCACAGCCCGCAACGTTCCAGTTCGGCGTACGCTTTTTGCAGCGTGTTCGGGTTGACGGAGAGCATCTGCGAAAGCGCGCGCACGGACGGCAGCTGGTCGCCCGCCTTCAGTGCGCCGCTCGCGATGAGCCGCTGCGTCTGCTCGATGATCTGCTCATAGATCGGCGTTCGCCCAAATCTGTCGATTTGAAACATGCGCCAGCCCCCCTTCACGAGAAGTGTACTATCCGTTATAGTACACATGTATAGTACCGTCTGACAAGGCGCTTGTCAAGCAAAATACTTGCGGTTTGTGCCAATTTTTGTATAGATGTTGATGTGTGCGGCCGCCGCGTGCGCAAAGCGCCGGTTCCTTCGCCGCTTGCACGCCAAGGCGCACGCGAATATAATGGAGATATGAAACTGCGTGATATCCTGCGCGACAAGCGATTCCTCGCGGCGGTACTGCTGCTGCTCACCGTATTTATAACGATCTACAGCGCCCTCGAGAACGCGGCGTATCCCGCTCCCTCCCCCGCTCCCGCCGCCTCTCCCGCTCCGAGCGCCGCCGGATCGCCGGACATCGCAGATGGTGACGGCCTGCTCGTGGCGTTTCTCTCCGTTGGGCAGGGCGATTGCATCTTCCTGCGCTCGCCCTCGGGCAAGACGATGCTCGTTGACGCGGGACCCGCCGGTTCGTTTGATACGATTTCAAACTTTCTCGACGCGCAAGGCGTTATCGGGCTGGATGTCGTCGTGGCCTCGCACCTGCACGCCGACCACATCGGCTCGATGCCCAAGGTACTCGACGTCTACCCCGTCGGCACGTTTTACTATCCGCCCTACGACGTGGAGAGCAATATCTACTACGACCTGCTCGACGCGCTTGAGCGCAACCACGTTGCCGCAAGCTCGCCCGTCGCCTCCGCCACCTCGCTCATCCCCTGGGACGAGGCGATCAGCGTGCGCATTCTCTCGCCTTACGACGTTGTCTATGACGACTACAACGACACAAGCTACATCCTCAGCATCTCCTACGGCGGCACCGCTGTGCTGCTTACCGGAGACGCGGGCGAGACGGCCGAAAAGCTCGCGCTCAAGGCGCTGCCGAATCGTTATTTTCGCGCGAACGTGCTCAAAGTCGGCCACCACGGCTCGCGCACGAGCACGAGCGAAAAATTTCTCGCCGCCGTCGATCCCTCGATCGCCTTGATCAGTCTCGGGGCCGACAATGAGTATGGTTATCCGAAGGACGACATTCTTAAGCGGCTTGCCGCGCGCAACATAACGGTATACCGCACCGATACGGACGGAACCGTACTGGTCCTGCTTGACGGGGTAAGCGCGCGGGTGCTAGAATAGCGTAAATCCGTGCGGATTGCCCGCGCGGCACAGATTGGCCATGATGGGGAGGGAGCTTCCGATCCCCCGCGCACAAAGAGAGCGCCGCCTTGGGCTGAAAGCGGCGCGCGCGGCAGGAGCGCTCACGTTCGCCCCGGAGCTTCGCCGGCGAAGGTAAGGTAGCCGGCGGCGGGTTCGCCCGATATTGCGTTTTGAGGCTCCGCGCTTTTATACGCGCGGGGTGAACAAGGGTGGTACCACGACGCGCTTCGTCCCTTTCCGGGCGAAGCGCTTTGATTTGATACGCACGAACAAGGAGGAGAACGATACATGGGCATGATGGAGTCTCTCGCGCAGCTGCGCGAAGAAGCCGAAGCAAGGCTGTCGGGCAGCCAAACGGGCGAGGAGCTTGAGCACACGCTCGTCGAAGTGCTCGGCCGCAGCGGCTCGCTGACCGCGATCCTGCGCTCGATGGGCAAACTTCCGCCTGAGGAACGCGCATCCGTCGGGGCGTTTGCCAACCGCGTTAAGGCGGCGCTTGAAGCGTCGGCCGCCGAAAAGCGCGGTGCGCTCGAGGCAATCGCGCGGCAGAGGCGCTTTGCCAAGGAGGCTGTGGACGTGACCGCGCCGGGAACGATCGGGCGGCCGCTCGGCCGGCTGCATCCGATGACGCAGACCTACCGCGAGATACGCGACGTGCTCGTGGGCATGGGCTTCTCCATGTTCGACGGCCCGGAGATCGAGCTTGACGACAACAACTTCACGCTCCT
>CAYMSL010000176.1:0-2842 GCA_964393095.1 uncultured Oscillospiraceae bacterium | reverse complement strand
ACCGTGTCGCTGGCCGCGTCGTAGGTGACGGCCGCGGCCGTGGCGGAGGCCGTGATCATCGGCATGTTGATGGGGTACGCCTCGCCGACGACGGCGATGGTGTTGCCGGTAAGCACGTCGCCGACCAGCGCCGTGATGCCCTCGTCAACCATGCGCGTAAACGCCGTGATGGCCTCGGTCGAGTCGCCCTTGTTGTCGTAGACGATCGTCTGGATCTGCTTGCCGTTGACGCCGCCCGCGGCGTTGACCTGGTCGATGTAGAGCTGTGCGCCGTTCTTGACGGCAAGGCCGTAGACGGCGTAGTCGCCCGTGTGCGGGCCGACGATGCCGACCTTGATCGTTTTGGCGGCGGAAGCGGCGCCCCCGGCTTGACAGCCGGCCAGACAGCCGAAGGCCATGACCATGGCCAGCGCGATGCAGAGCAGTTTTTTCATGTTTGTTTCCTCCCAGTTTATTATGGTCTATCTTCAAAACCGACGCGATGCGCGGCGCTTTGAATCCGGTAACAGACGCGACCCCTTATATAACCCGTCGCTGTTTTTTGTTTTCGCGCCGCCCTGTCGCGGCGCGGCATGCAGGTTGCCCGGAAACGGAATTCGTATAAAAACGGCGGTTCCGCTTACGGAACCGCCGTCCTGATCGATCGTTTCGTTCAGGTTCGTTCCATATGCGGGCTTCGGCGCGTAAGCGCCAGTCGAATGACGATGCTAATTAGTACCGCTACCGCCAGAATCAAAACGCTCAACGAAATCTCGTTGAGCGTGCTAAGGACGAGGAGAAGAGACGCCGCGGCGCAGGCAGAACAATCCGACGTCGTCGGCACGGGGTTTGCCATCGGGACTGCGTAGGGCTGCGTCATGGTACGGCTCCTTTCCGAAGAATATATGATGTTGCGGTTAATCTAGCATCATTTTTTACGCTTGTCAAGCAAAAATCATATATTTTTCCGAAAATTGTCCCAAAAGACGGCGAAAGGCCGTTAAAAATCATATATTTTTCGCAAAATCATATGCGGTGAGCGGCATTTTGCTACAATAATGATGTCCGCAATCGTGTCCGCCAACGGCCCGCACCGCGATCGCGCGTCGGCCGCCGGTTCGAATATACGCCGAATCCGAAAGGAGGCAAACGCGATGGAATCCCCCGTTCATGTCACGAGCGAGGTTGGGCGGCTCAGGCGGGTTCTTATGCACCGGCCGGGTCGGGAACTGGAAAATCTCATGCCGCAGTATCTTGCGCGGCAGCTCTTCGAGGACATTCCCTATCTTGTGCACGCGCGCGAGGAGCACGACAGCTTCGCGGAGACGCTGCGCGGCTGCGGCGTCGAGGTGGTGTACCTGCTCGACCTGACCGCCGAGGCGGTGGAGGCGGCGGGCGCGGCGGAGCGCATCGTCGACGACTACATTCTCGAGATCGGCCTGTCCGTGCGCGGCGCGGAATGCGACATAAAAAAATACCTGCTCGATATGCCGGTGGATCAAATGCTTGCCGCCATGGCGCGCGGCGTGCGCAAGGACGAGACGTGCCGCGGCGCGCGCGCACACCTCGTCGATTTTGTCGACGACGCCAACCCCTTCTACGTCGACCCCATGCCGAACCTCTACTTCATGCGCGATCCGCTCTTTACCCTTGGGCGCGGCGTATGCCTTTCAAGCATGGCAAACCACGTGCGCGCGCGCGAAACGCTCTTTGGCCAGTATCTCTTTAGCGAACACCCGCTTTATAAACAAACGCCCGTCTACCACGAGCGCACGGCTCCGTTCCCGATCGAGGGCGGGGACGTGCTCGTGCTTTCGAACGAGGTTGTGGCGATGGGGATTTCGCAGCGCACCGACCCGCACGCGGTAGAGGCGCTGGCCGAGCGCATCGTCTGCGAGGAGACGGGGATTTCCCGCGTGCTCGCCATCGACATTCCGAAGACCCGCTCGTACATGCACCTCGATACGGTCATGACCATGGTGGATGTCGATAAGTTCACCGTGCATCCCTCGATTCTGCCGACGCTGCGCGCGTTTTCCCTCGTGCGCAAGGACGGGAAGATCGCCGTCGAGCCGGAGGAGCGGCCGCTCGACGTTGTGCTCGCCGACGCGCTCCATGTCGATCGGGTCGAGATGATCCACTGCGGCGGCGGCAGCGTTATCGACGCGGCGCGCGAGCAGTGGAACGACGGCGCGAACACGCTCGCCGTCGCTCCCGGCGAGGTGATCGCCTTTTCGCGCAACTATGTGACAAACGGTATTCTGCGCGAGCGCGGCGTGATTGTGCATGAGATTCCCTCGGCGGAGCTCTCGCGCGGACGCGGCGGCCCGCGCTGCATGAGCATGCCGCTCTGGCGCGACTAGCGCAGCTTCACGCGTTTTTGAAACTGAAATTTGAAGGAGGCGTGCATATGGATCTGTGCGGACGGAGTTTTTTATCGCTGCTCGACTATTCGCCGGAGGAGATCCGCTATCTTTTGGACCGAAGCCACGCGCTCAAGCGCGAAAAGCGCGCGCGCGTCTTCCCAAGGCGCCTGCAAAACCGCAACATCGTATTGATCTTCGATAAGACCAGCACGCGCACGCGCTGCGCCTTCGAGGTGGCGGCCTTCGACGAGGGCGCGCAGGTGACGTTTTTAAGCAACAGCCAGATGGGAAAGAAGGAGTCGCTCGAGGACACGGCAAAGGTGCTCGGCCGATTCTACGACGGCATCGAGTACCGCGGCTTTTCCCAGGAGGTCGTCGAGGACCTCGCGCGATATTCGGGCGTGCCGGTCTGGAACGGATTGACCGACAGCGACCATCCCACGCAGGTGCTCGCGGATCTGATGACGGTACGCGAGCGTAAGGGTGAGACAAAGGGG
>CAYMSL010000175.1:0-2860 GCA_964393095.1 uncultured Oscillospiraceae bacterium | reverse complement strand
CCATCGTAACCGCGTGCTCCTCGGCGATGCCCACGTCGAAAAAGCGGCCGGGGTAGCGCTCGGAAAACTCCTGAAGCCCGGTGCCGATCGGCATGGCGGCGGAGATCGCGATCACGCGCGCATCGCACGCGGCAAGGGAAAGCATCGCGTCGCCAAACACGGCGGAGTTGCTCTTTTTAACGATGCCCTCGACGGCTCCCGTATCGACGGAAAATGGCGCGACGCCATGGAACTTCTCGGGGTCCTGCTCGGAGTATTCGTAGCCCTTGCCCTTTTTTGTGACGCAATGCACGATCACGGGCGCGCGCAGGTCCCGCGCGCGGCGGAATACGCGCGTAAGCTTCTGTATATCGTGCCCGTCGATCGGGCCGAGGTAGAGAAAGCCCATGTCCTCGAAAAGCTCTTGCCGTGGTTTTTAAAATTCTCCATATGGCGTGCAAGCCAGCGGCCGAGCACGCCCGTATCGAGCAGGCGCACAAGCCGGCGCTTGAAGCGCACATAGCCGCGGCTCATGCGCATGTCGATGAGTATGCGGCGAAGCGAACCGACGTTGGGCGAGATCGACATGCCGTTGTCGTTGATGACCACGACGAGCGGCACGTCCGCTTGGCCCGCGTCGTTGAGCGCCTCAAACGCCATTCCCCCGGTGAGCGCGCCGTCGCCGATGACGGCGACCGCCGCGCCCTCCTCCCCCCGCAGACGCATGGCGCGCGCCATGCCGAGCGCCGCCGAGATGGAGGTGGAGGCGTGCCCCGTGTTGAAGGGGTCGTGCTCGCTCTCCTCGCGCTTGGGAAAACCGCTCACGCCGCACTCCTGGCGCAGCGTACAGAACGCCTCCCGCCGCCCGGTGATGATCTTGTGCGCATAGGCCTGGTGGCCTACGTCGAAGATGATGTGATCCTTCGGGCTGTCGAACGCGCGGTGCAGCGCGATGGTAAGCTCGACCGCCCCAAGGCTCGAAGCGAGATGCCCGCCGCTCTTTGCGACATTTTCCACCATATACTGCCGGATCTGCTCCGCAAGCGCGGGCAGCGTCTCTTCCGGTAGCCGTTTGAAATCCGCGAGCGACGAGATGCGCTCGAGGATGGGATGACTCTTTTCAATTTCCATGCTTTGTTCTTTACGTCCCCCGTTTGTTTGGCGCGGCACAGACCGCGCCGCGTATTCCCTTTGCCCGCGCCGCTAGGAACGGCGCGATAGCGTGCGTTCGATGAGTTCGAGGAAGAAGGACGCGTCGCCCCCCGCCTCCGCGAGCGCCGCCCGCGCCTCGGCGGCGTAGCCGCGGGCATACGCGGCCGCACCCTCGACGCCGTAACGCGTGACAAACGTCACCTTGCCCCCCGCCGCGTCCTTGCCGACGCTCTTGCCGAGCGCCGCCTCGTCGCCCGTACAGTCGAGGATGTCGTCGGTGATCTGAAAGAGCAGGCCGTAGGCGTCCGCAAAGCGCAAAAGCGCGGCAACGAGCGATTCCGACGCGGACGCGCATGCGGCCCCGGCCTCCACCGCCGCGCGAAACAGCGCGCCGGTCTTGTAGCGCTGGAGCCGCTCAAGCGGGATGTTGTCCGGCCCGGCGTTGACATCGAGGCTTTGGCCCGCGACCATCTCGAGCGCGGCGCTGGCAATCGCCCTTGAGGCGGCGGATACGGGGCATTTAGCGAGCGCAACGAACGCCAGCGCCTGCAGGGCGTCGCCCGCGAGAATCGCGTTGGCCTCGCCGAAGGCCACGTGGCTGCTCGGCTTGCCGCGGCGCATATCGTCGTCGTCCATTGCTGGCAGGTCGTCGTGTATCAGCGAATAGGTATGGATGAATTCGAGCGCGCAGGCTGGATACAGCGCCTCCTCCGCGCGCCCGCCGGCAAGCTCGCAGGCCGCCATGCAGAGCGCGGGACGCAGCCGCTTGCCGCCGGGAAATACGCTATAGCCTATGCTCTCTTTAAGCAGCGGCGTCGGCACCGCCTCGTCGATGAGCGCGGAAAGGCCGGCGTTTGTCAGCGCGATGTACGCGTCCTGCGGGTCGTTACGCATCGTCCGGCTCCCCGAGCGACTTCGTAAGCTTCGTAATGGTCGCCTCGTAGGCGTCAAGCTGCTTTTCGCAGGCGCGCACAAGCCGCATGCCCTCCTCGTAGAGGCGGATCATCTCGTCGAGCGAGCCTTCGCCGCTCTCGAGCTTGTCCACAACCCCCGTCAGCCGTTGCATCGCTTCCTCAAATTTGAGCGCTTCCATGCCGCGTTCCTCCTTATCGTGTCCGCTTGGCCGGCTCGATCGATTGAATCGCCGCCGCCGCCGCGCCGTCGTGCATACGGATGTTCACCGTCTCGCCCACCGTAAGCCCGCCTACGCCGCCGATGGCGCCGTCCGCGCCGGCAAGCAGCGCGTAGCCGCGTTTGAGCACCGCATCCGGGTCCATGGCGGTCGTCTTGGCGGCAAGTGCGTCAAGCCCTGCGCGCGCGGCCTTCGAGCGGGCCTCTGCGCCGCGTTTTGCCCGCTCGCGCTCGCCGTCGAGCGAAAGCCGCAGGTCGCCAAGCCGCCGCTCGAGCGCGCGAAATGCGCCCGCGCCCTCGATGCGCAAAAGCCTCGCGCGCATGCGCTCGATGGGTACCGTAAGGGAGCGGCGCAGGCGATCCTCCGCCGCAGCGAGCGCGGCGTAGCAGGCGTCCATCTCCGGCACGGCAAGTTCCGCCGCGGCCGACGGCGTGGGCGCGCGCAAGTCCGCCGCGAAGTCCGTAATCGTAAAATCCGTCTCGTGCCCGACCGCGCTGATGATCGGAATGCGGCTTTCAACCACCGCCTCGGCCACAACCGGCTCGTTGAACGCCCAAAGATCCTCGATGCTGCCGCCGCCGCGCCCGACGATGAGCA
>CAYMSL010000174.1:0-2928 GCA_964393095.1 uncultured Oscillospiraceae bacterium | reverse complement strand
GACCGTGGATGTGCTTACGCTCACGGCCACGCCGATTCCGCGCACGCTCAACCTGTCCATGACGGGCATCCGCGACATCAGCGTGATCGAGACGCCGCCCGAGGCCCGCTATCCCGTGCAGACGTACGTGCTCGAGTATACCGACGCGCTGCTGATTGACGTGATCAGCCGCGAGCTTGCGCGCGGGGGACAGGTGTATCTTGTCTACAATCGCGTGCAGACGATGGATGCCATGGCCGAGCGCGTGGAGCGGCTCATGCCCGAGGCGCGCCTGACGATCGCCCACGGGCAGATGGACGAAGCACGGCTCGAAAGCGCGATGCTGGAGTTCCTTGAGCATCGTTCGGACGTGCTGCTGTGTTCAACGATCATCGAAAGCGGGCTCGATATGCCAAACGTCAACACGCTGCTCGTGCTCGACGCCGACCGTATGGGCCTTGCGCAGCTCTATCAGCTTCGCGGTCGCGTCGGGCGCTCGAATCGCATCGGCTACGCCTACTTTACCGTGCCGCGCGGGCGGGTCGTCAACGAGAAGGCCGCAAAGCGCCTTATGGCGATACGGGAGTTTACGCAGTTCGGCGCGGGCTTTCAGCTCGCCATGCGCGACCTTGAGATCCGCGGCGCGGGCACATTGCTCGGCGCCGAACAACACGGACATATCTCGGACGTGGGGTACGAATACTACGTCAAGCTCGTGCGGCGCGCGGTCGACGAGCAGCAGGGCCGCAAGATCGAACCGGCGGTGGAGACGAACATGGACGTGCCGCTCGACGCGCACATCCCGCACAGCTATGTGCCAAGCGAACTGCTGCGCCTCAAGGCGTACCGCCGCATTACGGATATCGACGGGGCGGAGACGCTCATCGATGTAACCGAGGAGCTTATCGACCGCTACGGCGAGCCGCCGGAGAGCGTGGTCAACCTCATGCACATCGCGCTGATTAAGGCCTACGCCTCGCGCGCGTTTCTCGAGAGCGTCACGGTGCGCGACGGCGAGGCGAAGCTGCGCTTTGCCCCGTGCGCGCGCGTCGACGGCGGCAAACTCGTGGCCGCGGTCATGGACATGGAGGGGGCAAGGCTCATCGCAAGCGAACCGCCCGCGATTGAAATACGGCAGAAAAACGCCTCCGCGACGGCGATCGCGGAGAAACTGCCGCAATTCGTTCACACGATTGTGCATTGCGTCGACGCCGACGGGGGCATATAATGTCAGTTGACCGCTTATCCAGGCGCGCGGTTGCGCGAGAAACAAATAAGGGGGAACCAAAACCGAAATGAAGCCCAGCAACACCAAACTACTCAAAACGCTTTCTGCGCTGCTTGCGGCGCTGATGCTGGCCGCCTTTGCCGGCTGCTCGCTGCGCGAAGACCAGGGCGAAGCCGAGGAACCGGATCGCAACGAAGTCGCCGTGCGCGTCGGTGACGAATATGAGATCACGCGCGGCGAGATTGCGGATCAGTACGATTACTATGTACAGCTCTATACCTATTATGGTATGAGCGCGCCCAGCACGGACGAGGAGATTGAGGCCATGCAGGACAACGTTGTTGCCTCGCTCGTCTCCGAAAAGCTTAAGCTCTACCAGGCAAAGCAGATGGGCATTACGCTCACCGACGAACTCAAAAAGCAGGCCGAAGAGGATGCGGATGCGGACATCGAGTCCTATCTTGACGAGTTTCGCGCCCAGGCCGAGAGCGAGGGCGCCACAGACATCGATGCGCGCGCGCTCGAGATATTCCAGGAACAGCTGGACACGGCCGAGATGGGCATGAGCGTTGAAGAGTTCCGTACGTATTTATTTGGATTCTACGGCGATCAGTCGATCGCTGCCGCGCTTGAGGAGCAGATCAAGGGCGAGGTCGAGGTGGCCGACGAGGACGTGCAGGCCTACTACGACGATCTGCTCGCCGTCCAGAAGGAAACCTACACTGCGGCGCCCGCCGACTATCTCGCGGCGGCTGAGGATTACCAAAAGAGCGGCGGCGATCCGGTGCTTTACACGCCGGAGGGGTATATCCGTGTGCGCACGATCACGATTTCGCCATCGGAGGAGCTTTCCGGCGACTATACCACGCTCAAGAGCGCGCTCGAAGCGCTTGAGGCGGAGTACGGCAAGAAGGCGCTCGAGGCGCTTGCCGCACAGTACAGCGCGGGTTCGGCGGCGCTGCCGGACGTTGCGACCGGGAGCATCGAGAACGGCGCGGAAATCCTCAGCGAATATGCCGAGAAGAAAGCGCAGGCCGATGAGATCTATGAAGCGTATGTTCAGGGCGCGCGCGCAAAGGCTGAGGAGGCCTACGCCAAGCTCGTCTCCGGCGCGGCCTTTGCCGACGTGCTCGCGGAATACGGCGAGGACGACCTGTATACGACCTATCCGTCGTTTGTTGAGACGGGCCTCTTGATGCTCCGCGAGGGTGACACCACTTGGGACAAGCAGCTTGTGGCGGCGGCGCTCGCGCTCGAGAAGGGCGCGTACTCCGGCGTCATCCAGGTGGGGGACATGTTCTACATTCTTGAGCTTGTGGGCGACGAACCCGCGGGGGAGAAGCCGCTCGACGAGGTGCGTGATGCCATCAAGGCGGCCGCTCTGGCCGAGAAGGCGGAGGAACATTGGAACGCCAAGCTCGACGAGTGGGAAAGCGACGAATCGGCCACGGTCTACTTTGAGGACGTGTACCGCAGCATCGGCAAGTAAGCGCGTTTTACAAAAAGCAATGCGGGGCGGCTTTGGCCGCCCCGTTTGTCCGGCTGGAACCAGCTTCTAGCGCGATAACCGCGCTTTGCCTCTCGCGCGTCGGACTCGCGGGCGGCAAAGAGAACGGGAAAACCGCCTCTATGGAGCGATCCGCTGGACTTGCACGACCTTCCCGGGGCAGCCGCCCCAACGACGATTCGCCGCGGCGCCGAAGCCGCGGCCGGAACGGACG
>CAYMSL010000173.1:0-2954 GCA_964393095.1 uncultured Oscillospiraceae bacterium | reverse complement strand
GCCTGTATGCCGAGTTCAAAGGACAGCAAGCCTTTGAGTTCACCTATAACGGTCTTTTATGGTTTTGCATGAACAGACTCCCCAAGTTCGGCGGCGATGATGGCAAATGGATTTATGACCGCATTATGGTGGTAGAGTGTCCCAGCGTCATCCCGAAAGACAAGCAGGATACCTCATGGGCGAAGTTGAAAAGGTGTTTGCCTGGATCGACCGCACCGACGTGATACCGGGCGTATTCTATGAGGACGCGCCTGCCATGATCATGTGGAAGTACAAAGACGCCAAAAAATACGGCTTCCTCGACATCACCTATTCGGAGGAGCTCTTCATCAACACCGACTACTACTCCTGCGACGAGCGCGTGGAGGTTACGGGCACAAAGGGCGTGCTCTGGGTCACGCGCTGCACGGGAAAGATGCTGCAGCTCCCCTCCCTCGTGGTCTACCGGGACGGCGCTACGACGGAGTATAACTGCCTGCGCGACGATTGGTCGGACTCGTTCGTCGATTCGACGCGGGACTTTATCGCGGCGATTCGCGACGATCGGGCTCCCGTGCTGACCGGCGAGGACGGGCGCGAGGTGCTCCGCTTTGCGCTCGCGGCAATTCAGTCGTCGAACGCGCACGCGGAGGTCCGCCTGGATCAGGTTCGGTAAAGGCGGTGCAAAACGCGATGAATCGAAACGAAACAATCAAGTTTGCCGCCGAGATACGCATGTGCGTGCTGGATTGCATCGCCTCGATCGGCTCGGGGCACCTGGGCGGCTCGATGTCGGTGGCGGATCTGCTTGCGGTGCTCTATCGCGATGTGATGCGCGTCAACCCCGCCGACCCGAACTGGGAGGGACGCGACTATCTCGTGCTCTCCAAGGGGCATTGCGGGCCCGCGCTGTACGCGGCGCTCGCGCTCAAGGGTTTTTTCGGCATGGATGAACTCAAAACCCTCAACCGTCTGCACACGCGGCTGCCGAGCCATTGCGACCGCCAAAAGACGCCGGGTGTGGATATGACGACGGGCTCGCTTGGGCAAGGCGTTTCCTCCGCGGCGGGCATCGCGCTGGGCAACTGGCTAAAAGGCAGCGAAAGCTACACCTACCTGATCTGCGGCGACGGCGAGATGCAGGAGGGCCAGGTATGGGAGGGCATGATGTTCGCCGCGCAGCAGAGGCTTTCGAGGCTCGTACTGCTTGTGGACTTTAACCGCCAGCAGCTCGACGGCAAGGTGGAGGATATCTGCTCCATGGAAAACCTTGATGCGCGCCTTTCGGCCTTCGGCTTCTATGCGCAGCGCGTGGACGGGCATGACGTTGAGGCGATTTACCGCGCCATCGAAGCGGCAAAACGCCACGGCGAGGGTCCTAGCGCGATCGTGCTCGAAACCGAAAAGGGGCATGGCTGCGGCATATCCGAGGGCGCCGCGTTTAACCACTACATGAGCGTATCACTGGAGCAGGCGGAGACGGCAAAGCGCGATATATGGGCGCGCTGCCTTGCCGCAATCGGGGAGGTGTAAGCGTTTGCAGCCGCTTCTTAAGCAATTTGCCATAGACGCCGTCGCCATGCGCGACGCGTACTGCCAGGCCCTGCTGCTTGCAGCGGAGGGAAACGAAAACATCCTTGCCGTTGAGGCGGATGTGATGCACTCCATGGGTACGCTCGCGTTTGCAAAGGCGCTCCCGCAGCGCTCGATCAACTGCGGTATCATGGAGGCGAATGCGGTGGGCGTTTGCGCGGGGCTCTCCGTCAGGGGCTTTATCCCCTTCTTCCACACCTTCGGGGTATTCGCCACGCGCAGGTGTTTCGACCAAATCTTCATCTCCGGCGCTTACGCGGGGCTGAACATCAAGCTCATCGGCGGAGACGCGGGCGTGACGGCCGCGTTCAACGGCGGCACGCATATGCCGTTTGAGGATATGGGCATCATGCGCGGCATCCCGGAGATTACGATTCTCGAACCCGCCGACACGGCGGCGATACGCGCCCTCGTGCCGGCGATCGCCGGCGCGTACGGCATACCCTACATGCGAAGCTGCCGCAAAAGCGTATATCGGCTCTATGCCGATCACGCGGCGTTTCGCATCGGCAGGGCGAACGTGCTCAGGGACGGCAAAGACGTTACGATCATCGCCTGCGGCATCATGGTGCACGAAGCGCTGCAGGCCGCGCGCGCGCTGGCGGAGCAGGGCATCGGCGCGCGGGTGGTGGACATGTTTACCATCAAGCCCATCGACGCCGCATGCGTGCTGCGCGCGGCGCGCGAGACCGGCGCGATCGTGACGGCTGAAAACCACAACGTCATCAACGGCCTTGGCTCCGCCGTATGCGAGGTGCTCGGCGAGGGCATGCCCGTTCCCATCTCACGCGTCGGCGTAACCGACCGCTTCGGCCAGGTAGGCACGATGGAGGAGCTCATGGGCGAATACGGACTGACCGCGGAGAACATCGCGCGCCATGCCAAGGCGGTCATCGAGCGAAAGGAGCGTTTATCATGAGGATAGCGGTGCTTACGGAGGTCAGTACGGCGGCAAAAAACGCCGACGTTCTGGCGGCTTTGGCGCAAACGCCGCACGAGGTCACGAACCTCGGCATGAGCGGCGGCGGAGAACCGGAGCTGACCTATATACACACCTCGTTTATGTCGGCACTACTAATCAACACGGGGCTTGCGGATATGGTCGTCGGCGGCTGCGGCACGGGACAGGGCTATCTCAACGCCGTGCTTAAATACCCCGGCGTGACGGCGGGGCTGATTCAGGACCCGCTCGACGCGTGGCTCTTCTCGCAGATCAACGCCGGCAACTGCGTCTCGCTTGCGCTCAACAAGGGCTACGGCTGGGGCGGCGATATCATGCTGCGATATATCTTTGAAAAGCTGTTTCTGGATCAGGCGGGCGCGGGCTATCCGCCGCATCGCAGCGAAAGCCAGCGCGTCAGCCGGGAGACGCTCAGGCGTAT
>CAYMSL010000172.1:0-3002 GCA_964393095.1 uncultured Oscillospiraceae bacterium | reverse complement strand
AACGTGGCCATGGACGCGGCGCGCTGCGCCAAGCGGCTCGGCGCGGAGTCTGTCGCCATCGTCTATCGGCGCAGCGAGGCCGAGATGCCCGCGCGCGTCGAGGAGGTGCATCACGCCAAAGAGGAGGGCATCGAGTTTTATCTGCTCACGAACCCTACCGCGATTCTCGGCGACGAGAACGGGCATGTCTGCGCCATGACCTGCGTGAGCATGGAGCTTGGCGAGCCCGACGCGAGCGGGCGGCGGCGGCCCGTCGTAAAGCCGGGCAGCGAGCGGCGTATGGATGTCGATACCGTGGTCATCGCCATCGGCAACAGCCCGAACCCGCTGATTCGGGATACGACGCCGGGGCTTGAAACCGAAAGCTGGGGCGGCATCATCGTTGACGAGGACACCGGTAAAACCAGCAAGCCGCGCGTCTACGCCGGCGGCGACGCGGTCACTGGCGCCGCGACCGTCATTCTCGCGATGGGCGCCGGCAAGGCGGCCGCGCGGGCGATCGAATTACTTCTCTTTCAAGAAAAGTAAGCCCTCCTTTTCTTGAAAGAAAAGGAGGCAAAAGAACTTACCTTTTGTTGGAAAGCGAAGCTGGATCGGGATGATCGGCTTCGTTCTCCTTTACTTGAAAGAAAAGGAGCAAAAGAACTTATCTTTTGTTGGAAAGCGAAGCCGGAATAAGAGATTTGGCTTCGCTTCTAAACAACTGTGGGGCGCGGGGGCTTTGCCCCTGCCGGGGTCCGGGGCGGAGCCCTCAGAAGAGGGATTCCAAAGGGTTTTGCCCCTTGGCGGGAGACTGAGGGCGGAGCCCTTAGAAGAAGGGCCCCAAGGGGCGTTGCCCCTTGGCGGGAGTTTGAGGGCGGAGCCCTCGGGAGGGGGATTGCCCCTTGGCTCTCATAAAAAATAAAAGAAAAGCGCTTTTCTTTGTTGTACAATGAAGCGTACAGGGAAAAGCTCTTTTTGTTTCTTGTTCTCTTGAGAAAAAGAAAGACAGGAGAAGCCATGCGCATCGCCATACCCGAGGAACTCGCCCCGCTTGCCGCCGCGTTCGGCGGCGTGGGCGCGCCCGTATACGCCGTCGGCGGGCTTGTGCGCAACAGTCTGCTCGGCCTGCCGCCGTCGGACATCGACGTGTGCTCGCGCCTGACGCCGGATGAGGTACTGCGCCTGATGCCGCCGCTTGGCGTGCGCGTGCTTCCCAAGGCGGCCGAGATGGGCACGGTCGAACTGCACGTTGGCGGCGTATGCGTCGAGCATACGACGTTTCGCCGCGAGGCGTACGAAAAGGGCGGCGCGCATCGCCCCCGCGAGGTCGCCTTTGGCGCGAGCCTCGAGGAGGACGCGCGGCGGCGCGACTTCTCCGTCAACGCGCTCTACGCGGAGCTTGCTTCCGGCGAGGTGATCGACCCCACGGGCGGCCTTGCGGATCTAAGGCAGACCACGCTGCGCACAACGAGCGACGACCCCGACGACATCCTGCGTTCGGACGCGCTGCGCGTGCTGCGGCTCGTGCGCTTTGCCTGCGAGCTGGGCTTTGTCATCGAGGATAAAACCTGGCTTGCCGCGAAGCGAAACGCCCCGCAGCTAACCGACATCGCCGCCGAGCGCCGGCGCGACGAACTGCGCAAGCTGCTGCTTTGCGACGCGCGCTACCCCGCCCTTGGGCGAAATGAACGGCGCTCCCCGCTCAGCGCGCTGCGCTTACTCGACGAGCTGGACGTTTGGGACGCGCTGATCCCGGCCTTTCGCGACGCGCGCGGCATGGCGCAGCGCGCGGACTACCACCGCTACGACGTGCTCGAGCACAGCTTTCACGTCTGCGCCGAGACGCCGCCCGTCGAGGTGCTGCGGCTATCGGGCCTCTTGCACGACGTGGGCAAGCCCGCCTGCTTACGGGAGACGGGCAAGTTCTACGAGCACGACCGCTACTCCGAGGCGATCGCGCGCGAGACGCTCGGCGCGCTGCGCTTCCCCAGGCGCACGATCGACGAGGTGTGCCAGCTCGTGCGCGCGCATATGTACGACCTGCAGGACACGGCGAAGGAAAACACGCTGCGCGTGCGCTTTGCCGCGCTTGGGCGTACGGCGAGCGAGCGGCTGATTCTCCTGCGCGAGGCGGATGTGCGCGGCAGCGGGCGAAACGCTTCCTACGTTGCCGAACGCTGGCGGGCCCTCCTGGAACGCATGAAGGCGGACGGCACGCCCTTTTCCGCGCGCGAACTGGCGGTGACGGGCCGCGAACTCATGGCGGAAACGGGTCTTCCCGAGGGCGAGGCGCTCGGGCGGCTCATGCACGCGTTGTTTTTGCATTGCCTCAAGCGCCCGCAGGACAACGAGAAGGAAGTACTGCTGCGCCTTGCCCGCGCGCAGGTTCGCGGGCGGCAGGGGCGTTTTTCCGGCGCGCGTTGACAATTTGGGTTCGGTACCCGATAATGGTAAAAGCAAATTGGGAGGCAGGCACGGCAATGGAAGAGGCAAAGCGCCCGAAGAATTTCATCGAAGAGTTTATCGAGGAGGATCTGCGCACAAAGGAAGCGCGCGTGCAAACCCGCTTCCCGCCCGAGCCGAACGGCTATCTGCATATCGGCCACGCGAAGGCGCTGACCATCGACTTCGGCATGGCGGAGCAGTACGGCGGCGTGTGCAACCTGCGCTATGACGATACGAACCCAACAAAGGAGGACGTCGAGTATGTCGACGCCATCCAGGAGGACATCCGCTGGCTCGGCTTCCGCTGGAACGAGGTGCTCTTTGGCTCCTCCTACTTCGAACAGTGCTACGAGCTTGCCGTCAAGCTGATTCAAAAGGGCGTGGCGTATGTCGACGACCTGACGAAGGACGAGATGCGCGCCTATCGCGGCACGCTCACCGAGCCCGGCAAAAACAGCCCTTATCGTGGGCGTTCCGTCGAGGAAAACCTTGCTCTATTTGCCGCGATGCGCGACGGCGCCTTTCAAGACGGGGCGAAAACCCTGCGCGCCAGGATCGACCTGAATTCCGGCAAC
>CAYMSL010000171.1:0-3077 GCA_964393095.1 uncultured Oscillospiraceae bacterium | reverse complement strand
AAATACGAGGATGGGACGCGATTTCGGACGAGGTCGCGGCGATCCTCAAAAACGGCGGGCGCTGCATCATCACCGCCGACCACGGCAACTGCGAAAAGATGTGGGACGACGCGGAGAACGCGCCGTTTACCGCGCATACGACGAACCCCGTGCCCTGTATACTCGTAGACGACGCGCGCCGCGACGCGGTGCTGCGCGGGGACGGCCGCCTTTCCGACCTTGCCGCGACGCTGCTTGAACTGCTCGGCCTGCCCGTGCCGCAGGAAATGACGGGGAAATCGCTGATTCAGGGCTGATTTTGCCCGACCCGGCGCTTGCATTGGCAGCGCGCGCGTGGTATAATACACGATACGTTCGCGCCGATGGGCGGCGCACAAAGCAAGACAACATACGCCCCGGCGCGGAAGCCGGGCATCGCGATTGGAGGAAGACCCAACATGGAACTTGCGGCGACCATCACCAAGATCGCACTCGTCGTCATCTCGATACTGCTCGTCGTCGTTGTGCTGCTGCAGAAGACCAAGTCCGGCGGCATGGGCGCCGCGTTCGGCGGAGAGACTTCGTCGTTTACCAGCAAGGGCAAGGCGGCAAGCCGCGAGGCCAAGCTGCAGAAACTCACGATTATCCTCGGCATCGCCGTAGGCGTGCTGGCGCTCGTGCTGACCATATTCGAGCGCTGAAAAACGGCGGTTTTTGGCAACGAGCGGCGCGCCGGTGGCGCGCCGCTTTTTGCGCCGGAACCATACGCCGTTCTTGACTTTGACGGCGGCGGCCGCTATCATAGAAAAAGAATATATAATATTGGTTCCGCTGAAAGCGGGATCGATGTTATGGCGCGGCGGATGCATTCCGCCACGCGGTTTGATCAGAGCGGCCGCTTGTGTTTCGACAATGGCGCCGTTCGAAAAACGGAGAAAGGCATCGTATGGCCGTCAATCGCGCAGTCAAGGTCTTGGCGCAGAATCGCAAGGCGTGGCACGACTATTTTGTAGAGGATAAGCTCGAGTGCGGACTCGAGCTATTCGGCACGGAGGTCAAGTCCATGCGAAGGGGTCAGTGCAACCTCAAAGAGAGCTACGCGCAGGTAAAAAACGGCGAGCTCTTCGTCGTGGGCATGCACATCAGCCCCTATGAGCATGGCAATATCCACAACCGCGATCCGTTTCGCACGCGCCGGCTGCTCGCGCACAAAAGCGAAATCAGACGCCTTGGCGCGCGTTCGCAGCAGGACGGCATGAGCCTGATTCCGCTTTCGGTCTACCTCAAGGACGGGCGCGTCAAACTTGAGCTCGCCGTGGCCAAGGGCAAAAAACTCTACGACAAACGCCACACGCTCGCCGAGCGCGACGCGAACCGCGAGATGGAACGCCGCAGAAAGGAGGAGCGCGAATGAGAGCGCTGCCGTTTACAAAGGAGAGCCTGGAGGCGATCGCGGCGCGATACCCCACGCCGTTTCACATCTACGACGAGGCGGGCATACGCGAGAACGTCGCGCGCTTGCAGGCGGCGTTTTCCTGGAACGAGGGTTTCCGCGAGTATTTCGCGGTCAAGGCGCTGCCAAACCCCGTTATCATGCGGCTTCTGCACGGGGCCGGCTGCGGCATGGACTGCTCGTCGCTGACCGAACTGATGCTTTCGAACGCCCTTGGCATCCGCGGGCACGACGTGATGTTTTCCTCGAACGAAACGCCCGCCGAGGAGTTTGTGCTCGCGCGCGGGATGAATGTGCTCATCAACCTCGACGACATCACGCACATTCCCTTTCTTGCCGAAAACGGCGGCATTCCCGAAACCGTCTGCTGCCGCTACAACCCCGGCGGCGAGTTTATGCTTGGCAATACGATCATGGGCAATCCCGGCGAGGCCAAGTACGGCATGACGCGCGCGCAGCTTACCCGGGCGTTTTGCCTGCTGCGCGACGCGGGGGCGAAGGAGTTCGGCCTGCACGCGTTCCTTGCAAGCAACACCACCGACGATGAGTACTACCCCACGCTCGCGCGCAGACTCTTTAAGATCGCCGTCGAACTTGCCGAGGAGACGGGCGCGCAGGTATCGTTTATCAACCTCTCCGGCGGCATCGGCATACCGTATCGCCCGTACGAGAAGGAGACGGACATCCGCTATATCGGCGAGGAGGTGCGGCGCGAATACGAGCGCGTGGTGGAGCCTTCCGGCCTCAAAATATCGATCTTTACCGAGCTTGGCCGCTACATCACGGGTCCGTTCGGCTATCTTGTCACGCGCGCGATCCATAAGAAGGAGACGTATAAAAAATACATCGGCGTCGACGCCTGCGCCTGCAACCTCCTGCGGCCGGCGATGTATGGCGCGTACCACCACATCACCGTGATGGGCAAGGAAAACGAGCCGTTGACAAACCTCTACGACATTGTGGGTTCGCTTTGCGAAAACAATGACAAATTCGCAATCGACCGTCCGCTGCCGCACCTGGATACGGGCGACCTGCTGGTTATTCACGACACGGGCGCGCACGGCTTTTCGATGGGCTATAACTACAACGGCAAGCTCCGCAGCGCCGAGGTGCTGCTAAAACCCGACGGCGGGACGGAACTGATCCGCCGGGCGGAGACGCCGCAGGATTATTTTGCGACGCTCGATTTCCTGGATTTGCCATTATAGTTTTTGGGCAGCGCCGCGTGAATTCGTAACGTCTTGTGAACAGGATGCGATATTTCGTCCGATCGGCTTGACGCAACGCCGCGGGTCGCATAGAATGAAATAGCGCCGGAAGCGGCGCATCCATGGGGGCGAATCCGGTTTCGACGGGGATCGCCGAAGTTGGATCAGCGAGCCGAAGCCCCGTGCTTCGTTAAAAACGGGATCAGTATAAAGTAACTGGCAACAAAAATACTTTAGCCGTCGCTGCGTAAAGCACGCGACCGTTCGCCCGCGAAAACTTACCGTTGCGGATACGGGCGTCATTTAGGGTAGGGAACGAACCCGCTTAAGCTTTGCGGCGGGCCGGATTTATGAAGCTACCGGAACCGGAATCCTGCCGATGGGAGTCCGTGGAAAGGGAATAAAAAACCATCGGCTACGCTCGTAGAAAGTCTGGC
>CAYMSL010000170.1:0-3098 GCA_964393095.1 uncultured Oscillospiraceae bacterium | reverse complement strand
CCGCTGGCAAAGCGGAAAAAACCATGGTATGATATGCGTACCCACCCGATATTTTAAAAGTTTTACCCACTTTGACAGCGCAGACCGACAAGCAACCGAATCGCGCCGCCATTTTTTCGTATATCGCGGCAGGCGCAGTGAAACCAAAGAAGGACGAAAGAAACGACATGGAAAAGCAACAGGTTCTAAAAAAGCTCATGGACTGCGGCGTCGTCGCCGTGGTGCGTGCAACCGGCGCGGAACAGGCGGAGAAGATCGCCGAGGCCTGCCTCGCCGCCGGCATCGTCGGCATCGAGATCACGTTCACCGTGCCCGATGCGGCCTGGATCATTGAAACGCTCGCCAAGAGATATGTTTCAGGCGGCGTCGTCATCGGCGCTGGCACCGTGCTCGACGCGGAGACTGCGCGCGCGGCAATCCTTGCGGGCGCGCAGTTCATCGTGTCCCCGTGCCTCAGCGAGGAATGCGCAAAGCTCTGCCTGCGCTACCAGGTGCCCTACCTGCCCGGCGCCATGACAGTTAAGGAGGTTGTGAACTGCCTTGAGGCGGGCGCGGACATCATCAAGATATTCCCCGGCAGCGTCGTCGGCCCCGAGATGATCGCGGCCGTACGCGGGCCTTTGCCGCAGGCCAGGATGATGCCCACGGGCGGCGTCTCGGCCGGCAACATCGCCGACTGGATTCGGGCGGGCGCCGTCGCCGTCGGCGCGGGCAGCGACCTGACAAAGGGAGCGAAAACCGGTGATTATGCCGCCGTGACCGAGACCGGCCGCGCGATGGTGGAGGCGGTCCGGGCCGCCCGCGCCGAACAATAGAAAACAGAAAGCACTAGGAAACAGCGCACGAATGGGAGAACAATGGATATGGACGCTATCGATTCGAAACTGATCACGCTGCTGAGTGAAAACGCCAACATGACCGCGACCGAGATGTCGTCCATCATCGGCCTGTCCGTCCCCGCCATCAACAAGCGGATCTCGCGCATGGTGGAGGCGGGCATCATCAGCCGCTACACGGTCATGATCGACCCTGACACGATCGGCAAATCGCTGCTCGCGTTCATGTCGGTGATCCTCGAACGGCTGTCCTACATCGACCACCTGATGCGCTGCGTCAACGACGACCAGGACATCCTCGAATGCTTCGCCGTCGCCGGCGAGTTTGACTACATCCTCAAGATTCGCGCCAAGAACATGCTGAACCTTGAGAACAAGATCTGTAAGATCAAGGAGGTGCAGGGCGTCGTCAAGACGAACACAACGATCGTCCTATACACGCATAAATCCATGCCGAGCGTGCTACCCGACGCGATCGAGCCCAAAAAAAGCACGGCAGGAACGGAGAAACGCAATGAAGACGGCCCTAAGACCGGAATCTCTTAACTTAAGTTACGGCCTGCTCCAGCCAAGCAGGCCGATCTTCTGCACCACGAAAAACGCGGACGGCACCGACCACGTCGCGCCATTCAGTTGGATCATGTCCATCTCGTGCAGCCCGCCGCGCGTCGCGTTTGCCGTGCAAAACCAGCGCGGCAGCAAGCTGTCCCAGACACTCGTCAACATCCTGCGCGATCGCGAGTTCGTCGTCAACATCCCGCGCATGGGCCAGGAAAAAACGCTTGTCGAGGCGTCGTTCAACCTCGTCAGCCACGCCTGCAAATTCGACCGCACCGGCTACACGCGCGAGGATTCCGTCCGCGTCAAACCGAAGCGCATTGTTGAGTGCGCGGCCGCGCTCGAATGTGCCGTCTACGAAACGATCGATGGGGGCGGCGACCATACGCTGCTGCTCGCCGACGTCGTGTACGCCGTTTTCGACGCGGCGCTCTACGACGGGAACTGCTGCCCCAACGTGCCGGACCTGCGACCTCTGATCAATCTCAAGGAATACCGCTTCGACGATCATCAGGAACATCTGTTCCTCGACACGTCGACCGCCTACCGCGTGGAAGCGTACTACGAGAAGCCCGACCCAACGCTTATGCGGAAAAAAGGAGGCTGAACGGATGCGCAGGTGCAAAATCACGGTTGTAGCCAAGAAACGGTTCGACGACATCATCGAGGGCTATTCCTCGCACAAGGACGACCACCCCGCCTGCGACTGCATGGCGGAGGGACAGGTGTTCTACTCCGAAAACTTCTGCATGCCCTCGAACTTCTGCGGCTGGGCCTGGGGCGATCTCGAGCGGTTCGTGCACGTCGCCATGACGGGCGGCGACTACGCAAGGGCCGGCATTGGCGGCGACGAGCCCGGCATTATCGCCTGCTGCACGGACGGCTACCGGCCGGTTGTATTTCTGCTCGAGGGCGTCGACGATTAGGCCGCATACAAGAAAGGACCGATGTACAATGATACTGGACCATATTGCAAACGCGAAACGATACGAAACCATCAGCCCCGCGTTCGCCGCGGCGATGCGCTTTCTGTCCGAACACCGCGGCGGCGGCCTCGCCGAAGGCAGGCACCCGATCTCGGATGACGCATACGCCATGGTGAAGAGCTATACCACCAAGGCGCCCGCGAACTGCAAGTTTGAGGCGCACCGTGATTACATCGACGTACAGTACGTCGTTTTTGGCGACGAGCGCATGGGCTGGGCCCCGCTCTCCAAAATGACCGCCGATTCCTACGACGCCGCGAAGGATTTTGCCGCCGTGTCCGGCAAAGGCGAACTGTACCCGCTGCATGCAGGCGAGTTTATGATTCTGTTTCCGGACGACGCGCACATGCCGAACGTCAGCGCCGGTACCCCCTGCACCGTGGAGAAGATCATCCTCAAAATTCGCGTTGGCCGCTAAGGCGGGTACTGCGGGTGAAAAGAGTTAAGGGCCCTGCCCGCGACGCGTTTTCTTTCGAGGGCTCTGTTCTTGTGTTCCCGCCAAAGAAGGAAACCCCCTTTGGAAACCCAAATATGGGTAAACAGATAAACTATGCGCTTGGCAGAACGGGTTTCCAAAGGGACGTGTCCCTTTGGTGGGGGCCGGGGGCAAAGCCCCCGCCGCATTCTTTTGCGAGGGCTCTGCCCTCGCGCTCCCGCCAAAGGAGGAAACCCCCTTTGGAAACCCAAATATGGGTAAACAGATAAACTATGCGCTTGG
>CAYMSL010000169.1:0-3121 GCA_964393095.1 uncultured Oscillospiraceae bacterium | reverse complement strand
GGCTGCTCCCCGGGCGCGAGGGTTTGATAATACTCGACCGCCTGCAAAAACCAGGGATGCTCTGCCGAGGTGTGGTTGAGCATAAAGTCGATGATGAGCCGTATGCCGCGCGCGTGGCAGGCCTCGAGCAGGACCTGAAACTCCGCGAGCGTCCCGTACGCGGGATCGACCGCGCAAAAGTCGACCGTGTCGTACTTATGGTAGCTTGGCGAGGGCATGACGGGCATGAGCCATATGCCGTTGACGCCGAGGTCGGCGTCCGTCGCGTCGTCCCCGTCGTTGAGGTAGTCGAGCTTTTGCGCGAGGCCGCTGAAATCGCCCGTGCCGTCGCCGTCGCCGTCGTAAAACGAGGCGACGAATATCTCGTAGTAGTTGCGGCAGTTGTCGTCGGGCACGTTGAGCGCGTGCTCGTAGGGATACGCCTTTTCAGGCGCGGCTCCGGGCGCTGCGCAGCCCGCCGCAAAAAAGAGCAGCGCCAGCGCAACGATAAGCGGCGGCAGCCGTTTTTTCAGTCGATGCGTCATAGATCCATTGTAAAATACCCGGCCGCGTTTGACAAGCAGCAGCATACGCACGGGCGCGGCGTTGCCGGCACGCCTTTTTGCGTGGTATAATCCGCATATGGACAGGGAACCAAAGAAATTCGCAAAACTCGGCAAAAAAGCGCTTGCCGCCGCGGCCGCGCTCGTCGCCGCCTGCTCGGTGGCGCTCGCCGTGATCGCGCCCGCACCCGCCGATCTATCCGGCGAAAGCGCGCCGGTTGCCGCGATCGCGCAGGCACTTCCCGTCGAGGAGATTGCCGATGCGGAAACGCCGCGCCGCCGCGAGCGCTTCCGCGCGCGCCTGAGTCGCGCGTTCCTTGCGCGGCCGTCCGCGCTGCGGGGGCTGATCCTCCTGCCGTTCTGGGCGCTCGGCAAGGCGTTGCTCGCGCTGTTTTCCGCGCTGTTACCCGCGCTGTCGCCGCTTTGGCAGGCATTGCTTGGCGTATTGCTCAACGCGCTGCTGCTCTTTGGCCTGTTCGCGGCGCTCTACAGGCTTATCTTCCCCGACCGGCCTCTGCACGCGCTTTTTACAAAGCGAAACGTCCTGCTGCTTGCCGGCGGCGCCGCGCTCCTTGCGGCGGCGGACGCCGTACTGCGCGCGTACTGGGCCGATTACCGGCCGATCAGTGTCGCAATCAAGCTGATATTGGCGCTCGCGGTTCTGATTGCGCTAAGCCGGCGCATCCACGGCAGGCGAACGCCGCCCGAAGGCCGCGCCGCCGCTTAATTTCCTGGCGCGGATCCATTTACCGCCCTTCCCTTCCTATTTCCCGGGAAAAGCAAACGAACCCGTGCGCCGCTTGACGGCGTGTCGAAACGCGCCTATACTTAGCTTGCTAACCATTAGCAAGCTAAGTTTAAGGAGGGATCGACCTTGCGGCTCAACACGCTAATCCATCGGCTGTTTCACGCGCAAAAGAACCGTATTCGGCCGGAGATGACGCGCATCGGCCTTTCCCCCGGCCAGCCAAAGGTGCTCAACTATATCGCGAAGCACGAGCGCTGCATGCAGCGCGAGATCGCGGAGGCGCTCGACATCGAGCCCGCCACCGTCTCCAAGATACTTGGCAACATGGTGCGCGCGGGCCTTGTCGAACGCGACCCCTCCGCGCAGCGCAAGCGCGCCGAGACGCTCACGCTCACCGAGGAGGGGCAGCGCCGCTGCGAGCAGTGGTCCATCGTTTGCGGCGCATACGAAGAACTCGCTCTGCTGGGCTTTAGCGAGGCGGATAGGGCGTGCTTCGAGGCTTACCTCTGCCGCGCCTACCAAAACATCACGGGCAAGACGCTCGAATAGGGCGAACGGAGGGAAATCATGCTCAAGCGTCTGTACGGCTATTTTGCCAGCCATCAAAAGCATCTCATCGCCGGCGCGGTCTGCGTGCTGCTTGAAAGCGCCTGCGAGATGACGATTCCGCTGCTCATGACGGATATCATCGACCGGGGCGTCGCCCAGGCGGACAAGACCTTCATCCTGCGCCAGGGCGGGCTTATGGTGCTCTTTGCCCTTCTGGCCCTGTGCCTCGGCCTGCTCTACGCGCGCTTCGCCGCGCTCGCCGGACAGGGCTTCGGCGCGGCGCTGCGCGAGGCCGAATACCGCAAGATACAGGGCTTCTCCTTTTCCAACATGGATCATTTCTCCGAGTCGTCGCTGATCACCCGCCTCACAGGGGATATCACGGTGCTGCAAAACACCGTTGTAAGCGGCCTTCGCCCCGCGGTGCGCGGGCCGACGATGATCGTCATCGCGGCGTGCATGACGCTGCGCCTTTCACCGCGGCTTTCGCTCGTGTTCGCCGTGTCGCTTCCCGTGCTCGCGCTGCTGCTCGCGCTGATTCTGCGCGCGCTCGGCCCGATCTACGGCAACGTGCAGCGCATGCTCGACCGGCTCAACGCCGTCGTACAGGAAAACCTTTCGGCCATCCGCACGGTCAAGTCTTTCGTGCGCGGCGAGAGCGAGCGCGAGAAATTCGACGGCGTGAACGGGGCGTTCTGCGAAACCTCCGAGCGGGCGCTCCACTTTGCCCAGCTCAACCTGCCGTGCTTTCAGTTCGTTATGTACGGCACGATCCTCGCCATCCTCTGGTTCGGCGGCAGCCTGATGCGCGAGGGCGCGCTCAAGGTAGGGCAGCTTACGGGCTTTTTAAGCTACGTGCTGCAGATTCTCAATTCGCTTATGATGATCTCGAACGTCTTCCTGCTTTTGAGCCGCTCCGTCACCTCCGCGCACCGCGTGCTCGCGGTGATGGACGAAACGCCCGAGATTCAAAGCGGCGAAAGCCAGGCGCGCGTCGAGCGCGGCGAGGTCGCCTTCGAGCACGTGTACTTTAAATACAGCGCCGAAGCGCCGGAGTTTGTGCTCACCGACGTCAACCTGCACATACGCGCGGGGCAGACGGTCGGGATCATCGGCGCCACGGGCTCGGCCAAGTCCACGCTTGCGCAGCTCATCCCCCGCCTCTACGACGTAAGCGCCGGCGTCGTTAAAATCGACGGGCGGGACGCGCGCGACTACGATATCGTCCACCTGCGCGACGCCATCGGCATGGTTTTACAGAAAAATACGCTTTTTTCCGGCA
>CAYMSL010000168.1:0-3125 GCA_964393095.1 uncultured Oscillospiraceae bacterium | reverse complement strand
CGCTGCGGGCATTGCTTCAGAATCGGGGCGTTGGATTTATACTCCACCTGCTCCCTGCCCTTCCGAATCAACTGGTTGATCGTCGGCATGAAAAATCTCCTTCGAAAAATTCGGTATCTATATGCTTACCGCTTCCTGCAACCCCTCGTAGGAAGCACTGTATCCCTGTTTTTCCCGCCGCGCGGCCAAACCGCCGCGCTTTGGGGCAAGAGCCGCCAAGGTGGAATTATATCAGCGGCGCCGCGTGTTGTCAAATGGTTTCTACTCGTCCTCCGCCGTGCCGAGCCCGCGCGCGATGCGGCTTTTGCTAAAGAACAGCTTCGTGCGCGACTTGGGCGTAATCGGCGTCCAGCCCTTGGCCGTCATCCCGGCGATCACGGGGTGGGCGAGCGCGTCGACGTACATCTCGCGCGCCCAGCGCCGCATCAGCAAATCCACAAGCAGCCGCCCGAGCAGCAGGCCGACAAGTATCGCCGCCGCCCAGCAGCCAAACGGCAGAAACGCCGAAACGCCCATGAGCTTTGACTTGAGCGGATCGAGCGAGAAGGCGAACAGCCCGATGAACCCGAACGCCGTCGGCACGAGCACGGGCAGGTAGTCGAGCCAGAGGAAGCGCGCGCGGCAGCGGCCGCAGACGGCCATCTGCACGGGGATCATCGTGCCGATGCGGGTCGCGCGCTTGCCGAAGATCCAGCGCTGCACGCGCCGCGGCTCCGGATGCGCCATGTCGAGTATGGCGTAGCCGCGCCGCTCGCCCTTCTCGCGCCCCTTGCAGAACTGGCACTCGTGCGACTGAAACAGCCGCGCGACGCCGCCCTCGGGCAGCAGCGTTTCGTAGAGGTCGACGTCCTTTTTCAGCTCCGCCATGTTCTCGTTGCCGCGCACGGTGCAAGCGCTGCAAGCGCGCATGTTGAGCAGCTTGCAGTAGCGCGTGCCGGAAAGCTCGCAATCCGGATTGTTGGGCAGGTTTGCCATGGCTCTTCCTTTCGCTCCGACGCGGGGCGGCGGGCGCGTTTACTTCTTCTCCGACACGGCGACGTTGCGGTAGCGCCGCAGCCCGATGCCCGCGGGGATGAGTTTGCCGATGATGACGTTCTCCTTGAGGCCCACGAGCGGGTCGATCTTACCCTTGATCGCGGCTTCGGTGAGCACGCGCGTGGTCTCCTGGAAGGAGGCCGCCGAGAGGAACGAATCCGTGGGAAGTGAGGCCTTCGTGATGCCGAGGAGCTTGCGCTTCGCGATCGCGGGGCGGCCGTTGCCTTCGATGACGCGCTCGTTCGCCTGCTCGAAGCGGAAGATGTCGATGAGCTCGCCCGGAAGCATCGCGGTGTCGCCGTTGTCCTCGACCTGCACCTTGCGCAGCATCTGGCGGATGATGATCTCGATGTGCTTATCGGAGATCTCCACGCCCTGGAGGCGGTAGACGCTCTGCAGCTCCTTGAGCATGTAGGCCTGCACGCCCTTGACGCCCTTAATTTTGAGGATGTCGTGCGGGTTGACGCTGCCCTCGGTGAGCACGTCGCCGGCTTCGACGGTGTCGCCCTCGGCGACGCGCAGTTTGCTGCCAAAGGGGATGAGGTAGCTCTCCGCCTCGCCGTCCTCGTTCGTGACAACGGCCTCGTGGCGCTTCTTGGAGTCGTCGATGTGCACGACGCCGCCGATCTCGGAGATCACCGCGAGGCCCTTGGGTTTACGCGCCTCGAACAGCTCCTCGACGCGGGGCAGACCCTGCGTAATATCGTCCGCGCTGGCGACGCCGCCGGTGTGGAACGTACGCATGGTCAGCTGCGTGCCGGGTTCGCCGATGGCCTGCGCCGCGATGATGCCCACGGCCTCGCCGATGTTGACCTCGGCGCCGGTGGCGAGGTTCGCGCCGTAGCACTTAGCGCACACGCCGTGGTCGGCGCGGCAGGCAAACACCGAGCGGCAGTGCACGCTCTTGATGCCGGCCTTTTCAACGGCCGCAGCCTGCTCGTAGGAGATCATGCCGCCGGCCTCGACGAGCACTTCGCCCGTCGCGGGGTCGGCAATCGCCTCGACCGCGTAGCGGCCGACGATGCGCGCCGCGAGCGGCTCGATGAGCTTGTTTTCCTCACGGATCTCCGTGATGACCATGCCCTTCGGCGCTTCGCCGCGGTGCGCGTAGCAGTCCTCCTCGCGCACGATCACGTCCTGCGAAACGTCGACAAGCCGGCGGGTGAGGTAGCCCGAGTCCGCCGTGCGCAGCGCCGTGTCCGCAAGGCCCTTGCGCGCGCCGTGCGAGGAGATGAAGAACTCGAGCACCGAAAGGCCCTCGCGGAAGTTCGCGCGGATCGGCACCTCGATGATCTGGCCGCTCGGGTCGGCCATCAGGCCGCGCATGCCGGCAAGCTGGCGGATCTGCGCCGTGCTGCCGCGCGCGCCGGAGTTGGCCATCATGTAGATCGGGTTAAAGGCGTCGAGCGAGTTCATCAGCGCCTTCGAGACAAGCTCCGTCGTCTCCTCCCAGACCCTGATCACGCGCTCGCGGCGCTCGGCGTTGCTGAGCATGCCCTGGCGGAAGAGGTTGTCGATGTCGACGACCTTCTTCTCGGCCTCGGCGATGAGCGCCTTCTTTTCGTCCGGCACCTGAATATCCTGGAAGCCGACCGTGATGCCGCCCTTTGTCGAGTAGGTAAAGCCAAGCCGCTTGATGCGGTCGAGCACCTGCGAGGTGGTCGTGGGGCCGTACTTGCGGTAGCAGTTGTCGACGATGTTGCCAAGGTCCTTCTTGGCCACGAGCCGGTCGATCTCGAGCACGAAGAGGTTCTCCTCCTTCGTACGATCGACAAAACCGAGATCCTGCGGGATGGCGTTGTTGAAGATCAGGCGGCCGATGGTGGTCTCCACGAGTTTGCGCCGCTTCTCGCCGCGCCATTCGCGCTCGAGACGGATGCGTACCCTCGCCTGCAGCGAGACGTCCCCGGTCTGGTAGGCCATGATCGCCTCGTCCTCGGAGTGGAAGACCTTGCCCTCGCCCTTTGCGCCGGGGCGGTCCATGGTCAGGTAGTAGCAGCCGATGACCATGTCCTGCGTCGGCGATACGACCGGGCGGCCGTCCTGGGGCTTCAATATGTTGTTGGAGGCGAGCATGAGGAAGCGCGCCT
>CAYMSL010000167.1:1443-3173 GCA_964393095.1 uncultured Oscillospiraceae bacterium | reverse complement strand
CCTGTCACCGCCGTGAGAGGGCGGCGTCCTAGGCCACTAGACGAACTGGGCGCGGTTGCATCGAATATGATACCGATTTTTCGAATCGGTGTCAAGGACTTTGTTGCGAAAAATGGGGGGCTGATTTTCCTTTTGCGGGAGTCGCGGACGGCCGCAAAGCCGCCGGCGTTCCGCTCCTTTGCGTATGCGCCAAGGCGCGTTCGCGGTTTTTTTCGCACGCCGACGCACCGCCACGCTTCCCCGCGCCCGGTTTTCCGCCCGTTTTCAACACGCTCTTTGGAAAAGAACTCCATGTTGACGCGGCCGCCGTTTGGCGATATGATGCTGCTATGGAAGGCTGCTTCAAGCAAGGGAATCTCCGGCAGTTTGTCAAATATGCCCTGGTCTCGGGTCTGGCGTCGGTCGTCGAGTTCGGCACGTTCGCGCTGCTCAATTTCCTTGTGTTCGCGCCGCAGAAGAGCGTCCCGTTCCACTGGTGGATCCTGCATTACGGCATAGACGGCGGGGGCCTCGGCGGCTTCCTCGCGACCGCGCTCTCCTACGCCGTGGCGCAGGTCTTCAATTTCTTTATGCAGCGCAAAAAGACGTTCCACGCGACCAACAACGTCGCCGCAAGCTTTGCCATGTACGCGGTCATGGTCGTCGCCGTCTGGCTGTTCCAGGTCTTTTTCTGCGGCGTGCTGATGCGCGCGTTCCGCGCCCCGCTCGGCCAGGTCGCGGGCGATCTGCTCGCCAAGTGCCTCAACATGACGCTGTCGTTTTTGATCCAGTACCCGATCAACAAGTTAGTCATCATGCGCAATCGAAAGCCGCGCGCGCAGACGCCGTGACCGGGCGCACCGATTCGGCGCTCTCTGCATAAACCCAATCATAAAAAACAGAAGGAGGTTTTTTGTATGGCATTCTTCGAAAAACTGAACGACATCGCCAAGAATATCGGCGACAAGACGAGCGACATCGTGGAGACCACAAAGCTCTCCGCCAAGATCGGCAACGAGCGGACCGCCATCGCCGAGAACATGAGAAAGCTCCGCGAACACTACTACGATCTCCACAAGGATGGTGCGTCGCTCGACGACGCCGTCGGCGGGCTGCTTGCGGACCTCGACGCGCGCCACTGCAACATCGCCGAGATGCAGGCGCAGATCGACAGCATCAAGGCGGGCAACGCGGCTAAAGCGGAGCCCGACGCGGAGCCGGCGGCCGAGCGCCATGGCGAGGGCGTCCCGATCCGCGAGATGCGCTACTGCACGGCATGCGCGGCTGAGATCCCCGCGGGCGCGCAGTTCTGCGGCAAATGCGGCAAGCCGGTCGCCTGACCGGTTTGCGGCAGCTTTTGTACAAAAAGCCGCGCGGCAAGGAACGCACACAGACATTGAACGCAAACCCGCTGCTTCGCCCGATGCTTTGCCGGCACGGCAACCTACACAGCGAAATCGCGGCCCGGCGCATCGCCCCATCGGTTCGGGGCGGCGTCCGGGCCGCTTGCTTGTCCTGTTACCGGCCGCCGCGGCCGGACCCGTTCAGTCCTCCTGCTCGAACTTGTCCGCGAGCGCGCGCGCAAACTCGCCGAGGTCGTCGTCGACGTACGCGCGCATCGTGCCCGCGCACACGGTGTAGACCACCACGTCCTCCCACTCCTTGGGCACGCTGTACTGCTTGAGCAGCTTTCTGCACTGCACGGCCGCGCGGATGCCCTCGGTCGAGCCGATCGTGTTGATCAGCGGCAC
>CAYMSL010000167.1:0-1343 GCA_964393095.1 uncultured Oscillospiraceae bacterium | reverse complement strand
GGCGGTGGCCGGGGCCGGCAGCACGAGCACGATCACGTCCGCCTCGCGCGCCGCCTGCATGTCGGACGCCGCCTCCGCGCCGATGCCGGCCGCGACGGATTCAGCCTTGGCCAGATCGGTGTCGATGACCAGCTTTTTCACATCGCCGGGAAGCTGCGCGGCAACAAACGAACCCATGCGCCCCGCGCCTACGATTGCTGTGAGCAATTCCATGGTTGATTGCGTTCCTTTCCGGTGTTTTTCTATAATCACAAGTATAGCACAAGTTTTTCCGCCTGCATATTGTGGCCTGAGGAATGTGACGCTATGTCCAAGGGGAACGCTGTCTATTTCTTTGCCGGCAAGCTTTTCCCGTTGCCTGCCGCGGGAGAACTTGCTATAATGCCAAATAGACTGATTTTGATAGGATACGACGAACGATGGGCGATTTTTTCAGCCAACTGTTTTCCAACACGGTGCTTGTCGCGGGCTTATGCGCCTGGGCGATCGCGCAGATCCTCAAGACGGCTTTGTACGCGATCGTCAACCGGCGCTTCGACGCCTCGCGCTTAATCGGCGACGGCGGCTTCCCGAGCGGCCACTCTGCGACCGTGACAGCCGCGTTCATAGCCGCGCTGCTGCGCTACGGCGTGGGTTCCTTTGAGTTTGCCGTCACGTGCATCGTCGCGAGCGTCGTGATGCACGACGCGATGGGCGTGCGCTTCGAGGCCGGCAAGCAGGCAAAGGTCATCAACGACATCGTCGAGTTCTTCGATATGGACGGCAAGGATTTGACCGACGAGGAGAAGCTCAAGGAGCTCGTCGGCCACACGCCCATACAGGTCGGCGCGGGCTTTCTGCTCGGCCTGCTCGTGGGGTTCTTCGTGAGGTAGTCCGCGCGGCGGTATCCCCGTCTCGCATAGCGGGGCGGCGCGCGATACGTCCTCGGACCAGCATACCCGCTTTTGGCAACGTGGCTCCGACGGATCCGCCGATAGGAAATAGATCGCCTGAAAAACTGGAAATACGAACGCTACCGCGCCGGCTCCGCAGCCGTCGCGGCTTTTTTGTATGCGAGCGGGTTGGTCGAAAGCATCGGGTCGCCCTCCGCCATCGCGGGGAAGAACGCGTCCAGCAGACGCCTGTCGCCGTCTTTGACCTCCTGGCAGGCTTCCCCCTTCCCCTGCCGGATAAAGCGCGCGTACGGCTGATAGACGTTATAGAGCCCGGCGCGCCGGCAGCGCAGGCCAAGCTCCGCGTCGTCCGCTGAGGACGGCATCGTTTCGTCGAAACCGCCCGCCGAGAAGAATTTCGCGCGCTCCATCATCAGCGCGCCGCCGCCCGTCGCGGTCACGTCGCGGATG
>CAYMSL010000166.1:0-3179 GCA_964393095.1 uncultured Oscillospiraceae bacterium | reverse complement strand
TAGCCGTACGTGATTTCGCCCGCGAAGACATCCGCGTTTCCCATGGCAAGCGCCGGCTCCTCTGTCGGCTGCGCTTCCTCGTAGCTTTCGATCTCCTCGCCGTCAAGCGAGAGTTTAAAGCCCCGGTAGATCGTGAGCAGCCCCTTGCCGCCCGAGTCGACGACGCCCGCCTCCTTGAGCACCGGAAGCAGGTTCGGCGTGTTCGCAAGCGCGTGTTCGCCGCTTTCGAGCATTTCGTCCATGAGGCGGTAGACGTTCGCCCCCTGCTCGACAACGGTTGTCGCATGCTCCGCAATCACGCGCGAAACGGTGAGTATCGTCCCCTCCTTGGGCTTCATAACGGCCTTGTAGGCGGCCTCGCAGCCCATGGTCAGCGCACGCGCAAGCGACTCCGTATCCACGCTGGTCTGCCCCTTGAACGCGCGTGAAAAACCGCGGAAAAGCTGGGAAAGAATCACGCCCGAGTTGCCGCGCGCGCCCTTGAGCGCGCCGATGCTCATCGCATCCGCCACCTCGGAAGCCGTGGCGGTATCGGGCAGGGCGCGCACCTCCCGCACCGCGCTTTGCATGGTCATCGACATGTTCGTGCCCGTGTCGCCGTCCGGCACGGGGAATACGTTCAGCGCGTCAATGGACGCCTTGTTCCTCTCAAGCAGCGCTGCGCCCGCGATGATCATATCGCGCAGCTGCGCGCCGCCGATCTGCATATTGCTATCCAATTTTTTACCTCCGACCGTCCGGTGCTCCCTTTGAGCGCCTAGACGCGAACACTCTCGACGTGGACGTTGACGGCGCGAACCGTCAGCCCCGTCATTTCCTCCACGCGGTAACGCACGTTGCTCTGCGCGTTCTGCGCCACCGCGGGCATGGAAACACCGTAGACCAGCGTGACGTAGAGATCCACGTCGATTATCTCGGGCGAGACGATCGTTACCTTGACGCCGCGGCGCAGGTTGTCCTTGCCAAAGAGCTCAACGAACGAATCCGCGGCCGTTTTGGCGCTCATCCCCACGATGCCGTAGTTTTCAACCGCCGCGTAACCCGCGATGCTCGCAAGAAGATCGTCTCCAATTGTGATCTTCCCCATCGCCGTAGCCATTTCCGCTGCCATACGTTACGCCTCCTTCTAAACTGCTGTCTATTCATGCGCCGCGCGGCGCGATCGCATCCGCATAACCCGTTCCGTGCGATCCGTCCCGCGGCGTTACTGCCGCTTTTTTACCGGCGCGCCGCGCGCTTACGCCTCCTCGGGCAGGATGGCGTTGTGGAATACCTCCTGGACGTCGTCGTTTTCGTCGAGCCGCTCAAGGAAGCGGTTGACCTTCTCGATCGTTTCCGCGTCCGTGATCGTCACGCTGTTTTGCGGGATCATCTGCACCTCTGCCGAAAGGAACTCGTACTTCAGAGCTTCGAGCGCCTCGCGCACACCGGAGAACTCCAGCGGGTCGGTGTAGATTTCAAACGCGTCGTCCTGGGAAACAAAGTCCGCCGCGCCCGCCTCGAGCGCGTGCATCATCACCTCGTCCTCATCCATGAGCGCCGTGCGCTCGATCACGATGAGGCCCTTCTTATCGAACATCCAGCCGACGCAGCCGCTGTTGCCGAGGTTGCCGCCGCTCTTATCAAAGATATGCCGCATCTCGGCCGCGATGCGGTTGCGGTTGTCCGTAAGGACGGACACGATCACGGCCATATTGCCGGGGCCGTAGCCCTCGTAGCTGATCTCCTCGTAGTTGACCGTCCCGCCGTCGCCAGCGGCCTTTTTGATCGAGCGGGCGATGTTGTCGTTTGGCATGTTATTGGCCTTGGCCTTCGCGATCACGTCGCGCAGCTTGCTGTTGTTGTTCGGGTCCGCCCCGCCCTCCTTGACGGCGATGGCGATCTCGCGGCCGATCTTGGTAAAGACGCGCCCGCGCTGCGAGTCCGTCTTTTCCTTCTTATTCTTGATGTTTGCCCATTTGGAATGTCCCGACATACGTCCTCCTATCGATCGTTCAGCGAGAGATATTTTTGCTCGAGCGACTTGAGGTCTTCCCACACGTCGCGTTTTTTCGATTCGTCGCGCAACAGCGCCGCCGGATGATAGGTCGGCAAAAACCAGATGCCGCGCTTTTCGAGCCAGACGCCGCGCACACGCGTGATGCGCGCCGCCGGGTCGTAGAGGTGCCTTGTCGCCGTCGCCCCGAGGCAGACGACGATCTTCGGCCGGATCAGAACATACTGCGCGCGCAGATACGGCAGGCAGGCCTCAGCCTCCTCGTCGAGCGGCGTACGGTTGCCCGGCGGGCGGCACTTGACGACGTTTGCGATGTATACGTCCTCGCGCGAAAGGTGAATCGAAGCGAGCATGCGATCGAGCAGCTGCCCGGCCTTGCCCACAAACGGGCGGCCGAGCCGGTCCTCATCCGCGCCGGGACCCTCGCCGACAAGAAGGATATCCGCCGCGCGGTTTCCCTCGCCAAGCACGATATGCGCGCGCTCGCGGCAGAGTCCGCATTTTTCACAGCCGCGGATTCCGCTCTCGAGCGATTCCCAGGTTACGTCCGCCATAGCGCGTTCATCCGCCGTTTCGTGTTTATATCATATCCGCCGCGTCCTCGTCAAGCATGAACACGGCGTTCGCGTGCAGCTGCAGGTAGCTCGCGGGCATGGCGGGCACGATCGGGCCGCCCACGACAAGCCCCGCAATCTTGGCCAGTTCCGCACCGGTAAGCACCGCGATGACCCGCCGCGCGGACATGATGGTGGAAAGCCCCACGGTCACGACGCGCCCCGATTCCGTACGCTCAACGTGCGTCACCGGCGCAAGCTCCGAAGCGGGCAGGTTATAGGCGATGCGGCCGTCCGCACCAATCGCGCAGAGCACGGTGTCGAGGCCGCCCGCGTCGAGTATGGCGTTTTCATAGTCGTTGCACACGACGCTCGTAGAGCATCGTGCGCATGCGCGACTCCGCCGCCGTGTCCGTATCCGCGCGCACATGCTCGTAGAGGTTGAACGCGCGGACGGTGTTCCAATCGAGCAGACCGTCGCCCGTCATGCCGGAGAGCTTGCGATATACCCCCGCGAGGGAATGCGCGCAGTCGAAGCCGATCGTCGAGGTCGGTTTTTCAATGATCGAGCCGGCCATCAGCGTCGCCACGGCCTGGCAGAGCGTATCGCCGTCACGGTAGATCAAGAC
>CAYMSL010000165.1:2179-3268 GCA_964393095.1 uncultured Oscillospiraceae bacterium | reverse complement strand
TGACGCCATCGTCTACGCCATCGGCACGAAGAGCGGCACGCCGAAGCTCAAGGGCCTTGAGCGCATCAAGCACGTCGAGGCCACCGACCTGCTCGCCGAGCCCAAGCTGCTTGGCGACGCAAAAAAGATCGTCGTGGTCGGCGGCGGCGTAGTGGGCTGCGAAACCGCCTACTGGCTTGCCTACGAGCAGGGCCGCGATGTTAAGGTCGTCGAGATGCTGCCGTACTTTATGAAGGGCGCCTGCACGGCCAACCGCGGCCATCTGATCCACTACCTGCAGGAAAAGGGAGTGGAGCTGTTCAACTGCGCGACGGTGCAGGAGTTTGACGGCAAGCACGCAATCATTGAGAAAAACACGCATAAGAACGTGCCGAACCCCTATAACACCTGGCAGCCCATACTGCCCGAGAACATCGAGAACCCGCTTGCGCCCAAGCTTGGCAGCGTACCGAAGCGCCTTGAACTCGAGGCTGATCTCGTCGTGCTCGCCATGGGCGGCAAGCCGGACGATGCGGCGTATCTTGAAGGTCAGGCTCTGCGCGCTGCGCCCGAGCTCTACAACATCGGCGACAGCTTTGCGGCGGGACGCGTGCTCGAGGCTACGCGCGCGGCCTACGCGCTCGCGTGCCGCATCTAGGGAGGCGATGAAGGATGTCCAATATGGTTCTCACGCCCGAGCAGCAAGCGCTGTTCGACGGCGAAAAGGGCGAAACGCTCGCTAAGGTCATGAAGACGCTCGTGCGCTACGGCGAAACGTTCGGCGCGAAAAAGATGGTTCCGGTCACGGGCGACTACGGCCACCTTGTCACGAGCTTCGGGCTATCGGTGATGAAGCCCGTCTATAAGCTCATGGATCAGCTCATCGAAGGCGGCGCGCTCTCGGGGCAGAAGTTCTCCGTCGACCCGCGCCCGCTCGATCAAAACGTGCCGAGCAACCTCCTGCAGGATCTCGTGTTCAAGTTTATGTACGGCAAGCAAACCGACTACGAAGCGCAGCTTGAAACGCTTGGTCTGCTCGGCAAGGATTCGTTCACCTGCACCTGCTACATGCCCGAGGTCGGCAATATCCCGAAGGAGGGCGACGTGCTG
>CAYMSL010000165.1:0-2169 GCA_964393095.1 uncultured Oscillospiraceae bacterium | reverse complement strand
CCGAGAGCAGCGCCGTGGTCTACGCCAACAGCGTGCTCGGCGCGCGCTGCAACCGCAACTCCGGCATCCTCGAACTCTTCGGCAGCATCGTAGGCTTTGTGCCGTACTTCGGCTTCCTCACCGACGAGGGCCGCAAGGCAAGCTGGGTTGTCGAGATCAAGACAAGCAGGAAACCCGAGGCGCAGATACTCGGCAGCGCGATCGGCATGAAGGTTATGGAGGACGTGCCGTATGTCAAGGGGTTGACGAAGTTCATCGGCACGTCGCTCGGCGAGGACGCGAAGGCCTATCTCAAGGACTTCGGCGCGGCCACGGCGAGCAACGGCGCGGTCGGGCTCTATCACATCGACGGCCTTACCCCCGAGGCCGCGCGCGAGGGCGAAGCGCTGATCGCCGAAAACGCCAGGACCTACGTCATCGACGACGCGGAGCTCGAGCGCGTGCGCGCAAGCTATCCCGTGATCTGGAAGAATCCGGACGCCGAGCCGAAGCTCTGCTTTGTCGGCTGCCCGCATCTCTCGCAGAAGCAGCTGCACGACTGGACGAACGCCCTTGCGGATGCGCTTGCAAAGAACGGCCGCAAAAAGGTCGCCATCCCCACAGTGTTTACCGCCGCGCTGCCCGTGCAGAAGGTGTTTAAAGAGACGGCGGATTACGCGCGGCTCGTCGACATGGGCGTCGTGCTCTCGTACATCTGCCCGCTGATGTACATGAACAACCCGCTCTGCGGCAAGCAGCCGGTCGTAACAAATTCCAACAAGCTGCGCACCTATACGAGCGCACGCTACCATACGGATGAGGAGATACTCGATCTCCTCTCGAAAGGGGGCAACTGACATGTCCACGACCTTCAAGGGACGCCCCGTCGTTGCCGGCAGCGTCAAGGCAAGCGCGCTCGTTTCCCACGGCGGCTTCAACACGCTCGCAAGCTTCCAAAAGGCCCTGATGTTCAACGATAAGGCCGCCAAGTGTTCCGATCAGAACAACCCCGATCTCTACGGCAAGGCGATGAGCGGCACGGCACTCTGCCTGCCCCGCACGATCGGCTCGACCACCGGCGGCATGGTGCTCTACTGCGCGGCGGCGCTCGGGCGGCAGCCCGCGTGCATGCTCTTTTCGGAGCCCATCGACTCGCTCGCGGCCGCGGGCGCGATCCTCGCGGACGTATGGACGGATGCCGCAATGCCCGTGGTCGACGGGCTTGGCGAGGCGTTTCTAAACGCCGTCCAAACCGGCGCGAGCATCGAGGTGCGCGAAGACGGCACGGTCATCGTCGGCTAAAGCGCCCCCGGTATCACCGGGGCAATATAAGCAACTACGGCAAAGGAGCGGCCAGGCGCCGCTCCTTTGCCGCTTGCCCGCACAGGCTCCAAGCCGGCGCATCGTCTACAAGAGCAGGGCAATCCGCCTGCGCGGCCGTACCGCAGCGGCGGAGATCGCATCGAAAAGGGACGCGGATTCGCCGTGTCCCCCAGCCTGTCAGAAAAGAACCGGAATTGTTAAGGGCCGCAGCCCTGATCCTATGCGTTCTGGCAGTATCGGATAAAATCTGTTTTTTGATGGACTAAAGGGACGCGGTTGTCACCGCGTCCCTTTTTTGTCTTCCGGGTTTAGTACATGCCGCCCATATCGGGCGAGGGTGCCGCCACCGGCGCCGGCGGGGTCGGGATATCGGTAACCAGGCTCTCGGTTGTGATCACCATGGCCGCGACGGAAGCCGCGTTCTGCAGCGCGCTGCGGGCGACCTTGGTCGGATCGATGATGCCCTCTTCCTCGAGCATGCAGTAGGCGTCCTTGGTTACATTGTAGCCGTAGCCGACCTTGCCCTCGCGGCGGATGTTCTCGACGATGACCGAGCCGTCCACGCCAGCGTTGATCGCGATCTGGCGAATGGGCTCCTCAAGCGCGCGCAGAATGATCGATACGCCGGTCTTGAAGTCGCCGCTTGCTTCCTCGGCCAGCTTCTTAAGCCGCGGAATCGTGTTGAGCAGGGCCACGCCGCCGCCGGCGACGATGCCCTCTTCCACGGCCGCGCGGGTCGCGGAGAGCGCGTCCTCGATGCGGAGCTTGAACTCCTTCATCTCGATCTCGGTCGCGGCGCCGACGGAGATGACCGCCACGCCGCCGGCGAGCTTCGCCAGACGCTCCTGCAGCTTCTCGCGGTCGTAA
>CAYMSL010000164.1:0-3270 GCA_964393095.1 uncultured Oscillospiraceae bacterium | reverse complement strand
ACGCCAAGGGTTTTGGCGCCGTGTTTTCGAGAAAGGAGCTTGATTCGCTCGGGGAGTTTGTCAAGACCTACCGCGCCAAGGGACTGATCTGGATGAGCGACAAGCCCGAGGGCCTGGCTTCGCCGATCCTCAAGTTCCTTACGCAGGAGGAGATCGCGGCCATCCGCAATGCGGCGGACCTTACCGCGGGCGACATCCTCTTGATCGTGGCGGACAACGATGAAACCGTGTTTGCCTCGCTTGGCGCACTTCGCCTCAAGCTTGGCGCAAAGCTCGACCTGATCCCGCAGAACCAATATAACCTGCTGTGGGTTACGGAGTTTCCGCTGCTCGAGTGGAGCGAGGAGGAAGGGCGCTTTACAGCCAAGCATCACCCGTTTACAAGCCCCATGGACGAGGATCTAGCGCTGCTTGAGAGCGACCCGGGCAAGGCGCGCGCAAAGGCCTACGACATCGTGCTCAACGGCGTTGAGATCGGCGGCGGTTCGATTCGTATCCATTCGCAGGAACTGCAAAAGCAGATGTTCCGCGTGCTCGGTTTTACCGATGAACAGGCGCAGCAGCGCTTCGGCTTCCTGCTCGACGCGTTCCGCTTCGGCCCGCCGCCGCACGGCGGCCTGGCCTATGGCCTCGACCGGCTTGCGATGCTCATCTGCGGCACGCCGAATATCCGCGACGTCATCGCGTTTCCGAAGGTGCAGAACGCCTCCTGCCCGCTCACCGGCGCGCCGGACTTCGTTAGCGACAAACAGCTCGGCGAACTGCACATCGCCGTTACCGGGCAAGAAACGTAAGCTTGGCGGCGGGCGCGCGGTAACCCGCGCCCGCTTTTTGATCCCGGCGGTTACGCGCCGGACATCGGGATAAGGGGGACGGAACATATGGAGCGGAAGACGGCGCTGTTGACGGGGGCCGACTTTGACGAGATGGTGCGGGGAAATCCCGCGTGCGTCGTGGAGTTCTATGCCGCCTGGTGCGAGCCTTGCCGCCTCGTTGAGCCGACTCTGCTCGAGCTTAAGGAGGAATACGGCGGCCGGGTGCGCTTTTTTCGCGTGGATGCGGACGCCGAGCCGGCGCTGGCCGAGCGAAACGGCGTTTCAACCCTGCCGTGTATCATTGCCTTTCACGGCGGGGAAGAGATTGCGCGCGCGACGGGCATGCGTACGAAGGCGGCGCTGGCGGGCCTGATCGGGCGCGCGCTTTCGCGCCGATGAGAATGGATGGAAGGGAATAGGGAACGGATGGACAGGATGGCTTCACATGAATGGATCGGGCGCTCCGACCCGGAACTTGCGGAATGGATGGGCAAGGAGCTGCGGCGTCAGCGCGATCACCTCGAACTCATCGCCTCGGAGAATTTCGTCTCGCCGGCCGTGATGGCGGCGCTTGGCAGCCCACTGACCAACAAATATGCGGAAGGCTACCCCGGCAGGCGCTACTACGGCGGCTGCGAATTTGTAGACGGGGTGGAGGAGCTTGCGATTATCCGCGCCAAATCGCTCTTCGGCGCGGAGCATGCCAATGTGCAGCCGCACTCGGGTGCGCAGGCGAACATGGCCGTCTATTACGCGTTGCTCAATTACGGCGATACCGTGCTTGGCATGGATCTCAACCACGGCGGACATCTGACCCACGGGCACCCCGCAAACGCCTCGGGCAGGTTTTACAACTTCGTGTCCTACGGCGTGCGGCGTGACGACGAGCTTCTTGATTACGACGCGCTCGAGCGCCTGGCTTATGAACAACGGCCGAAGCTCATTGTCGCCGGCGCAAGCGCCTATTCGCGCACGATCGACTTTGCGCGCATCGGCAAGGTCGCAAAGGACGTTGGCGCGTACTTTATGGTCGATATGGCGCATATCTCCGGCCTTGTGGCGGCTTTCGAGCACCCGAATCCGTTTCCCCATGCGGACGTCGTCACCAGCACGACGCATAAGACCCTGCGCGGGCCGCGCGGCGGGCTGATCCTCTGCAAGGCGGCGCTTGCCGAGCGCATCGACAAAGCGGTGTTTCCCGGCACGCAGGGCGGGCCGCTGATGCATACGATCGCGGGCAAGGCCGCGTGCTTTTTCGAGGCGATGCAGCCGGCGTTTCGCGCGTATCAGCACCAGATCGTGCTGAACGCGCGCGCATTGTGCGAAGCCCTCGCCGCTGGCGGTATGCGCATCGTTTCGGGCGGTACGGATAACCACCTCATGCTTGTCGACCTCACCGCGCGAAACCTTACCGGCGAGCGGCTGCAAACATTGCTCGACGAGGCGAACATTACGGCCAACAAAAACGCCATCCCGTTCGACACGCGCAACAAGCGCGAGACGAGCGGCATCCGCTTCGGCACGCCCGCGGTCACGACGCGCGGCATGAAAGAGGAGGAAATGCGGCAGATCGGCGAACTGGTCTCCCGCGTCGCCGAGGGCGGCGAGGGATCGATCGCGGAGGTTCGCGGCAAGGTGCAGGCGCTGTGCCGGCGTTTCCCGCTCTACGAGGATTAGGATTCCGCTTTTTCGCAAAGGACAAGATCAAACAACGGCAAAACAAAAAACGGCCGCTCCCGCGCCTTCGATCGGACGGGGGCGGCCGCTGTATTTGAGATGTGCCGCCGCAGCGGTTGGTTTATATGTCTGTTTCATTGACCCGGGCCGCGCCCTTGCCCCGCATGCCGAATCAGGCGGAGGCGGGGCCATCTTGATGCGGCGCGTGTATTCGATTTGATCCCGGGTTGAAGGCTCGATGCGCCGATTCTATTATTCCCTTTTCAATCCACGGCTTTCCCGCGAAATTTGCATTTTAGGGGCTGCTGGTTTTTTGCGAACGGATAAAACTCTGTATTTCTGCACGCTATGGAAGCAGCGTCAGAATCCCCGCACAATGCGAAAACGCTTCGAAGCGCAGCTTTTCCGCAGGAAAGCCGCGCCTGAGTTCGTCGAATACGATGTAGCGCTCCTCGTCGTCCCAGGCGTCCCCGCTTGCCTGCCTGCAGGCTTCAAGCGCGCCGCGCGTTTCGAAGGCGACGTCGCCGAGGAGGATAATGCCGTCCGGCGTCAGGTGTTCTTGCAAAGAGGCAAGCAGCGCGGCCTTCTGCGAATCGCTCAGGTGATGCATGGCGTAGGTGCTGATGATGGCGTCGAAGCGTTCGTTTTGTAACGACGCGGGCAGCCCGTTTGCAAAGTCGTGCCGCAGCAGGACGGCGTTCGGCATCTTCTCTTGCGCAAGTTCAATCATGCGCTCGGAAAAGTCGACGCCATAGATCGTGCCGCCGTCGTCGTAAAG
>CAYMSL010000163.1:0-3288 GCA_964393095.1 uncultured Oscillospiraceae bacterium | reverse complement strand
CGGTGCCCACGCAGTCGGTCAGGATCGTCGAACCCTCGAGGATGTCGAGCACGCGCTGCACCGCCAGCTTGTCGGGATCGTCCTTGAGCAGATAGCCGCCCTGCGCCCCGCGTACCGTCTTAACCACGCCGCCCTTTTTGAGTTCGCGTAAAAGCTGCTCGAGATAGGCTTCCGAAATGCCCTGCATGGCGGCAAGCTGCGCGATCGAAACAGGGCCGTCTCCGTAGCATACCGCGAGATCGACCACCGCTTTGAGCCCATACCTGCTTCGCGTCGACAGCTTCATCCGCACAATTCCCTACCAAAATGGTTGCCTTTCAATAGCAGAATAACACCGGGCCGCGCGCTTGTCAATAGCCGACTGTTTATAACGCCGAATTTATCGGTTCTTCCGCTCCTGCTCGAGCAAAAGCAAGCGCGCTTTTACGTCGAGCCCGCCCGCGTAGCCGGTGAGGCCGCCGTCCGCGCCGACGACGCGGTGGCACGGTATGATGATTGCGATCGGGTTGCGATTGCAGGCCATGCCGACCGCGCGCGCCGCTCCGGGCCGGCCGAGACGCGCCGCGATCTGTCCGTAGGTAGCCGTTTCACCATAGGGGATGGCCGTAAGAAATTGCCATACCGCCTGCTGAAACGGCGTACCCTCCGCGAGCAGCGGTACGCTAAAGGACGTACGCCCGCCCGAAAAGTATTCCTCCAGCTCGCGTTCGGCCTTGCTTAAAAGCGCCCCTGCGCCAGCCGGCGTGTTCGGGCAGTCCGGCTCGCCAGGGCCGTCCGGACGCCCCGAGAAGCAGATGCCGCGCACATGGGTTCCGTCCGCCTCTACGATCATGCCGCCGATGGGCGTCTGCACAAATGCCCGCGCAAGCGAGCGCTCCTCTTTTACGCGTTTCATGCGCTTCCCCGTTTCCGCGCCGCCAGCCTGAAACTGCCGCGGCGCTTTCTTTTTATTATAACCGATTTATGCTATACTGACAAAAAATGACGAAAGGACGGAACCCATGGGGGAAATGCAACTAAACGCGGCAGAAAACCTGCCCGCGGCCAACGATACGATACCCGCCGCCGAGGGGGCGCCGGCCGAACGTTTTGAGACGATCGACTATGTGCGCGAACTCTTCCTGCTTACATTGGAGCAGCGCAAAGCGGACAAAAAGAAGATCCGGCTGCTGCGCGCCTGTACGGCGCTGCTTGGCGCACTGCTCGCGCTGTTTATCGCAGTCTGCGTCGTCGTCCTGCCCGCGGCGCTGCGCGCAAGCGACGAACTCGACGCGACGCTCGCCGTCGTGCGCGATGCGGATCTCGACGGCCTTGTCACAAAGCTCCAATCGTTCACCGCCGAGGCGGGCAAGGCGCTCTCCTCCGTCGGCGAAGCGGCGGGTACGCTCGAGGAGATCGACATCGACGCCCTCAACGCCGCCATCGAGCAGCTCGGCGGCGCGGTGAACACGCTCTCCGGCATCGACGTAAAGACGCTCAACAACGCCATCTCGAACCTCAACGATACCGTTGAGCCGTTTGCGAATTTCTTCGCCCGCTTCCGGCGATAATGGTTCCGCGGCATTCTTCGCGCCGTTTCCCGTTTCTTCGAGCGGGCGGCGTGCCTTTGGGCGCGGTATAATGGTTCGATAAGGAGAGGCTTTTTTCATGGCGGAGCTGTTTTCCATCGTCTATCTCGGGCTGTTTGCCTGCTCGGGCGGCATGCTTTCGCGTGTGCTGTTCTACCGCGAGCGGCCGCTTGTGCGCACCTGGCTCGGGCTTGTGTTCGGCATGGCGATGCTGATCTGGTTTCCGGCGCTGTTTGCCTTTGCGCTGGGCTTTACGCTTACCGCGCAGCTATGCGCTCTTGCGCTTTGCTGCGCGATCGGGATCGTTTCCTTCGCGCTGTCGCGCCGGCTTTCGCTCTCCGCGGCGCCCTGGCGGCGGGAGCTGCCCGCGCTCGTTGCCTGCGGGCTGCTGTTTGCCTTCTGCTGCATACTGCTTTCAACGCACGTGCTGCGCCGGGAGGGCGGCGCGCTCTACGTCGGGCAGTCGACCTACGGCGACCTTGCGATGCACCTTGGCTTTATCTCGAGCATCGCTACACAGGGCACGTTCCCGCCGATGTACTCGATCTGCCCCGACGCGGCGGTTGGTTACCCCTTCCTTTCCTCAAGCGTCGGCGCGACGTTCTACCTCTTCGGTACAAGCCTGCGCTTTGCCACGATTCTCACGGCCGCCTACGCCTTCCTGCTTGTGCTTTTCGGGGCCTACTGCTTTTTTGAAGAATGGCTCAGGCAGCGGCGCAAGGCGGTGTTCTCCACGCTGCTGTTCTTCCTTGGCGGCGGCTTTGGCTTCTGGTACTTTTTCGACCTCCTCAAGGATAACCCCGACAATCTGCGCCGCGTGTTCACCGCCTTTTACGAAACGCCCACGAACTTCGTGCAGTACGGGCTGCGCTGGGTCAACCCCATCGCGGACATGCTCATTCCGCAGCGCGCGCTGCTCTTTGGCTGGTCGCTGCTGTTTGCGTGCCTGTTTTTGCTTTATCGCGCGGCCATCCGGCACGACGCGCGCGCGTTTGCGCCGCTTGGCATACTGGCCGGCTGCCTGCCGCTGATCCACACGCATTCCTTCCTCGCGCTCGGTGTGATCAGCGGCTTTTTTTTCCTGCGCTCGCTCGCGCTGAAAGAGGGAAAGGCGCAGCTTTACGGGTATCTGCGCTATCTCGCCATTGCCCTCGCACTCGCGCTGCCGCAGCTTGTGCTCTTTACCTTCCGGCAGTCGGGCAGCTTTCTGAAGTTTCACTTCAACTGGGCCAACGAGTCGGACTCCTACATCTGGTTCTACGTCAAGAACCTCGGCCTACTCGCGCTGCTCGCGCCGGTGGCGTTCCTCGCGGCGAAAAAGGAGGATCGCGCGACGGCCGCCGCGGTGATTCCGCTCTGGCTGATTGCAGAGTTGATACAGTTCCAGCCGAACGAGTATGACAACAACAAACTGCTCTTTGTGTGCTTTGTGTTTCTCTGCGGACTCGTTGGGAGCTGGCTTGTCGATGCAAAGGACAAGTTGTCCCGCGGCGGCGCGCGTAGCCGCATCAGCACAGCGCTGCTCTCCGCCGTCGTCTGCGCGGTACTGTTCCTTTCGGGTGCGCTGACGCTCGCGCGCGAAACCGTCTCGGAGTACCAGCTCATCGAGCGCGATCAGGTGCAGGCCGCGGAGTACGTTAGCCAGCACACGGAACCGAACGCGACGTTCCTCACCTACAACAACCACAACAACTGTATCGCCTCGCTCACCGGCCGCAAC
>CAYMSL010000162.1:0-3328 GCA_964393095.1 uncultured Oscillospiraceae bacterium | reverse complement strand
GCGATTTCTTTTTGACGCAATGGGCGTTTCTGGGCATGCGCTGGCTGTACGAGACGCTGACCAACGAGAGCATCGTGCTCACGGTCATCATCGCTACGCTGATCATCCGTTGCCTGACGGTGTTTGGCGACATCAAGTCCCGGCAATCCTCAATGGAGATGCAGCGGATCCAGCCACAGCTGGACAAGATCCGCAAAAAGTACGAAAACGACCCGCAGCGCCTGAACATCGAACAGCGCAAGATTATGAAGGAGAACAACGTCTCCATGTTCGGCGGCTGCCTGCCGATGCTGTTCACGCTGCCGCTGTTCTTCATGTTCATCGCGGCGTTCCGGCAGTGGGGCAACGAGATGATGGCCAAGCTCATCGTCACAATGGACGCCGACCCGGCGGCGGGGCTGGAGTTTTTCAAGCACTTCAAGTTCCTCTGGGTCAACAATATGTGGGCGGCGGACAACGGCTTCAAGCCCGTAATCATGCAGGCGACGGAGTTCTTCTCGAAGGCGAACGAAAAGCTGCCAAGGCTTCTGTACTTTATCGAGAACCCCTCCGCGCTGGAGACGTTCGTGCGGCTTGGCTTCTTTGCGCCCGCGCAGGGCGGCGGGTACGCGCTGGCGACCGCCACCGAGCAGCTGACCGCCAGGTACAACGAGCTGCTCGCGCCGTGCATCAACCTATACGCGGGCATGAACAACGGGTGGTTCATCTTCCCGCTGCTGGCTTGCGTGACGACGTTCTTTTCCTCGTGGATCATGATGCGCAAACAGCCCAAGACCGACGCGGCCGGCGGCTCCAGCAAGATGATGCAGTACACGATGCCGCTGCTCTCGTTCTGGTTCTGCCTAACGTCGAACGCGGCGTTTGCGCTGTACTGGACGGCCAGCAACGTATTTTCGTTGATCACGACGATTCTGATCAACCGGCGCTTTGATCAAAAAGCCGCACAAGCGGCCGTGGAGGTGCCAAGGAAATGAGAAGCATGGAGTTTTCCGGCAGGACCATCGACGAAGCGATATTTCACGGCCTGACGGAAATGGGCGTGACGATCGACGAGGTCGACATTGAAACGCTCAAGAGCGAGAGCAAGGGCCTGTTCGGCCTCGGCGCGAAGATGGCGGTCGTACGCCTGACTGAACGTGAGGTGCCGCTCTCGATGGAGTTTGAAAAGCTCGCCAAAAAGGGCGAGCCGCGCGAGGACCGGCCGGCCCGCCCGCCGCGGGATAGGCAGCAGGGGCAGGGCCGCGGCGGCGAGCGCCGCACAGAGCAGCGCCCGCTCCATGACCAGCCGCGCGAGAGGACGCCCGCCGTCCGCTACGATTACAGCGAGGCGCTGGCCAAGGAGATCCCGGCCGGCGTGTTCCTCTCCGGCCTGCTGGAGAAGATGCGGATAAACGGCGCTGCGGAGGCGGCGGACACCGCCGACGGGCTGCGGCTCAACATCCGTTCGGACACGGACGGGCTGCTGATCGGCCGCCGCGGCGAGACGCTGGATTCGATTCAGTACCTTGTCTCTTTGTACATCAACAAGGACCGCAAAAGCGAGGAGTACCAGCGCGTTACGGTCGACACGGAAGGATACCGCGCGCGCCGCGAGGAGACGCTCAAAAAGCTGGCGCGCCGCAACGCCGCCGAGGTGCGCGCGACCGGCCGGCCGATCGCGATGGAGCCGATGAACCCGTACGAGCGCCGCATCCTGCACAGCGCGCTGTCGGACTTTTCCGGCATCTCCACGCACAGCGAGGGCGAGGAGCCGAACCGCCGCGTCGTCATCACGCCGGAGCGGTGAAACAGGACTTTTCCCGGCAGGACTGCCGGGCTTTTTTATTTAAGCCATGAGGAACGACACGATCTTCGCGCCGTCGAGCGCGATCGGCGGCGCAATCGCCGTCCTGCGCGTCTCCGGGCCGGAGGCCGCGCGCGTGGCCGAGCTGCTCGACCGCGACATCACGTCCGCTCCCTCGCGCGTGCGCCATGCGCGCCTTCTCGACGGCAAAACCGTCGTGGACGACTGCATGGCGGCGTTTTTCCGCGCGCCGCGCTCCTATACGGGCGAGGACATGGCCGAGCTGTACTGCCACGGCGGGCCGATGACCGTGCAGAAGGCGTTAGCATTGCTCTCCGGGCTGGGCTTTCGGCCCGCGGAAGCGGGGGAGTTTACGCGCCGCGCGTTCGAGAACGGCAAGCTGGACCTGTCGCAGGCCGAGGCCGTGATGGACGTAATCAACGCCTCCGCCGAAAAGAGCCTGAAGGCCGCGGTCCTGCAGCTGACCGGCTCGGTCAGGAGCGAGATTACGGCGCTCGAGGAGCTGCTTCTCGACGCGCTCGCGGGCATCGACGCGGCCATCGACTATCCCGACGAGGCGGAGGCGGACGCGGTCGCATCGCTGCCGGAGACGCTTGCGCGCGTAAAATCGCGGCTTGCCGCGCTGATCGACGAGGGACGGCGCGGCAGGGTGCTGCGCGACGGGCTGCGCGCCGTGATCCTCGGCCGGCCGAACGTCGGCAAGTCGTCGCTGCTTAACGCGCTGCTCGGCACCGACCGCGCGATCGTGACACCGCTGCCCGGCACGACGCGCGATGTGCTCGACGAACGGACCGCGATCGACGGCGTGCCCGTGCGCCTCGTCGACACCGCGGGCATCCGCGACGGCGCCGACGCGGCCGAGAGCATCGGCGTCGAGCGCGCCAGGCGCGAACTTCGCACGGCGGACCTGATCCTTTTGGTGCTCGACAGCTCCGAGCCGCTTGCCCAGGCGGACCGCGAGCTGCTCGGCGAAACGGCCGGCACGCCGCGCATCCTTATTCTGAACAAGTCCGACCTTCCCTCCGCGCTCACCGAGAGCGAGCTGCCCGCCGGCCCGCTTGTGCGCGTCAGCGCGGCGCGCGGCGACGGGATCGGGACGCTCAAACGCGAGATTCTGCGCCTTGCCGCGCCCGCGGCCGAGGAGGCGGTTTCAATCACGAACGAGCGGCATGTCGCGCTGCTCGAGCGCGCGCTCGCCGCGCTGGCCGAGATTCCGTCCGGCGCGGAGCTCGACTGCGTCGCGACCGACGTGCGCGACGCGCTGCATTTTCTCGGCGCGATCACCGGCAGGACCGTCGACGCGCACGTGATCGCCCGCATCTTCGAGCGGTTCTGCGTCGGGAAGTAGGGCGGGGGACGGGAAACGGGAGACGGGGGACGGGAAACGGGGGACGAAAGACGGAGAACGGGAATGGGAGACGTTGAGGGCTCCGCCCTCAAACACCCGCCAAAGGGCCGGCGGCCCTTTGGAAACCCTTTCCACCGGACGCGAGACGCCGCATTCTTTTCCCTCGGGTTTTCAAA
>CAYMSL010000161.1:0-3329 GCA_964393095.1 uncultured Oscillospiraceae bacterium | reverse complement strand
CGCAGGCGGCAAGCGCGCGGCTGACCTCGTAGTTGAAGTCCACGTGCCCCGGCGTGTCGATGAGGTTGAACATATACCGCTTGCCGTCGATATGCGTATAGAACATGCGCACCGCCGAGGATTTGATCGTGATGCCGCGCTCGCGCTCAATATCCATCGAGTCGAGCAGCTGCTCGGTCATATCCCGCGCGGTGACGGTGTTCGTCATCTCCATCATACGATCGGCCAGCGTCGACTTGCCATGGTCGATGTGCGCGATGATCGAGAAATTGCGGATCAGCTCGTTGGGGTAGGCCATATGGTTTCCTCCCGAATTTGGCTAAGCGCACCGTGCATATCCGAACGCGCCCTGAAAACGTCTGCCGCGCCGCCGCTTTCAGCGCGCGGCTAGGTCGCGATCGCGCGGCGGCTCTGCGGTGAGCGGCATCCGCCATGCGCCGGATGCGGCTCTGCACGGCTGACCGTGCTCGGATATACACGGAGTGCATAACATGATATCGCATCGCGCGGCGCTTTGCAAGACGAGCGCCGCCACGCGTTCGCGGCGCCGCCCGGAGCCGCAAAAAACGGCGGCGCGTTTACCGCGCCGCCAGAGCCTGTTAAAGAAATCCCGATTAAAAACCGCTTTTGGGACGGATTGCGCCGTCAGGGTAACAGCGTACATGCGGAAACTGCCAAGGCCATGACCTTTCTTCAAACAGCTCCAGCCTTCTCCGGCCCTGCCGCCGGCATGAACCGTCCCTTCGGGCAATCCGCCCGCCGAAAAACGCCGGCGTTCGCAGCGTCACTCGATCGGCCGCCGCGCGCAGACGAAGTTGCGCCGCCAGTAGGCGGACTTTGCGCTGCGGCGCACGACCTTGCCGTTGGCGGAGGAGGCGTCGATCATCTCGCCGCCGCCGATGTAGATGCCCACATGGCCGACGCTGCTGCTGTCGTCCGACTTAAAGAAGAGCAGGTCGCCCTTCTTGACGCTCTCGAGGCTCGATATCTTGGTCCAGCTCGTCGTGCGCGACAGGCCCGCCGCGTTGAGGCGGCGCGTATAGACGTTGACCTGCCTTAAGCAGTAGTACGCAAGGCCCGAGCAGTCAAACGAGCTTGGCCCGCTTTTGCCGAGTATGTAGGTCTTGCCAAGCTGCTTCTTTGCGATCGAGATCATCTTATCGATGCGGCCCTCGGCGGTAGAGGCGCGCGCAAGCTCCGCCTGCCGCTTCTTCTCCTTGGCGATCTCCTGTTCCTTCGCGTAGGACACGCGCGCGTCGGCGGAGTTGATCGCCTCGAGCGTCTTTTCTCCCGCTTTGCCGTCCTTAGATAGGTGGTTGCGATTTTGGAATTTCGTCACCGCCGTAACGGTGTCGGTGCCGTAGTAGCCGGTAATCTGGTCATCTTCGAGGTAGCCGAGCTCGACGAGCTGCTCCTGAAACGCCTCGATGTCGTCGCCCTCCGCGCCCTCGTACATGACGTAGGGTTTCGCCTCGTCGCTATAGAGCAAGGCCACGGTCTGCTCGCCCGCGATGCCGTCCTGCTGCAGTTCGTGCTGGCGCTGAAAAAGCTCCACGGCGTACTTCGTTGCGTTGCCGAAGTGACTCGTGGGTTCGTCGATATCGAGATACCCGAGCTCCATGAGCCGCTTTTGCAGCAGCATCACGTCCTCGCCGTCCTGCCCCTTCTCGATGCGGATGGTCGGCGTAGGCTCGATGGTCGGCTCCGGCGTCGCAGTAAACGCGACCGCCGCCGTCGGCGTGGCCTGCGCGGCCATCTCGAGCGCCATCGCTTCAACCTTCTTTGCGCGCGAATGCGGTATGGCGATGATGAGCACGATGCCGATCACCACGAACGCCGCCGCGCATCCGATGAAGATGCACGTGGTTTTCCCCATGAAGTAGCACGCGCGCAAAAACCGCTTGAGCCAGGAGAGAATTTTCTTTTTCAGCTTTTTAAAAAAACGTCTGACGTTATATAAATTCATACACGTCTCCCGATTCAGAATTGTACGGAATCAGGGCGGCTTTTGCAAGGGGATTCGAAATATTGTAATACATTGTTCAAGAATGCCGTTTCCGGCGCCGCGTGTTACGCAAGGTGGCCCGCCTGATAAAGGCGCAAAAAAGCGCCCGCTTCCGCGCGCGCATCAAAATGCCCGTATCGCTTTCGGGCTTTGGCGCATACGGCACGCGCTACGCCCGAATCGCCGCGCGCGCGGCCTGCGCGACCTCGCGCGCCTCCGCGTCCGCCTGTTCGACGCGCACAAAGGGTTTCGCGGGCGGCAAAAAGAGCGCGCGCTCCTCCGCGCCCAGGCAATCGAACGCATGCGCGTCGTCAAGCAAGACGAGCCGCGCGGTAAAGCCCTGCACGGAGAGGTAGTCCGCGGCCTTTTCGATCAGCGCCGCCTGCGCGCGCGGCGCAACGAGCACCACGTCCGGTCCGCCCTTGGGCTCGCGCAGGATCGCCGCGCAGGCGGGCGACTCCCGCCCCGCGCAAAAGAGCTTCGTCCTTAGCAGCACCGCCGTCAGCGCGTGCGCGCCCGCCGCGCCGACAAGGCACTGAAGCGCGTTGAACGGCAGGTTGGGCAGCGCCGCCGCATGGCCGTAGAGCAGGGTTTCGTAGAGCCAGTAGCCGATCGGCACGATCAAAGCAAAGAGATAGAGAAAGGCGTAGCGCACGCGCGAATTCGTCTTCCAAAAGGCGAGCCCGACGGCGAGCGCCGCCGCGCCCTTGATCACGAGCGTCGCCGGCGCATAGATCAGGTAGCCCGCGAGCACGTCCGAAAGCGCCGAGGCCACGCCCGCGCAGAGCGCGCCCCAGCCGCCGCCAAGCAGCACGCCCGCGGCGAGCACGCCCGCGTCGCCAAGGTTAAAGTAGCCGAGCGGCATAGCGATTTTGACCTGCGTCGTCAGCAGCACGATCGCCGCCGCGAGCACGCCGCCCATCGTCAGTTTTTTAACCAGATTATCGCGCATGCGCGCACCCCTTCCCAATCGCCCGCACCCGAAGCATTCGCCAAAAACGCCCGTTCCCGCGGGCCGGTTCCGGTTCCCATCCCGCCGCACGAAGAGGCGAACGATTCCGGGCGGATGCGTGTGCCGTAGACGGCGCGCCGCGAACCCCGCATAGGCTCGATTCGCGGCGGCCGCCCGTTTCTTCTTACTTCGCCTGCGCGATGGCGACCGCGAGCGCGACCGTCGCGCCGACCATGGGATTGTTGCCCATGCCGATGAGGCCCATCATCTCGACGTGCGCCGGCACGGACGAAGAGCCCGCAAACTGCGCGTCGGAGTGCATGCGGCCCATCGTGTCGGTCATGCCGTAGGAGGCGGGGCCGGCGGCCATGT
>CAYMSL010000160.1:0-3334 GCA_964393095.1 uncultured Oscillospiraceae bacterium | reverse complement strand
GAGCTTCATGGCCTCGTCGCAGAGCGTGCCGCCCGTGTAGAAGCCGCGCACGTATTGCTGCCCCTTGGCCATTTTCCCCGCGATATCCTTGGCGAGCTTTTCGGCCTTGTCCTCGCCCATCGTAAATTCGGCGAAGTCCTTCGGCGTTTCGCCGCGGCTTAAGGCAACCGCCTTGTGCGCCGCGTCCTCAAGCGAGATCGCCGCGGTCAGGCCAAAGGATTCAACCTCGCCGCGATCGCCGCCGATGAAGCTCACCACCACGCTCTTGCCGGCATCGGCCGCAAGCTTGAGCATCTCGGTGGCGATCTCCTTGGCCGGAGGCTTGCTGATGAGCACGATGACCTTGGTTTTCGGGTCGTTGACCAGCGCGTCGAAGCCGAGCTTCATCATAAGCCCGCCGATCTCCTTCTTGAGGTCGCGCCCGCCCGTGCCGATGACCTGCGACACGCCGCCGCCGAGCTGGTCGACGATGGAGCTGACCTCCTGCGTGCCCGTGCCGGACGCCGCGACGATGCCGATGCCGCCGGGGCGCACGACGTTTGCGAACGCAAGCGGCACGTTATTGATAATCGCCGTTCCGCAGTCCGGCCCCATCACGAGCAGCTCGTGCGCGTAGGCGTATTCCTTGAGCGCACGCTCCTCGTCGATGGTGACGTTATCCGAGAACAGCATGACGTTGATTCCGTTGTCAAGGCAGCTCTGTGCGACGTCCGCGGCGTGCCGGCCGGGGACGGAGATGACCGCCATGTTCAGGTCGGGGTCGATTTTGAGCGCGCCCTCGAGCGTCGGCGGAGAATACGCCGCCGCCTTGGACTCCGTCTTCTTGTTGAGCAGCTCGTCGACCTTGTTTACGACCGCCGCGAACACCGCTTCGCCTTCGCACTCGACGGCGACAAAGAAGTCGTTCGGCGTAATGTTCGCGTCGAACTCCGCCGTTGCAACGCCGATGTTGTGCGCGATCTCGATGTTGAGGTCGGTGCCCATGCCCACGAGCGCCTCGCTTACGCCCTCGAGCTTTTTAAGCTCCTTCGAGATGAGCATGAGGGTCACGGAGTCATAGTAGGCGTTTTTCCTGATTTCCAGTTGAACCACGGTAAATCCCTCCATGATTTAGGATGGCGAGCGCCATGCCGGCGAGCATGTCCCCGCCCGATGTGGAGCCGATGGACGCGACGCGCCGGGCCGAGCGGCCAACGGCTGAATCGTCCGCGTCCGAAAAAATCGCCGAGAGCAGCGTCCATGCATCCCGGGAGGCGAGCCCCTCGCCGCTATGGAGAAGAAATGTAGCGCTGATGCGGTTTGTCCGCCACGCCGCGCGCGCCGCCATCTCGGGCAAAAACGCGCGTACGTCTTGGGTGAGAGAGGCGTTTGCCAACACCCGCAGCGTCAGAAGATAGCCCGTAAGCAGGTCGTCCGAAGAGGGGGTAAGGCCGGCGCCGCAGCCCGCGACGCCCTCGGCGGCCTCCGCCGCGGCCTCCGCGTCCCCCGCCGCCACCGCCGCGATCATGCGCGTCAGGCGCGGCCGCAAAAAGCGCGTGTAGACGTTGTCCGGCGCGCCGCTGACAAGCGGGGCAAGCCCGTTTTCCGCGTCGCCACCGCGCATCGCCGCCGCGAGGGCCGGCAGGCGCGTTCGCGGGGGCGGAATGCCCGCGCATCCTTGCGCCGGGATCAAATCGACCGAAAGGTCGAGCCGCGCCACACCGCAAAGTTCCAGCCGTATGCCCGCTTCCGGCAGTTCCGCGGCCCCGCCCGCGAGGACGGCCGTCATGCCCGGACGGATACCCGCCTCGGGAAACGGCATGTCCAAGCGGACGGAAACCGCGTATGGCGTGAGCGTTCGATCGTCCGCAATCAGCCCCACAAGGCCGAAGCGGTCTCTCAACGCAAGGTTGACCGCGTGGTCGAAGACGGAATGCACCGCCCCGCAAAGCGCGCCCTGTTCCATGAGGCGGCAAAGCCGCGCACAGATCGCAAGCGCTTCCATATCGGGTCGCATCGCGCGGGCGGCGTCCATTCAGAGGGCGTTACGCCTTCTGAAAGACGAACCCGTACTCCTCGCAGTCGATGGTCTCCTTATAGAGGATGCTGCGCGTGCGCACGACGCCCACGTTCGCAAGCAGCGTCATGCCGGACTCGATGCCGTCGTCAAAGCCGATCTGGCCCGTGGCGCGCACGCCGTTTTCGAACTCGACGATGCCGAAGTTGAGCCAGGGCTGCATATAGCCCTCGGGCAGGTTGTACGCGCGCGTCCAGGTCAGCAGTTTGCACTTGCCCTCGAGCGGCAGGGTATCAAACTCGCGGCCGTCGCAATCCGGATTCTGGCAGACGATGTAGCGAGGATGGTGCAGCTTACCGCACTTTTTGCATTGATACGCAAGCATTTGTTCCATTTTTCAATCCTCCTTACTTCGTGGTCAGAATCGTGGCGACGACGTTGTTGCCGAACCCGCCAAAGTTGATCGCAAGGCCCGTCTTGGCGCCTTCGACCTGGCGGCCGTTGGCCTCGCCGCGCAGCTGGCGCACCAGCTCGACGATCTGGGAAACGCCGGTCGCCCCAAGCGGGTGCCCCTTGGCCTTGAGACCGCCAGAGGTGTTGATGGGCTTCTTGCCGCCGATCCTCGTATCCCCGCGGCGCGCGGCCAGATGGCCCTCTCCGCGCGGGAAGAAGCCGACCTCCTCGGACTCCTGAATCTCGAGGATCTGGAAGGCGTCGTGCAGCTCGGCCACATCGATGTCCTCCGGGCCCATGCCGGCCATCGCGTAGGCCTTCTGGGCGCTCAGGCGCACCGCGAGCAGGTCGCTCGGCACTTCGCGGTTCGCGACCACGTGCGTATCGGTCGCGGAGGAAATGCCCGCAACGCGCACGAATTTCTTGTGGCCAAAGCCCAGCTCCTCCTGCTTATCCTTCGCGACAAGCAGCACGGCCGCCGCGCCGTCGGAGACGGGGCACATATCAAACTGCCGCAGCGGATCGGCCACGAGCGGGTTTGTGGCGTTGATGTAGGCGGGGTTTGTGATGCGATCGAGCACCGCCGCACGCTGGATGTGCGCCACGGGGTTGTGGCAGGCGTTGTCGTGGTTCTTAACCGAGACGATCGAAAGATCCTTGCTCTCAAGGCCGAAACGATCCATGCACAGGCGCGTAAAGAGGCCCGCAAACGCCGGCAGCGTGCAGCCGTACTTGTACTCGCCCACGGGGTGGAGCATCGTGGCGACAAAGTCGGTGCCCTCCCAGCCGGTCACAGCGCGCATGCCCTCGCCACCGACGACGAGTACGCAGTCGCACATGCCGGAGGCGATGGCCATTACGCCGAGCTTGACGGCGGACGCGCCG
>CAYMSL010000159.1:2462-3382 GCA_964393095.1 uncultured Oscillospiraceae bacterium | reverse complement strand
CATGCCACTCCCCCGCGCCTTTATTCAGGCCGTCGCGCAGGGCAAGCATCGTGCGAATCTGCTTTTCCAGCGCGTCGCCGTCGAAGTTCGCGTTTGTAATGGTCATAAAGAGGCTTGTGAGCACCTCGCCGTTGAGCGCGTCGAGCCGTGCGGCATCCAACTTCTCCTTCACGACGATCTCCGAAATCCCCTTGAGCGTGTAGATCAGCAGATCCTGAAGCTTGGCGATCTCCTCGGTCTTGCCGCATACGCCGCGCACCGTGCAGCCCTTGCCGCCCGCGGTCTCCTGACACTGAAAACAAAACATTCCCATTGACGATCGTTCCTCCTTGGTTTATCTATTCCATTTAATATAACGCCGGTGTTCTCCCGTAAAGTCCGCATCAGCCCTTCGGCGCGGGCGCTTTGACGACGAAGAGTTCGAGCATTTCGCCGTGCAGGTTTTGCACGCGCATCCTCGTATCGAACGGAATCTTCAAGAGCGTTCCCGCCTCGTACTCGTAAGCGTCCTCTTCGCCAAGCTGAATCGTAAGCGTCCCCTTCACCACACTCATATAGACGGGCGCGTTCGTGCTATGCTCCGGCAGCCCTTCCCCCTTGGGTAACGCCATGTGAAGGTACTGCAGGGTTCCATCGGTAACGATCTTCTCGATCGTCTTTTGCTCCGGATCGCGGGAAAACGTATATATCGTTTCTATCATCAAAGTCACTCCTTGTCAATCCCGAATTTCGCCGTTTGTCGACACCACGACCACCTGCCATGGGATGAACTTGCCGCTGTCCTGCAAGGCGCGCTTGACGGCGTGTTCGATGCCGCCGCAGCAGGGCACCTCCATGCGCACCACGGTAACGCTCTTTATGTTGTTTTCGCGGATGATGGCCGTGAGTTTTTCGCTGTAGTCCACGTCGTCAAGCTTCGG
>CAYMSL010000159.1:0-2452 GCA_964393095.1 uncultured Oscillospiraceae bacterium | reverse complement strand
GAAATCGCCCACGGCGTAGGCGGTGCAGTCGGCGGCGATCAGGAGATCGGCGCCGTTGAGGTACGGCGCGTTGACCGGCACGAGCTGAATCTGCACCGGCCACTGGCGCAGCATGCTCCTCTGCGCGTGCGTTTCGCTCTGCGCCGCTTCCTCGGCGTTTTCGCGGCGGATGCTGCGCGCCTGCGTGCCGGGACAGCCGCACGGCAGCGCCTCGGCCCGCTTCTTTTCCTGGCTCTCGCGCACGGCCGCCGCATCGTAGGCCGGCGCTTCACGCTCTTCGAAGCGGATCGCGCCGGTCGGGCAGGCGGGCAGGCAGTCGCCGAGGCCGTCGCAGTAGTCTTCGCGCAAAAGCTTCGCCTTGCCGCCGACCATGCCGATCGCCCCCTCGTGACAGGCGGCGGCGCACAGTCCGCAGCCGTTGCATCGCTCTTCGTCGATATGGATAATTTTTCTAATCATGTCAATCCTCCGCTCCGGCTGCCGTTTTTGCGGCCTTGACTCCATGGCCTCAGTCTACTATGCTTAGAGCGATCGGTCTGTTGGATTTCCAACGAAAGGGGTATCCGTGAAATATTTATCGGCGCTGTGCGCCTGCGCGCTGTTCGACGGCATCGAGGAAGAGGAACTCCAGGCGCTACTCGGCTGTCTTTCGGCAACGGTTGTCCGCTATGAGAGAGGCCGCATGATCTTTTGCAGCGGCGAGCGCCTTGAACGCTTCGGCGTTGTGCTCGCGGGGCAGGTGCAGGTCTTTCAGGACGACTACTACGGCAAGCGCAGCATCCTCGTGCAGATGGGTACGGGCAGCCTCGTAGGCGAGTCGTTTGCGTGCGCGCAGACCGAAGCGCTGCCAATCAGCGTCGCCGCCACGGCCGACACCGACCTGCTGTTGATCGATTACCGCCGGCTCGTGCGACCCTGCGCCAAGGCTTGCGACTTCCACGGGCGGCTGATACAGAACATGCTCGGCATCGTCGCGAGCAAGAATGTGTCGCTGACGCAAAAGATCGAATTCGCCTCGCGCCGCACCACGCGCGAAAAATTGCTCGCCTACCTCTCCGTCGAGGCGCAGCGCGTGGGAAACAGTCATTTTTACATCCCCTTCAACCGGCAGGAGCTTGCGGATTATCTCTTCGTCGAACGCAGCGCGCTCTCGGCGGAGCTTTCGCGCCTGCGCCGCGACGGCGTGCTCGACTTCAACAAAAACGAGTTTACGCTCCATCCCGCGCGCTAGATTTTTCCGAACGCAAACTCTGTCGATTCTCCGCCCGATTCAAGGCGAAAAACTGTTGCAAAAGCAACCATCCCGGTGTAAAATACCGCTTAGTATTAAATTGCTTGGTGCCGAGCGAAAGGGGTTGAGCGCTTTGGAGCAGAGCCTTGAGCATGCGCTCGCGGCCCGCTTGCGGACGTGCGGGCATTTTCTATATTATCAGACAGGCGGCAAAACCGGGCAGCGCCGCATTCTTACGACGCTGCTTTCCCATGAGGGTATCACGCAAAAGGAATTGCAGGGCCTGCTCAAAATCAGCTCCGGCTCCCTCAGCGAAATCCTCCAAAAGATGGAGGACGCCATGCTCGTGGCCCGCAAAAAACGCGGCGACGACAAGCGGCGGGTCGAGCTTTCGCTCACAAGCGCCGGGCGCGCGATCGCGCAAAGCGCAGCGGCGCGCTATGCGCAGACGCTCAAGCGCATGTTCGAATGCCTGAGCGTCGAGGAACAGGCGCAGCTCGACGGCATGCTCGGAACGCTCGTTTCGCACCTCGACGCGCTCGGGGACGATCTGCCGTTTGAGACAAAACCGGACGGCGCATGCCGATAAACGCCGCGCGAAGGCCGGCGGTACGAACAAAAAAGGGAATTCATGCAGGCGGGGCCGGGCGTCCCGCCGTCAATAGGGAGTAAGGCACAGGAATGTGGAAGGAACTCATCAAAAGCATCCGGGAATTTAAAAAACCCTCGATTTTAGCGCCGACCTACGTGTCGCTCGAAGTGGTGATCGAATGCATCATCCCCTTTATCACCGCGCGCCTCGTCAACGAGATCAGAAACGGCTGCGGCCTCGGCGTCATCGCGCGCTATGGCCTGCTGCTGCTCGTGATGGCAAGCTTTTCGCTGACGTTCGGACGGCTCGCGGGCACGGTATGCGCCACGGCGGCAAGCGGCTTTGCGCGGAACCTGCGCAAGGATATGTTCTACGGCATCCAGTCCTTCTCGTTTGAAAACATCGACCGCTTCTCGTCCTCGTCGCTCGTTACCCGGCTTACCACCGACGTAAGCAACGTGCAGAACGCCTATATGCTGATCATCCGCACGGCCATCCGCAGCCCGCTCATGCTCATCTTCGCGGTCGTGATGGCCTTCATCATGGGCGGCAGGCTCGCGCTGATCTTCGTCTTGGCAATTCCGATACTCGGCGTCGGACTCTATCTGATCATCCGCAAGGTGTTCCCG
>CAYMSL010000158.1:1823-3399 GCA_964393095.1 uncultured Oscillospiraceae bacterium | reverse complement strand
GTAAGGAGACGGCCCAATCTGATGCGTGCGTTTACGGAGGATTGGAACATGCTCGCCCAACGCCTGCATGCCGAACAAACGCCTCGTTAAGCTTTTTTTCGTCTTTTATAAAAAGCGCGCCGGTTATCATTCTGCGCTGGATCGGCTGTGTTTTATGTTGAAACACCGAGCCATGCGTAGTAGTATGAAATAGAAATAAAACAGGAATGCCGCTTCTGGACAAAATGGAACGATACGGGTAGATGCGATGGCGAACAATTGGCCCATGGAATGTTCCCTTACGCCCGCCGCGCTTGGCAGCGTTACGCCGGCGGGCTGGCTTAGGCGGCAGTTGATCGTACAAAAAGAGGGCTTGAGCGGGCATATCGATACGCTTTGGGAGGATCTTGGCGAAACGTCGGGATGGCTTGGCGGCCCTGGCGAAAACTGGGAGCGGGGGCCCTATTATCTCGACGGGCTTGTCGCGCTGGCCTGGAGCATTGGCGACGAGGCATTGCAGCGCAAGGCCCGCAGGTGGATCGAGTGGATGCTTTCGAGTCAGCAAGAGGACGGCTTCTTCGGCCCGGCGGACAACCTCGACTGGTGGCCGCGCATCGTGGCGCTCAAGGCGCTCGCGCAGTACCATGAGGCGAGCGGAGACGGCCGGGTGCTGACGCTGATGGACCGGTATTTCCGCTTCCAGCTTCGCAGCCTGCCGCGGCAGCCCCTTGCGATGTGGGCGGCCGCGCGCGGGCAGGAGCAGCTCTTGCCCATGCTCTATCTTCACCGCGCGACGGGGGCGGACTATCTGCCGGAGCTTGCGAACCTGCTGCGCGCGCAAACCGATCCGTGGGGCCGGATTTTCACGGACTTTCCCTACACGCGCCCAACGCACGCCTACCTCAACCGCCCGTTGTTCATGCTCGTCAAGCGCTGGACGCTGATTTCGGATTGGACGGCGCATAGGCTCAGGCGCGTGATTCGGCCAAAGCCCCGAACCGGTGTCCGGACTAAAAAAGCCAACACCCCGGCGCTTGTGCGCGTTTTTCACCAAACCCATTCGGTCAACCTGGCCATGGCGCTCAAGATGCCCGCGCTCGACGCCTTGTGGGGAGGAGACGCACAGGGCGCCGCCGCTTCGATGGCCGGGGTGGAGGCGCTCGGGCGGTATCACGGCCTTGCAAACGGGCTCTTCTCCGGCGATGAGCACCTCAACGGACGTTCGCCCGCCGTAGGCGCGGAGCTTTGCCTCGCGGCCGAATACATGTATTCGCTCGAGACGCTGCTGGCCGTCACAGGCGACGCGCGCTATGCCGACCTGCTTGAGGAGACGGCATACGGCGCCTGGCCCGCGATGTTTACCGCGGATATGTGCGCGCACCAATATGTGCAGCAGGTCAATCAGGTGGAGGTATCCCGGCGCAGGCGCGATTGGTACGACGCCTATCAAGAGGCGAACCTTTACGGGCTCAAGCCGAACTTCGGCTGCTGCGCCGCCAACATGCACCAGGGATGGCCGAAACTGCTCGGCGCGCTCTGGATGGCGCGCGCGGACGACCCCGCCGCGGGCGTGTACGCCCCCTGCACCGCAGTCCTG
>CAYMSL010000158.1:0-1813 GCA_964393095.1 uncultured Oscillospiraceae bacterium | reverse complement strand
GGCACCCGACGGGCATCGCCGCGGCGGTGTACGCGCCCTGCTCCGCGGTTTTGAGCGTGCGCGGCACGCAGGTGCGGCTTACGGAAGAGACCGGCTACCCGTTTGACGGCAGCGTCGCGTTGTGCTTCGAAAGCATTGCCTGTGCGGCGCAGGCGCTTGCCTTTACGCTGTTGTTGCGCCTTCCGGGCTGGGCGGAACGCTGGACGCTTCGCGTCAACGGCGCCCCGGCGGAGGCCGTGCAGCGCGCCGACTGGCTCGAACTGACGCGGACGTTTTGCGCGGGCGATCGCGTCGAGCTGCTGCTGCCCATGCCGCTCAGGATCAACCGCGAGGCGGCGGGCGGCGTAACGATACGCCGCGGCCCGCTGCTGCTCGCGCTGCCGGTCGCGGCAAAGCGGCGCGTTGTGCGCGGCAAGGCTCCGTTTACGGATGTGGAGATGTTTCCCGACTCGCCATGGCGCTATGCGGCCGTGGAATCCGCGCTCGCGCGCGCGGAGGTGATTGTCCGCGAACCGGGGGAGTTCCCGTTCGGGGAGGACGCGCCGCCGCTCATTGTGCGGTTTTTGATGGCCCCGGTTGCAGACTGGCCCATGGTGTGCCACAGCGCGGGGCCGATCCCGCCGCCGCAGGTTGTCGAATCCAGCGCGCTTGAAGAAAAGACCCTCATTCCCTACGGATGCACACGCCTCAGAATCGCTCAGTTCCCGATTGCCGCTATCAAGGAGGAAACGTTATGCCGCTAAAGCCAAAGACCAAGCTTGGCGCCCGCAACTGGGTCGCCGTCGTATTGCTCGCCTTTTCGGGTCAAATCGCCTGGGCCGTGGAAAACTCCTGGTTCAACACATTTGTCAACGACGTGATTTCGCCCGACCCGCGGGTGATCTCGTTGATGGTGGCGTTCAGCGCCGTGACCGCGACGCTCACCACGCTCGTGATGGGTACGCTCAGCGACCGCCTCGGCAAGCGCAAGGCCATCATCCTTACAAGCTACATCCTCTGGGGCATATCCACGATCGTATTCCCCGCGGCCGGCGCCATCCGCTCGACAGCCGGGGCGATGATCGCCGTGGTCGCGCTGGATTGCGTGATGACGTTCTTTGGCTCTACCGCAAACGACGCGAGCTTCAACGCCTGGCTGACCAACGTCACCGACGAGACGAACCGCGGCACCGTCGGCGGCATTACGGAGATGTTCCCGCTGCTGGCCATGGTGGTCACCACCATCGTATCGGGCGTGCTGATCGAGCGCTTCGGCTATACGCTGTTCTTTGTGTCCATGGGCCTGGTCGTGGTGCTGTGCGGCCTTACGGGCGGCCTGGCCATGAAGGAGGCCGTGTTCGTGCCCGAAAGGCCCGAAGGCGTGGGTTTCTGGAAACAGGTGTTTTCGGGCCTGTCCATCCGCAGCGTCCGCCAAAACGGCATGCTCTTTTCCCTGTATCTGTGCGTGCTGGTGTTTTCGATTGCCGAGCAGATCTGCATGCCGTATCAGATCATCTATTTCACGAAGACGCTCGGCTACAGCTACGACGTCATCGGGGTCAACCTGGGACTTATGGTCTTGCTTGCCGGAATCGCGGGCGTGTTCTTCGGCAGGCTTGTGGATCGGTGGGGTAAGCCCCGGATGATGCTCATCGCGCTCGTGATTTCGGCCGCGGGCTTTTTGCTCGTAGCGTTCGCGCAGGACATGGTGTTTCTGTGCGCGGCGATCTTTGTGATGTCGTTCGGCATCGTATCAAAGCTCATCGTCGTCGGCGCGTGGATCAAGGACCTCACGCCTCCGTCGATGGCGGGGCAGTTCCAGGGCATCCGCATG
>CAYMSL010000157.1:0-3458 GCA_964393095.1 uncultured Oscillospiraceae bacterium | reverse complement strand
CCGAAGGGGTTGTTGAAGGAGAACATGCGCGGGGTCAGCTCGTCGATGCTCGTGCCGCAGTCCGGGCAGGCGTAGTTCTGCGAAAAGAGCAGCTCCGCGCCGTCGACGATGGCCACGATCGCAAGCCCCTTGCCAAGGCGGAAGGCCGTCTCGAGCGAGTCGGTGAGCCTGCCTTCGATGCCGGGGTGGATCACAAGGCGGTCGATCACCGCGTCGATCGAGTGCTTGAACTTCTTATCGAGCGCCGGCGCGTCCGCGATGTCGTACACCGTGCCGTCCACGCGTACGCGCGCGTAACCCTCGCGCTTGAGCTCGTCGAAGAGCTTTTGATGCTCGCCCTTGCGGCCGCGCACGCACGGGGCGACGACCTGCGCCTTCGTGCCCTCGGGCAGGGCCATGACCTGGTCGACGACCTGGTCGATCGTCTGCTTTTCGATGGGCTTGCCGCAGTCCGGACAGTGCGGAATGCCGCAGCGCGCGTAGAGCAGCCGCAGGTAGTCGTGAATCTCCGTAACCGTGCCGACGGTGCTGCGCGGGTTGTGGCTCGTGCTCTTTTGGTCGATCGAGATCGCCGGCGAAAGCCCGTCGATGCTGTCGAGATCGGGCTTTTCCATCTGCCCTAAAAACTGCCTTGCGTAGGAGGAGAGGCTTTCGATGTAGCGCCGCTGCCCCTCGGCAAATATCGTGTCGAACGCGAGGCTTGACTTGCCGCTGCCCGAGAGGCCCGTAAACACGACGAGCTTGTCGCGCGGCACCACAAGGTCGATGTTTTTGAGGTTGTGCTCGCGCGCGCCCTTGATGACGATATCCTTCATGGTTTCCTTTCTCCGCCTTCGCCCGCCGGCGAAGGGACGCCGCCGGGGCCGACCTGCCGAACGCCGCTGAAAAAGCGCTTTCGAGATTATACCAGATATTCCGACGGCGCGCGCGGCATTTCTATAGCGGTGCGAAGGTTTCACAGTTCCTTCACATCCGAACACTTGTTTGCTGTGTTGACAGCATTATCGCAAATCCGCACGCGGTTTGCAAGAGGTTTTTTACGGCCGCGAACAAGCGCCCGCGCACCGCGAGCGACCTCGTGTCCAAACGCCCGCGGGGAATGGGCGCGCAAAGGCTGCATGCCCGCGTCGGGCCGCGCTAGGCCCGTTTGATCGGGTGGCGGATGAGTGTGCGCCATTTGGCTGGCTCGACCTTCCTTGGGTCGGAGAGGTAGATCTCGTGATGCAGGCGCCCGCTTGAAAAGTCGTTGACATAGCCGTTTTCCCGCACGAACCGATCGAGCGTCTCCACGGTGGCAGGTTCGTCGTCAAACGGGCCGACGTGCAGAATCTGGGCGCAGAGGCCCTCGTCGAGCGGCAAAAACTCCGCCGCGGAACAGTCGAGCTTCTTCTTCCTGCCCGCCTCCGCAACCGCCCAGTCGAAGTCCGCCCGGGAGACGAAATCCGGCAGGCGGATCACGGCAAGCCAGCAAAACGTGCTTTTATCGCGGTAATCTATGCCGCAAACGCTCTCCTGCCACCAGAATCCCTCGAGCGGCGGCACAACATAATCGAAAAAGCCTTCGATTCGGCGCCCTCCCCGCCCGCTCATGCGGATCGTATACGCGACGGCATAGAGTATGGCAACGGCCCGCGCATAGGGCCCGTCCGCCTCGTTTGGATCACCCTTGCCGCGCACGGCGATGTAGTTTGCCATGGGCGGCGCCACGATCTCGGGCTTGTCGCCCGGCAGGTAGAACGCCCTGTACTCCTTTTTAAAATCAAACGCCATATCGGGCAGCTTCCTCTCCGCGCCGGAACGGGGAACGCCCATACGGCCTTTGCCGCGTCCCGCCGCTTTTTTTCATTGTACCATGTTTCCGCGGCGCGTTGTTTTCTCCATTTCTTGTTTCGCTTGCATCGCTTTGCCGCGCTTGCCGCCCGGCCTTGCCCGTCGCGGCGAAGGCCCTGCAAAAGCAGCCGCAACGATGTACCATGTTTCCGCGGCGCGTTATTTTCTCCGTTTTTTGTTTCGCTCGTATCACCTTGCCGCGCTTGCCGCCCGCCCTTGCCGCCGCGGCAGAGGCCCGGCGAAAGCAGCCGCAACGATAAACCCGCGCCCGTTTGCGGCATCCTCGGCGGCATAAAGAGACCCGCGGGGTCTTCCCCGCGGGTTTATTGGAATGCAAGCGGTATTCCGGGGTTATTCTTCGTCTTCCTGTTCGCCGTGCCCGCAGCCGCAGCAGCAGGAGCAGCCGTCCTCGTCGTCTTCGTCGTCGTCTTCCATCGCCTCGAAGCGCTGCTCGACGACCTCCGAAAGCGCCTCCATCTTGTCCTCGTCGGCGGGCAGAAACTCCTCGTACTCCCCGTTGACGACGACCTTCATGATATAGACCTCGGTCTCGTGCTCATGTTCGCAGGTTTCGTCCTCACAGCCGCACCCCTCGGGGTCGACCAATACGGCGTACTCCTGCCCCTCGTGATCGAAATAATCGATCACCTCCAACTCGAATTCGTTGCCCTCGTCGTCGGAGAATACCACCAGATCGCGTTCTTCTTCCATTCGGTTCACCGCCTTTACGTTGTGCTTTCTCAGCTTGGTTTTATTGTATCCCATTTGCCCCAAATGATCAACATGCTTCTTTTCATCCGGCGCGATCCCCGCTTTTTCGCGCCCGGCCGATTCGCGCGCGGCTGTTGTATTTGCCAAACACTTTCTGATATAATCAAACTATCTTTTTGTAAGCGTGAAAGCAAAAAATATTTCATGCATGAAAAAATATTTTTCGTTTTCGCTTGTGTTTTGGGTTCGTTCTGTTATATTTATAGCTAGGGAAGAAGGTTCTCGTCATGGATTTGGAGTTTTTGAAGCGGCTTGCCGTGGCGGTCACGACGCAGTTTGGCGTCAACAGCGAGGTGGTCGTGCACGATATCTCCCGCGACGACACCGAGCATACGATCGCCGTCATCGAAAACGGACACGTCTCCCAGCGGCAGACGGGCGGCGGCGCAAGCCGCGTCGTCCTCGAGGCGATCCAGCGCAAGGATGACCCGACGCTTGAGGACGAGCTTGGGTATTTGACCAAGACGCGCGACGGGCGCATCCTCAAGTCGAGCACCGTTTACATCCGAAACGACGCGGGCGTCATCGAGGGCGTTATCTCGATCAACTACGACATCACCGAGCTGCTCATGGCGGAGCGGGCGATCGCCTCGATCCTCCACCACAGCGAGGAGCCCGCCATGCCCGAGCGCATTCCGCAGAACGTCAACGACCTGCTGGACGAGCTCATCGAGCAGAGCGTGGCGATGATCGGCAAGCCCGTGGCCATGATGACCAAGGAGGACAAGATCGCCGCGATCCAGTTCCTCTACCGGGCGGGGGCGTTCCTTGTGACGAAGAGCGGCGACAAGGTTTCGAAGTATTTCGGCATCAGCAAATACACATTGTATTCCTATATCGACGCGAAAAAAGAGGAC
>CAYMSL010000156.1:0-3479 GCA_964393095.1 uncultured Oscillospiraceae bacterium | reverse complement strand
GCCCGGCTCAACCGCCTCGGAGGCGAGCAGGTAATCCGCGTACTGTTCGGCCACGAGCGCCGTCTCCATCGTCGCCATCAGGCACGCGTCGAAGCCGATGAGGTCAAACTTGCAGCCGCCGTTTTTGAGCGCGGTGTTGATATCGCCAAGGTCCATCGAACCGTTCGGATAAAACTCGTCGTAGCCAAAGCCCGTCACCGAGCCGCCGCCGTGATCCCAGAAGATGAGCATGTAGCGATCCGCGGGGAAGTTGCTTTTGCAAAACTTAATAAAATCCGAAAGCGTGCTTGATTCAACCATGGAGCGCTTGCCGACGTTGTTATCGAGCGTCTGCAAACCGCCCTGCTTAACGCGGAAGCGCTGGTTTGTGCCGCTTTTGACGATGCTGTTTTGCCACTTCGAGGCGCCGCCTGTCTCAACGATGAGGCGCACATTGTCGTTGAGCGTGGCCTTTGTCATCTCCTCGAGGTCCATCGTGGCCATACCGCCGCTCGATTCCAAATCGGCGCCGCAGATATAGACCATGATGGTCACCGTGTCGGCCGCGGCGGTATTTGCATACTTCGCGCGCGCGGCCGCGGCTACCGTGCGGTCGGGTTCGTGGGCCGAATAGACCTTGTCCGAGCTGAAACGGAGGAAATCTGCCCGCTGGTAGCGCCGTAGCCGGGCAGACTTCCGAGCGCGGAGCTAAGATCGGCGCCCAGTGACGAGGAAACGCTCTGATCCTCCAAACCGCTCAGGCTCGAACCCGAATCGCTCGTGCCGTAACCGCTTAGAAGATCGCTCAAAAGGCCGCCGCTCGACGAGGTGCCCGAGCACATGCGAAGCAGCAGCATAACGCCCGCGATGACCAGTATGATGATGAGCAGGCGGCTTAGGCAGCCGCGCTTGTTCGTGCCGTTGCCGGAGCTTCCGCCGCTGTTGTTGCCCGCCCCGCCGATCAGCAGCCCGAGCAGCACGGCCAGAATACCGCCGCCGCCGCCGAAGCCGCGGTTTCCGCCGGAAGAACCGCCGCCGGAAAAACCGCCGGAGCCGCTCCCGCGCGGGCCGCCGCCGACGCCGCCCGTGCCGAGTCCGCTGCCGCGGCGATTCGCGTTTCCGCCGCCGGAGACGACGCGCTTTGCTCTGCCGCCCGGCCTGTTCGTAGGACTCATGTTGATTTCCTCCATTCAATGCGCTCATCAATGTTTAAAATAACCATGCGCGATCGCGGCAAGGCCGCCGTATGCCGCGCCCGCCGCACGTAAAACAGCGCTCGCTCCCGCCGTCAGCCCTCGCGTGTCAAAGCATCCGTCTGTGCGGATTCTCGCCCGGCAGGCCGCGCTTTTCCCACAGTCTGCATATTCGCATATGAAAGTATACCGAATTTTGGGAAAGAAAGCAAACCCCCGAACTATGACGATTTGCTCGCCCCGCCCGCGTTTTGCCAGCCTCCGTTTCGCGCGCATAGGAGCAAAACCCGTTTCACCCGTTACGCCCGCCAGCCCGGCTCGAAACCGGCGGCGCCATGGGCTTTTCATCCTGGTCGAACGGCGGATGCGCGGGCCTTTCCGCATCGTGTCTCCTTGTGTTTGTTCTTGACCGATTTCATAACGGAGTTGTGGAGCAGCCGTATGGCTTGCATCGAAAGTTTTGGCAGGCTTCCCCGGCGCGGCGCCGCGGTTTTTCGAAGAATCTCCTTCCACTTTCTGGAAGAACGTGATATGATAATGATAATAATAATCAACAGGAGGTATATCGTATTGCAGCCGTTGAACAGCTTGTCAAGCAGTATGAGACGGACAAGGCGCTCCAGAAGGAAGTGGCCGACATCCTCGCGGACGGCAAGGTGAGCATCATGGAATTCATGGCGTTCGCCAAGAAACACGACGTGACCATCTCCATCGACGAGCTTCCCAAATATATGGAGGAAGCCAAGAAACTCGGCTTCATCAAATAACTCTCAAAGAAGAAAACAAAGTGTTGGAATACTCCAACAAGCGCGAAAGCATAGGAAGTGTCAATACGCTTCCTATGTTTGTTATTCCATGAATGTCACAGGCAGCGCGAAGATTTTCGGCAGATAACACGACCGGCCTTGATATAAGAGAATCGTCCGCAACAATAGAAAATGGAGGCCCGACCGCCCTTGCCCAGGCGGCACCGATTGAGCACGATATGCCCTCGCATAGGATCAACGCCTTCGCGGCGCTTCGTATCGACATCACTTCTTCCAGTCCGTGTTTCAGACTTTCTCCTCCGCATACTCACGCGCCGCCTTGACCGGCGTACGCTCCGCGCCGCCCGCAAACAGTCCCGCCGACATGCCGCAGCGCAGCACATCCTTCGGGCAAACGTCCGCGCACTCGCCGCAGAGGATGCAATCAAACGAGCGCACCGCGCCGGTCTTGACCTGCTCGCGCACGTCGATGCTCATCGGGCAGCGCCGGCTGCAGCGCTTGCAGTCGATGCACGCGGGCGGGTTCGCGCGTATGCCGAGCTGCGGCAGGCGAAGCTTGCGGCCAAGCCACATGCCCGCCGTGAGAAACGGCGACATCCAGCAGACCGCGTGGCACGCGCCGCGGCGGCCAAGTAGCAGCGTCAGCGCAAGGAGGAGAAAGAGCACCATGTAGTAGGTGATGTACTTGAACGGCTCGTCGACGGACACCACGCGCTCGGTCAGGTGCAGCGGGTCTATGCCTTGGATGCCGCCCGCCAGCACGAACCCCGCGACCAGCGCGGCAAACCACACCCCGAATATGCAGTACCGCACGACGCGCAGCCTCCGCGCCCGAACGGGCCTTGGGTTGATCGCGGCGCAGATTTCGCTAAGCCCCGCGACCGGACAGGCCCACGCGCACCACGCGCGCCCGAAAAACAGCCCCGAGAAAAACAGCGCGGCAAACATAAGCACGCTGCCGGATACGATACCGGCAAACGCGCCGTCGACCGAGACGTAGGGCGAGAGGTAGTTCATCGTCACGGGAAACAGCAACAGCGCCAGCAGCGCGAGCGTTTTGCGGATCTTTTGCCTCATGGTTTGCCCCTTCCTTCGAGGTAGTCGATGGTCTCGCGGCTCCATGCCAGATAGGCCGCGTTGATCTTCCGGCCGCAGTCGATGACGCGCAGGATGCGCGGATGGTTCTCGTCCTGATCGACGATGCGTTCCAGATCGGCCCGAAAGAGGCCAAGCAGCTCGAGCTCGCGCTCGTGCGCCTCTTGAAACGCGCGGATATGCCCGAGCATGACCTCGTTTTCGACACGGTTCGAAAAATACAGCTTGAGCAGTATCTCAAGCCGGTACGACTCGCGCTCGACGGGCAAGGCAAGCCATGCGCGCAGCGCGTCCTCCCCCGCCCGCGTGATCCGGTAGGTTTTCCGCGCGCGCCTTTGCCCTACCACGGGCGGCTCCTCGGCGATAAGCCCCTCCGCCGCGAGCGTGCGCAGCGCCGGGAATATCTGCCCGAAGCTCTCGCTCCAGAAGAAGCGAAACCGCAGGT
>CAYMSL010000155.1:0-3497 GCA_964393095.1 uncultured Oscillospiraceae bacterium | reverse complement strand
CCATAGAGCCCACGCTCACGGAGGTTCAGCCGAGCGTCACCGCAGACGACGTCAAGCTCCACATGTCGCTCATCGGCTCCTACACAACGACCTACGACTTCAAGGGCACCGCCGAGGACACCGAGGAGCAGCGCACCACCATGATTCCAAACCGCGCGTTCAACGTGGAAAAGGCGGCGGCGCTGATCAACAACGAGACCATCAAGCCCGGAAACACCTGGAGCTTCAACAACGTTGTGGGCGACCGCAACGAAAAGAACGGCTGGAAGCTTGCCAACGGCATCTTCGGCGGCGACCGCTTTACCAAGCAATACGGCGGCGGCGTTTGTCAGGTCAGCACGGCGCTTTATAACGCGCTGCTCAAATGCTTTGGCTACATCGAGATTGTGGCGCGGGAAAACCACTCCATCCCCTCGAGCTATGTTGAAAAGGGTCTTGACGCGACCGTCGATACCGGCCATATCGACTTCCGATTCAAGAATAAATCGGATTATCCGATCTATCTCTTTGCCTACATCTCAAAGAACAAGCAATCCAGCAGCCGCAAGCGTGACCTCACCGTGCTCATCTACGGTGAGGCGTTCCCAGCGGGCACAACATACGAGCCGCGCGCAACGATCGTGGACGAGATCGCGCCGGGTGTAGAAGAAATCACCCAAACGAAGAACCTTTTCGTGGGCGAGGAGGAGATTACCGCGGAGGCTCGGACGGGCTACGTCGTGGATGTCTACGTCGACCGCTATCTCAATGGCTCGCTGCAGGAGTCCATCTTCATCTCGACCGACCGCTACGAGGGCAACCCCCTGCGCAAGCGCGTCGGCATCAAACCGACGCCCACGCCCGTGGTTACACCGGGACCGACGCCGGACCTGGAGGATTTGCCGTAAGCGTCAAAGCGCATACCCGACGGGCAGCCAGGCCATGACAGTTTAGGATACACAACGGGAGCGATTTCGCTTCCGTTTTTTCGTCACGCCGGGCAAACGCCTGCCACGATAGCCCGGTGACAAACATCTCCCATGATTCAACCCGTTCGGAGCGCATCATCAATCTGCGGTGCCTGGCTCGTTTCCTGTCTTCGCCCGCCGCCCCGCGGTGCGGTAGAGCCGGCGCCGGAACAAAAAGTTAAACAGATAGGTAAACGCACCCGTGACGATGCGCGAGAACCGATAGTCCATTGAGAGCAGGTCGGTCAGCATATACATAAGCGCCTCGGTCAGCCCGAGCGCTGCAAGCGAAATCAGCAAAAACAGCATGAGTTCGCCCGCAAGCGCACGGCTCCCCCGCCGAAACACGAATGTAACGCCGACGAGGTAGTTGATCGCAACGCCTGCGACAAACGCGATCGGCACCGCAACGAGATAGTGCAAGCCGCACCATTCCTTGAGCGTCAGCAGCGCCGCATAGTCCGCCATAAAGCCAAGAAACGCCGCCGCCCCATAGCGCAGCGCTTGAACAAGCAGCCGCGAATCCTCGCGCAAGCTGCGGAATATGCGCCCGAAATTCCCCATATGGCTAGTATAGCACACGCCCGCGCGGCATGGTACATCGCGGGTTTTCTCCTGCGCCGGGCATGCCCTTTGGATCTGAATCGTACAAGGCGCACCCCGCCGCGTCACCAAACGGCGCGCTGCAACGCACTTGTGAGGTAACAATGGAAACCGCGACCGCCATGCTGCTCGTCCTCTCCGCCGCATATTGTAGCGTACAGGTTCGCTTTGTGCAGTTTCGCCGCTTTTCCGGCGCGCTGCGGGCCTTCTTTTCGCGCGGCGGCGCGAACGAAGAAGGCGTTACACCGTTTCAGGCCAGCGCGACCTCGCTTGCGGCAACCATCGGCACGGGCAACATCGCGGGCGTTGCGGGCGCCATCCTCCTTGGCGGACCGGGCGCGGTATTCTGGATGTGGGTCTCGGCGCTGCTCGGTATGGGCAGCAAGTACCTTGAAATCTACTTTGCCGTACGCTATGCCGCAGGACGCGGCGACCCCTCCGCCGTCGGGCCGATGCGCTACATCACAAGCGGGCTCGGCACACGCTTCCGTCCGCTTGCGCAGGTCTACGCCGTGTTTTGCCTCCTCTCCGCGCTCACGATGGGCAACGTCGTACAGGTGCAGACGCTTGCGGAGGGTTTTTCCACGCTGCTCTCCCCCGACGCCTCCGCCAGCGTCGGCGCGTGGATCGTCCCGCTCGGCTGCGGCGTCGCCGTCGCGGCGCTGCTTGCCCCGGCGCTATTCGGCGGCGCGGCGCGCATCGGGCGCGTTGCCGCCACGCTTGTGCCGTTCATGAGCGTGCTCTACCTGCTCTTTTCGCTCGCGCTGATCGGTTTTCGCATCCACGCTCTGCCCGCCGCGCTGCTTTCGATCTTTAACGGCGCGTTCCACCCCCGCGCAGTGTTCGGCGGAGCGGCCGGCGCATCGTTTGGGGCGACGTTTCGCGTGGGCATCGCGCGCGGTATGTTCACACATGAGGCGGGCATCGGCACCGCCGCGCTTGCGCACGGCCCGGTACGGCGGGCGGACGCGCACAAACAGGCGCTTTATGGCGTGTTTGAGGTGTTTCTCGACACGCTCGTGCTCTGCACGCTGACCGCGCTCGTGGTGCTTACCAGCGGCGTGGCGCTCGACTACGGCAACACCACCATCAACGGCGCGCTCGTTGTGCAGGCGTTTTCAACGCTGCTTGGCGGTCGTGCCGCATCGGTGTTTATCGCGCTTTCGCTTGGACTGTTCGCGTTTTCGAGTGTGCTGAGCTTCTCTCTCTACGGTGCGCACTGCGTCAACTTTCTCCTTGGCAAGCGGGCCGTGCCAGCGTATCAGGTCGGGTTTTTGCTGTGCTGCGCGCTCTCGTTTTGCATCCCGACCTATGCGGCCTGGCGTGCCGCCGAGTGGGCGAACGCGCTCACCGCAATCGTCAACACCGCCGCGCTTTTCCTTCTGAGTCGGCAAACGCAGCGGATATAACCGCAGCCCATTGCAGCCCGGTGCGTCGGAACGGCCATGCATCCACGTTTTACTGGATTCACGCGAGTCAAAAGCACCGCGATGCGCCACAAATCCAACGAAAAAAGGAGCGCCGAACGGCGCCCCTCTTGTGTGTTCTGTTCCGCCGCCCCCGGCGGTATTGTCTATCGCTTACTCGTCGACCTTGATCTTCTCAAACAGGGAGGCAAGCGACGTCGTGGACTCCTGCACCGGCGGGAGTTCGTAATCGCCGTCTTCGCTGCGGCGGCGGCGATCGCCCCCACGCTCGCGGTGGTCGTCGGCCGGGGCGTATGTACGCTCACCCGTGCGCGTGCCCGTGCTCGAGCGCTGATGCGTCTGCTGCTCGCGCTGGCGGGTGCGCTGCTCCTGCCGTTCGGCATACTGGCGGTCGCGCTCCGCACGCTCCGCCTGGAGCTGCTCGGCAAGCGCCGGATCCTCTTCCAGCAGGGCTTCCTTGCGGCTCAGGCTGATGCGCTTGGCCTCGGGGTTGACCTCGAGCACCTTGCAGCGCACGATG
>CAYMSL010000154.1:0-3501 GCA_964393095.1 uncultured Oscillospiraceae bacterium | reverse complement strand
TACCCCTGCGTCCTCTTGCTTAGAAAATCCCCTGCGCCATCATGGCGTCGGCAATCTTCTGGAAGCCGAACAGGTTCGCGCCTGCGACAAGGTCGTAGCCGAGGCCGTAGCGCTCGGCGGTAGATACGGAGTTGTCGTGGATGTTCTTCATGATACCGCGCAGCTTTTCTTCAACCTCCTCGGACGTCCAGCTGTAGCGCATGGAGTTCTGGCTCATCTCAAGCGCGCTCGTGGCCACGCCGCCGGCGTTGACGGCCTTGCTCGGCGCAACGATGACGTCCTTCTCCGCCATGAGGTAGGCGAGGGCCTCGTTCGTGGTGGGCATGTTGGCCACCTCGACGTAGTAGCGCACGCCGCTTGCCACGATGGCTTTGGCCGCGTCCAGATTGACGTCGTTTTGCATGGCGCTCGGCATGACGATATCCGTCTTGACGCCCCAGGGCTTCTTGCCGGCGTAAAAGGCGCAGCCGAAGCGGTCGGCGTAATCCTGTACGCGGTTGCGGCCGGAGGCGCGCATTTCGAGCATATAGGCGACCTTTTCGCCGAGCACGCCGTCGGGATCGTAGATATAGCCGTCCGGCCCGGAGAGGGTAACGACCCTGGCGCCGAGCGCTTCGGCCTTTTTCGCAATGCCCCAGGCCACGTTGCCAAAGCCCGACGCGGCGATGGTCTTGCCCTCGAGCGTATCCTGCGCGTGGCGCAGAACCTCCTGCACATAGTAGATCGCGCCGTAGCCGGTCGCCTCGGGCCGAATCAGGCTGCCGCCGTAGCTTAGGCCCTTGCCCGTGAGCACGCCGGGCTCGTAGCTGCCGCGGATGCGCCGGTACTGGCCAAAGAGGTAGCCGATCTCGCGCGCGCCCACGCCGATATCGCCGGCGGGCACGTCGATATCCGGACCGATGTAGCGGCAGAGCTCGGTCATAAACGACTGGCAGAAGCGCATGATCTCGCCGTCGGACTTGCCGTTCGGGTCGAAGTCGCTGCCGCCCTTGCCGCCGCCGATTGGAAGCCCCGTGAGGCTGTCTTTAAACGACTGCTCGAAGCCGAGGAATTTCATGATGGACAGAGATACGTTCGGCGCAAAGCGCAGGCCGCCTTTATATGGACCGATCGCCCCCATGAACTGCACACGATAGCCGCGGTTGACCTGCACCTTGCCGGCGTCGTCGACCCAGACGACGCGAAACTCGATGCTGCGATCCGGCTCCGCCATGCGCTCAAGAAGCGCGGCTTTTTCGTACTCGGGGTGCTGCCGTACGACGGGTTCGAGCGAGGAGAAAACCTCTTCGACCGTCTGCTGAAACTCAGGTTCGTTCGGGTTCTGTCGCCTGACGTCGGCGATCACGCGCTGGATGTACTCGCTCATATGCGCCTCCAAGAAAATAAAAATGATGGGATGACTTCATTTTATTGCCCACCGGCGGCAAAGTCAATCAATATAAGTATAATATTTCATCTTTTGCAGGAATTCTTTCATAAATCGGGTGAAAAATGCCGCGTGGCCTGTGTGTAACCGTATGATCGGGGGGAGGGCAAAGAACCGTTTACGGCAGCGTTCAATTTTACTATAATAAGGGCATGGATAAGCGGCTGCGTAGCCGCGGATGAAGGAGGGGTAACCGATGAAGATCGCGGTGCTGGACGGATACACGGAAAACCCGGGCGATTTGAGTTGGGCAGGTCTCGAGGCGCTTGGGGAGCTTACGGTATATGAGCGGACGGACGTAACAAACGACGCGGAGATCATCGCGCGCATCGGCGGGGCCGAAGCGGTCTATACGAACAAGACGCCGCTTCGCGCGGCGGTGTTCGAGGCATGTCCGCGGCTGCGTTTTGTCGGCGTGCTGGCAACGGGCTACAACGTCGTCGATACGGCGGCCGCCAAAGAGCGCGGCGTCGTCGTGACGAACATCCCCGCCTACGGAACGGCGGCGGTGGCGCAGATGGCCATTGCGCTGCTGCTCGAGGTCTGCCATCACGTTGGCAGCCACAGCGAGGCGGTGCATAAAGGGCGCTGGTCGTCGAACCCGGATTGGTGCTTTTGGGATTATCCGCTCATCGAGCTTGCGGGCAAGACCATGGGCATCATCGGCCTTGGGCGCATCGGTCAGACGACGGCCGGTATCGCGGCGGCGCTTGGCATGCGGGTCGTCGCCTACGATACGCATCGCTCGGCATCCGGCGCAAAGCTTGTCGAATACGTATCGCTTGACGAACTGCTTGCAAGCTCCGACGTGATTGTTTTACACTGCCCGCTGTTTGCCGAAACGGAGGGCATCATCAATTCCGAAAGCATCGCGCGCATGAAGGACGGCGTGATTCTCATCAACAACAGCCGCGGCCAGCTCGTCGTCGAGGCGGATCTTGCCGAGGCGCTGGAGCAAGGCAAGGTCTACGCGGCGGCGCTCGACGTGGTCTCCACCGAACCCATCCGGCCGGACAACCCGCTGCTTGCGGCGAAGAACTGCCTCATTACGCCCCACATCTCCTGGGCGCTGAAGGAGAGCCGGCAAAGGCTCATGGACATCGCGGCGGAAAACCTGCGCACGTTCCTCTCCGGCGCGCCGCAGAACGTCGTCAATGCCTAGATGGGGGACGGCGCGTTGGCAAACGGCGGGGCCGTAACCATAGAGCATGCGGATTTCGACATCGCGCGCATCGCGGAAAGCGGCCAGTGCTTCCGCCTCAGGGAAAGCAGGGCGGGGCGCTTTACGCTTGTTGCGCGCGATCGCGTGCTGCAAATTGAGGCGCTGCCGCAGGGTGCGCGGCTTTTCTGTACGCAGGCGGAGTTTGACGCAATCTGGCGCGATTATTTCGATCTCGACACGGACTACGGCGCGTTTCGCGATCACATCGACCCGGCGGATGCATACCTTTCGCGCGCCGCCGCCTTTGGCGCGGGCATTCGGATTCTGCGGCAGGAGCCGTGGGAGGCGCTTGTGTCGTTTATCCTTTCGCAGCGCAAGAGCATACCGGCAATCCGCGGCTGCGTCGAGGCGCTGTGTACGCGCTACGGCGCGCCGATTGCGGGCGGCGAAGGGGTATATCATGCGTTTCCAAGCGCCGGGCGGCTTGCGGGGCTTGAGTTGGACTCTCTGGCGGCCTGTTCGCTTGGCTATCGCGCAAAGTATCTGCGCGCCGCGGCGGGGCTTGTCGCCTCGGGCGGGCTTGAACTTGCGGCGATGGTGGACATGCCGGACGAAACGCTGCGCGAGACGCTGCTTTCGATTCCCGGCGTCGGGGAGAAGATCGCGGACTGCGCGCTGCTCTTCGGCTTTCACCGGCTCGCGCGCTTCCCCAGGGACGTTTGGATCAACCGCGTGCTTTTGGAGGCGTATCCGCAGGGCTTTCCGCTTGCGCGGTACGCGGGCTGCGAGGGCGTGATGCAGCAGTATCTGTTCTTTTACGCAAGGAGCATGGGCCGCGCGGGAGGGCCGGCGCAAGGTGCCGGCGCACAAAATTAGGGACTTGCCATTTACGGCTCGATGCGGTAAAATAGCT
>CAYMSL010000153.1:0-3529 GCA_964393095.1 uncultured Oscillospiraceae bacterium | reverse complement strand
CGCCAATCTGACGCTCGAGGAGCAGGGCATATTCATCCTCGGCTATTATCATGAGCGGCAGGCGCGTTATACGAAAAAGACGGAGCAAAACGCGGAACAAAATTCGGAAAAGGAGAATGACTAACATGAGCGAGCCCATTAAGAACCGTTACGAGTTCATCATCCTCTTCGACGTGGCAAACGGCAACCCGAACGGCGATCCGGACGCGGGCAACATGCCTCGCATCGACGCGGAGACCGGCCATGGCATCGTCACGGACGTCTGCCTCAAACGCAAGATCCGCAACTATGTTGAAACGCTCAAGGAGGATGCGGCGGGATACCAGATCTACATCAAGGAGGGCGTGCCGCTTAACGAGAGCGACAAGCGCGCCTATCTCGACGCGGGCGTTGACGCGGCGGGCGTCGGCAAGATGAATCGCGGCGAAAAGGACGCGCTCGATCAAAAGGTACGCGGCTTTATGTGCCGCAATTTCTTTGATATCCGCACCTTCGGCGCCGTCATGACCACCTTTGTCAAGGCCGCGCTCAACTGCGGGCAGGTGCGCGGGGCGGTGCAGCTCGGCTTTGCGCGCAGCGTCGACCCGATCGTTTCGCAGGAGATCACGATCACGCGCGTCGCCATTACAAAAGCCGAGGACGCAGAGGTCAAAAAGACCGAGATGGGCCGCAAATACGTCGTCCCCTACGGCCTCTACCGCGCGGAGGGCTACGTCTCGGCCAACCTTGCGCGGCGGGTAACGGGCTTTTCGGAGGACGACCTCCAGCTGCTCTGGGAGGCGATCCTCAACATGTTTGAGCTTGACCGCTCCGCCGCGCGCGGCAACATGGCCTGCCGCAGGCTCGTCGTGTTCAAGCACGACACCGAGCTTGGCAACGCGTCCGCATACAAGCTCTTCGAAGCGGTCAAGATCGCGCGTAAGGGCGGCGTGCTCGCGCCGCGCAGCTTCGACGATTACGCGATCGAAATCGACAAGGCCGCCATCCCGCAGGGCGTGACCTGCACAATCATGGGGTGACGGAATACCGCGAGGAGGATTTCCTCGCCATATCGGGTCTCCAGCACTTCCGCTTCTGTCCGCGGCAGTGGGCGCTGATCTGCATTGAGCAGCAATGGCAGGAAAACCGCCTCACCGCCGAAGGCGAGGTGCTGCACCGCCGCGCGCACGACCCGCTGGCAGACGAAAAGCACGGCGACCGCATCCTCTCCCACGCCATGCCCGTGTTCTCGGCGGAGCTTGGCATGCGCGGGGTCTGCGACGTCGTCGAGTTTACGCGAAGCGAGCGCGGCGTTTCCCTTACGGGGCGGGCAAGTGGCTCCCCGCCCCCGTGGAGTACAAGCGCGGCGACGGCGGCGCACAGGAGGCCGACGAGCTGCAGCTCTGCGCGCAGGCCATGTGCCTCGAGCGCATGTTCTGCTGCGACATTGCCGAGGGCTTCCTCTACTATGGGGCGCTGCGCCGCCGCACGAAGGTGCCGCTTACGGCCGAGCTACGCGCGCGGGTGACGGATGCGCTCGAGGAAATGCACCGGCTCTATGCGCGCGGATATACGCCGCGCGTAAAAAAGAGACCGGGCTGCAAAAGCTGTTCGCTCAGGGAAATCTGCCTGCCGGCTTTGGAGCGCGCCCGCCCCGCGTCCGCGTATATTGCGGCCGCCCTGTGCGAATCGAAAGAGGCGGGCGAATGAGTGGCTTTTTGTTCGGAAGCAGGCTCGCATCATACCGGGCGGCGGCACAGGCCGCCGGCGGCGAAGCGGGGACGATCCGCCGCGTCCAGACGATTCGAGAAAGGTATCCGCTTTGGATTCGAGGTTTTTATGAGAAAACTGCTCAACACACTTTATGTAACCACGCCCGAAACCTACCTTTCACTCGACGGGGAGAACGTCGTCGTGCTGCTTGGCGATGAAGAAAAGCTCCGCCTGCCGCTGCATACGCTCGAGAGCATCGCCTACTTCGGCTACAAAGGCACAAGCCCCGCGCTCATGGGCGCCTGCGCGGCGCGGGGCATCCGATTAAGCTACTTTTCGCCAAACGGCCGCTTCCTTGCCGCCGCCGCCGCAAACGAAAATGGAAACGTGTTCTTACGAAAGCGGCAGTACCGTCTCTCCGACGACCCCGCCGCAAGCGCCGGGATCGCGCGCTCGTTTATCCTCGCCAAGGTTCACAACTGCCGCTGGATTCTCGAGCGCGCAACGCGGGATCATCCGCAGCGCGTGGACGTACCGGCGATCAAGGAATCCTGCCGGGCCTTGGCGGAGCAGATGAAAAGCATCGCAAGCTGCGAGGACCTTGACGTGCTGCGCGGGCTCGAGGGCTCCGCGTCCGAGCGCTATTTCTCGCATTTCGACCAGTTGATACTCGCAGACGACGAGCGTTTCCGCTTCGAAAACCGCAACCGCCGCCCGCCGATGGATCGCGTTAACGCCATGCTGTCATTTCTCTATGCGCTGCTCTCCGGCACCTGCGCCGCGGCGCTCGAGCAGGCGGGGCTTGATCCGTATGTGGGTTTCCTCCATCGCGACCGGCCCGGCCACATCTCGCTTGCGCTTGATTTGATGGAGGAGTTTCGCGCTCTCTTTTGCGACCGCCTGGCGCTGACGATGATCAATACCCGCATGATTTCTGCCCGCGACTTTGATTGCAAGGAAAACGGCGCGGTGTTTCTCAACGATACCGGCAGAAAGGCGGTGCTGGGCGCCTGGCAAACCCGTAAACAGGAGGTTATCATGCATCCCTATCTTGATGAGAAGATCCCCTGGGGGCTTGCGCCCCATGTGCAGGCGCTCCTGCTTGCGCGGCACCTGCGCGGCGACCTCGATGCGTATCCACCGTTTTTCTGGAAGTAGGAGACACGCCATGCTGGTTTTGATTACGTACGACGTCAGCACCGAAACAAACGAGGGCAAGCGTCGCCTGCGCCAGGTCGCCAAACAGTGTGTCAACTACGGGCAGCGCGTGCAAAGCTCTGTGTTCGAGTGCTCGCTGGATGAGGCGCAACTGGTCAAGCTGCAGGCTCTTCTCTGCGGCATCATCGACCCCGACAAGGACAGCCTTCGCTTTTATCTGCTCGGAAACCGCTACGAAAATAAAATCCGGCACTTCGGCATCAAGGCCGGGTACGATCCGGGCGGCACACTGATCGTATAAACGCATGGTGCGAACCGTAAGCAACCGGAGATTTGCCGGGGCGTTCGCACCGAATCCGGCGCTGATTTTCTCCAAATTCATGTGCCGAGGCGTCTACTCCAAGGTATAATAACAACATGTGGGCGCGCGCGGGCAACCGCCTACAACCTTTCGCAGTCGCTCCCCCCGCGGGGAGCGTGGATTGAAACGACATGGTGGCGATCGACGAGAGCAGCAGCTTCAGTCGCTCCCCCCGCGGGGAGCGTGGATTGAAACCGGGCGGCCTTGTATCGTTGCGTCAAGCCAACGCGGTCGCTCCCCCCGCGGGGAGCGTGGATTGAAACAAGTAAGCGAAGAAGTTGATGCAGATGTTGGCGGTCGCTCCCCCCGCGGGGAGCG
>CAYMSL010000152.1:0-3536 GCA_964393095.1 uncultured Oscillospiraceae bacterium | reverse complement strand
TCACGGCCTCCGCCACGGCCGCGGCCGTCACCTACGACGCGGCCAGCGACACGGTCTACACGAACGTCTTCCGCACCTGCTTTATCGACCCGTTCCAGGGTGAGAAGATGGCGGAGTACGCCGCCGAGAAGCTCGGCGCCAAGACCGCCGCGATCCTCACCATGACCGGCAACGACTACTCCGTGGGCCTTGCCCAGGCGTTTAAGGACAAGTGCGCCGAGGTCGGCATCACGGTCGCTTCCGAGGAGGGTTACTCCGAGGGCGACGTGGACTTTAAGGCCCAGCTCACCAACATCCTCGCGGCCGCTCCCGACGTGGTGTTCTGCCCGAACTACTACCAGGACGACGGCATGATCGTGACCCAGGCGCGCGAGATCGGCCTCGGCGCCACGTTCCTTGGCGGCGACGGCTGGGCGGGTGTGTCCGCTTACGCGAGCGCCGAGGACCTCGAGGGCAGCTGCTTCTGCTCCGCCTACGCGCCCGCCTCGACCGACGCGGTCAAGACCTTTGAAGCGGCCTACACCGCCGCCTACGGCGCGGACACGCTCAACATGTTCGCCGCCACCGCCTACGACGCGGCCATGGTGCTCGTAGCGGCCATCACCAAGGCCGAGACCACCGGAACCGAGCCCGGCAGCGACGCATATAAGCAGGCCATACTGGACGGCATCAAGAGCGAGGGCCCGAGCGTCGTGGGCATCACGAGCGAGGCCGGCTATACCTTCGACCAGTACAACAACCCGATCAAGAGCGCGGTCATCATGACCGTAACGGGCGGCGCGGAGACCTTCAAGGAAACCTACTAAGTTGCGTCGAACGCCCGAACCGGTATCTTCGACGTCCCGCGCCGCCGTTTGGCGGCGCGGGACGCAGCCGTGTAACGGAGCCGGCTTTCGCCGATCCCGCACGGCCCGATTCTCCTTAGGAAGGAAGGGGTCAAATGTCCGTCTTTTCCACGATACTGCGCCAGATCGTCAACGGCCTGCAGACCGGCTCGATCTACGCGCTCGTCGCGCTCGGCTACAGCATGGTGTACGGCATCATCACGCTGCTTAACTTCGCCCACGGCGACATCATCATGATCGGCGCCTACATCGCGTGGCTCTCGATGGCGAAGTTTGCCGCACACCCGGTGTTCGCCATCGCCGCGGCGGTGCTCGGCTGCGCGCTGCTCGGCGTGGCCATCGAGAAAGCCGCCTATAAGCCGCTGCGCGGCTCCCCGCGCATCTCGCTGCTTATCACGGCTATCGGCGTATCGTTCCTGCTCGAAAACGCCTCGCAGATGATATTCGGCGCAAACGCGCAGGTCATACCGAGCTTCTTCAAAATCCCCGCGCTCAAGCTCGGCTCCGTCGAAATCTCCGGCAACGCGCTTGTCACCGTCGTCGTCTCCGCCGTATCCATGCTGGCGCTGACCTTCCTCGTGCAGCGCACGAAGATGGGCAAGGCCATGCGCGCCGTGTCCGAGGACACCGACGCGGCGCAGCTCATGGGCATCAACATCAACAGCACCATAACCTTCACCTTCGCGGTAGGCAGCGCGCTTGCCGGCATCGGCTCCGTGCTCTACTGCGCGGCCTACCCGCAGGCGACGCCCACGATGGGTTCCATGCTCGGCCTCAAGGCCTTTGTTGCGGCGGTGCTCGGCGGTATCGGCTCGATACCCGGGGCGATGATCGGCGGCTTCGTCATCGGCATTGCCGAGGCGCTCGTCTCGGCGGTCGGCCTCTCGGTCTGGAAGGACGGCGTGGTGTTTGCAATCCTCATCATCGTGCTGCTCGTCAAGCCCACGGGCTTCCTCGGCCGCCCGATGCAGGAAAAGGTTTAGGGAGGCGGCATAGATGGATCAAAAACGAAAGAACATCCCGATGCCGCTGCGATACGCGATCAACGCCGCGCTGTTTGCCGTGTTTCTCTTCGCGGGCAGCGCGCTGATTCAACGCGGCGTGCTTACGACCTATTACACGAAGGTCGTCATGCTCATCGGCATCAATATCATACTCGCGGTGTCGCTCAACGTCGCCACGGGCTACCTCGGCCAGCTGCCCCTCGGCCACGCGGGCTTTATGGCGGTCGGCGCCTACGCCTCGGCGATCTTCATGACGCGCACCGCCCTTGCTCCTTCGGCGGCCTTCCCGCTCGGGTTGCTGCTCGGCGGCGTCATCGCGGGCATATGCGGCGTGCTCATCGGCATCCCGGCGCTGCGGCTGCGCGGCGACTACCTTGCCATCATCACCCTGGGCTTTGGCGAGATCATCCGCGTCGTGCTGCTCAACATCGACAGCGTGCTCGGCTTCTCCTTTACCTACGGCGCGGCGAGCCTCAAGAACATCCCGAAGACCACGACGTTTCTCAATACGTTCCTCTGCGTATTCGCCGTGTGCTTCCTCATCCACACGCTCATGAAGTCGCGGCACGGACGCGCGATTCTCGCGATACGCGAAAACGAAATCGCCGCCGACGCCTGCGGCATTCACGTAACCTACTACAAGGTGCTCGCGTTCGCCTGCTCGGCCTTCTTTGCGGGCGTGGCGGGCGCGCTCTACGCGGGCTACCTTGGCATACTAAACCCCTCGAGCTTCGGGTTTATGAAGTCGATCGAGATACTCGTGATGGTCGTGCTTGGCGGCATGGGCTCCATGGCGGGCTCGGTGCTCTCGGCCGCGGCGCTCACCGCCTTGCCGGAGATGCTGCGCGCGTTCTCGGAGTACCGCATGATCGTCTACTCGCTGCTGCTCATCGCCGTGATGATATTCAAGCCCTCGGGCCTTATGGGCGGCTACGACTTCTCGCTCTCACGGCTGCTTGAATCCCTTCTCAATCGGAGAAAGGCGGCCGGACGGCCCACGCGAAAGGCGGGTGAACGCAATGGATAAGCTCGTTCCGCTCCCGAGCCTCGGCATGATTCCCGAGCGCGACCTCGGCGCGACCCCGATACTCGACATCCACCACCTCGGCGTCGACTTCGGCGGCCTGCACGCCGTGGACGACTTCACGCTTGTAATCGGCCGCACGGAGATCGCCGGGCTCATCGGCCCGAACGGCGCGGGCAAGACCACGGTGTTCAACCTGCTTACGAACGTCTATACCCCCACGCGCGGCGTGGTGCTGCTCGACGGCGTGGACATTCGCGGCAAGTCGACCTACCAGCTCAATTGCATGGGCGTGGCCCGCACCTTCCAGAACATCCGCCTCTTTAAGGCGCTTTCGGTCGAGGACAACGTCAAGATCGGCCTGCACAACGCGTTCTCCTACTCGGTCGGCAGTTCGCTCCTGCGCTTCCCCGCCTACTGGACGAGCGAACGCAAGGCGCGCGAGACGGCGCTCGAACTGCTCTCGATCTTCGATATGCAAAGCCTCGCCTCGGCGAAGGCGGGTTCGCTGCCCTACGGCGCGCAGCGGCGGCTCGAGATCGTGCGCGCGCTTGCGACGAATCCCAAGCTCCTGCTGCTCGACGAGCCGGCCGCCGGCATGAACCCCTCCGAAACCGGCGAACTGATGGAGAACATCAAGCGCATCCGCAACACGTTCGAGAT
>CAYMSL010000151.1:1097-3587 GCA_964393095.1 uncultured Oscillospiraceae bacterium | reverse complement strand
CGGCGGCGGGCGCGGCGCTTACGGTCGTGGTCTGCCCGCTGCTGCGCGGGCGCATCCCCTGTGTGGTCGAGCGCGTGGGCACGCTCGTGACCCCGGGTCATACCGTGGACGTGCTCGTTACCGACCAGGGCGTGGCGGTCAATCCCCTGCGGCCCGAGGTACGGGAGCGGCTCGAGAACGCGGATATCGGCGTTGTCGACATCGAGGCGCTGCGCGCCACCGCCGAGGCGATGACCGGCAAGCCCGACCCCATCCGCTTTGGCGAGCGAATCGTGGGGATTGTGACCTACCGCGACGGCAGCGTTATCGACGTCATCCACGCGCTTGAAGAATAAGCGTTTGCAGGCCGGCTCGGACGGGCCGTAGCGATGATTTTTAGGAGGAGAGCACATGATCCAATACCACGCAAACGGCGTAACCCTCGAAAACGGCATGCCGCGCGCGGGCGCGGGCGACCCCGGGGAGGGGCGGAAAAAGACCATCGCGTACCGGATTTTGCAGGCGCACAACGTCGGCGGGGACGAGCAGAAGCTGCGCGTCCGCTTTGACGCGCTCGTCACGCACGACATCACCTATGTCGGCATCATCCAGACCGCGCGGGCAAGCGGCCTGACGGAGTTCCCCGTGCCGTACGCCATGACGAACTGCCACAACAGCCTCTGCGCCGTCGGCGGCACGATCAACGAGGACGACCATATGTTCGGCCTTTCCGCCGCGAAGAAGTACGGCGGCATCTATGTGCCGGCAAACCAAAGCGTGATCCACAGCTACGCGCGCGAAGAGCTTGCCGGCTGCGGCAGGATGATACTCGGCTCCGACAGCCACACGCGATACGGCGCGCTTGGCACGATGGGCGTCGGCGAGGGCGGGCCGGAGCTCGTCAAGCAGCTTTTGAAAAACACCTACGACGTCAACCTGCCCGAGGTCGTGCTCTGCTACGTTACCGGCAAGCCCGGCCACGGCGTGGGGCCGCAGGACGTGGCGCTCGACCTGATCAGGGCGGTGTTTGCAAACGGGTACGTCAAGAACAAGGTGCTCGAGTTTGTCGGCCCGGGCCTTGCGCACCTGCCGGCGGATTTCCGCAACGGCATCGACGTGATGACCACGGAAACCACGTGCCTTTCCTCGATTTGGGAGACGGACGAGGTGATCGAGCGCTATTACCGCGCGCACGGGCGGCCGGAGGATTTTGCCGAACTCAAGCCCGAGGACGGCGCGTACTACGACGCGATGATCACGATTGCGCTCGACAAGGTCGAGTGCATGATCGCGCTGCCGTTCCACCCCTCGAACGCCTACACCATCTCCGAGTTCAACGCGCGCGCGGCCGAACTGCTCGCGGGCGCGGAGGAGGAGGCGGCCAAGCTCTTCCCCAAGGCGAAGCTTCGGCTCGCCGATAAGGTCGGGCCCGACGGCGTACAAGCCGATCAGGGCATCATCGCGGGCTGCTCGGGCGGCCTGTTCGACAACATCGTCGAGGCCGCGGACATCCTCAAGGATCAGGATACCGGCAACGGCGCGTTCTCGCTCTCGGTCTATCCCACGAGCGTGCCGGTGAACCTCGAGCTTACGCGCGTCGGCGCGAGCGAGACGCTGCTCGAGGCGGGGGTGCTCATCAAACCCTCGTTCTGCGGGCCTTGCTTCGGCGCGGGCGACGTGCCGGCCAACAACGGCCTCTCGTTGCGCCACACCACGCGAAACTTCGCAAACCGCGAAGGCAGCAAGCCCGGCGAGGGGCAGGTGGCCTGCGTGGCGCTCATGGACGCGCGCTCGATTGCCGCCACCGCACGAAACGGCGGCATCATCACCGCCGCGAGCGACCTCGACTACCGTTCCCGCCCGATGGACTACCGTTTCGACCGCCGCGTCTACGAGCGGCGCTGCTACTACGGCTACGGCAAGGCCGATCCGAACGCGGAGCTTGTGCTTGGGCCCAACATCACCGATTGGCCCAGGATGTACCCGCTTGGCGAGAACCTCCTCGTCGAGCTTGCGGCGGTGCTCCGCGATCCCGTGACCACCACCGACGAGCTGATCCCCTCGGGCGAGACGAGCTCGTACCGCTCGAATCCGCTGCGGCTTGCGGAGTTTACGCTCTCGCGCCGCGTTCCGGAGTATGTTGCCCGCAGCAAGGCCGCCGCCGCGATCGAGACGGAACGCGTTTCGGGGGGAAAGCCCGCAAAACTCCTCTCCGTGCTCTCGCGCATAGGGGACGCCGAGGCGCTGCTTAAAAACACCCAGTCCGGCTCCTGCGTGTTCGCCAACAAGCCCGGCGACGGCAGCGCGCGCGAGCAGGCCGCCTCCTGCCAGAAGGTCCTTGGGGGCTTTGCGAACATCTGCTATGAGTACGCCACAAAGCGCTACCGCTCCAACTGCATAAACTGGGGCATTGTCCCGTTCACTATCGATAGGAGCGAGCCTTTTGACTATGCCGAGGGCGACTTTATCTACGTCCCCGGTATCCGCGAGGCCGTTTTGTCCGGGCGCGAG
>CAYMSL010000151.1:0-1087 GCA_964393095.1 uncultured Oscillospiraceae bacterium | reverse complement strand
AGTACGCCACAAAGCGCTACCGCTGCAACTGCAACAACTGGGGCATCCTGCCCTTTACGCTCGAGGGCGGCGCGCCGTTTGCCGCCGAGGTCGGGGATTATGTGTTCATACCCGGCGTGCGCGCGCTCCTTGCCGCGGGCAAGGAGGAGTACCCCGCAAAGATTCTTCGCGCCGATGGTACCAGCGAGCGGCTCACCCTTTACATCAAGGGCCTGACCGCCGACGAGCGCATGATCCTGCTCGAGGGGAGCCTCATGAACTACTATGCCGCCATAGCCAAACAGAACGCTTGAGTGTTGGAAGGAGCTAGCATGGAACAGATTCGCATGACCACCCCGCTCGTCGAGATCGACGGCGACGAGATGACGCGCATCCTCTGGCAGATCATCAAGGACGAGCTGATCTTGCCGTTTGTCGACCTGCGGAGCGAATACTACGACCTTGCGCTCGGCGAACGCGACCGCACGCGGGATCAGATCACGATCGACAGCGCCAACGCGATCAAGAAATACGGCGTGGGCGTCAAGTGCGCCACGATCACCCCCAACGCCCAGCGCATGGAGGAGTACCACCTGCACGAGATGTGGAAAAGCCCGAACGGCACCATCCGCAGCATACTCGACGGCACGGTGTTCCGCGCGCCGATCCTGATCGACTCGGTCAAGCCCGTCGTCAAAAACTGGAAAAAGCCCATCACGATCGCCCGCCACGCCTATGGCGACGTCTACAAGGGTACGGAATACCGCGTGCCGGAGAAAGGCAAGGCCGAGCTCGTCTTCACCGGCGAGAACGGCGCTTCCTTCCGCCAGACCGTCTACGACTTCGAGTGCCCGGGCGTGCTGCAGGCCACCTTCAACAAGGACAGCTCGATCCGCTCGTTTGCGCGCGCGTGTTTCCAGTATGCGATCGATACGAAGCAGGACCTGTGGTTTTCCACGAAGGACACCATCAGCAAGAAGTACGACCACACCTTTAAGGATATCTTCGAAGAGATCTTCGAGACCGGGTACAAAGCCGCGTTTGAGGCCGCGGGGCTGACCTATTTCTACACGCTCATCGACGACGCGGTCGCGCGCGTGATCCGCTC
>CAYMSL010000150.1:0-3588 GCA_964393095.1 uncultured Oscillospiraceae bacterium | reverse complement strand
CGCAAATTATATATTGACAAACGATTTGAATTGCGCTACAACATGCCTGAATGTACATGTGGTATGTTCGCATTGAGTAAGAAAGAGAAGTGATGAATCATGGATCAGCAATCCGACGACGTGCCGCTTGGGCCTGCCCTGGTCGGCGTGGTATACAATCTCAAACACGCCGAAAAACCCGACCGCCCCGCGGACGATCAGGCCGAGTATGACAGCATCGATACGGTGCTCGCCATCGAAGCGGCGATCCGTCTGCACGGCATCGACACCGTACGCCTGGAGGCCGACGAGCATCTTGCGCAAAAACTGGCCGAGTGCCGCCCCGATCTCGCGTTCAACATCGCGGAGGGCCATGGCGGCCGCGCCCGCGAAGCGCAGGCGCCCGCGCTCCTAAGCCTTTTGAATATTCCGTTTACCGGTTCGGACGAGACCACGCTCTGCCTCGCGCTCGACAAGGCGCTCTGCAAACGGCTGCTCGCCACCTATCATATCCGCACGCCCCGCTACCGCGTCTTTGCGCCCGGCACGCCCGTACGCGCGGCTGGGCTGCGCTTTCCCGTAATCGTCAAGCCCAACGCAGAGGGCTCGAGCAAGGGCATCTTGGATGCGTGCGTCGCCGAAACCCCAGCCAAACTGCGCGCGCTCGTGGACGAAAGCTTCAAACGCTACCATGCGCCCGTGCTGGTCGAGGAGTACATCGAGGGACGCGAGTTCACCGTCGGCGTGCTCGGCAACGGGCTTTCCGCGCGCGTGTTTCAACCGATGGAGATCGTCTATCATCACACGCCGGAGGGCGGCTATCGCGTCTATAACTATACGGTCAAGCAAGACTACGAAAAATATGTCGAATACCGCTGCCCGGCGGCGATCTCTCCCGCGCTTGAGCAGGCGCTTGTCGACGCGGCGCGCAGGGTGTTTCTTGCGCTCGGCTGCCTTGACCTTGCGCGCGTGGACTTTCGCGTCGACGGCGAGGGCCGCGTTTATTTCATCGAGATCAATCCGCTGCCGGGCCTTGCGCCGCACTACAGCGACTATCCCATGCTCGCGGAGTTCTCGGGACTTTCGTACGATGAGCTGATTATGGGTGTGCTGCGCGAAGGCGCCGCCCGAAACGGCGTCAACCTGCGGGAAGGACGGTAACCGGCATGGAAGCGCAGCAAAAGCCGCTTGTCGAACCCGCCCTTTGGAACGATTGGCACTGGCAGTTTGCCCACCGCATCACGAGCGCGGCCGCGCTTGGGCGCGTGCTGCCGCTCTCGGACTCTGAGCGGGCGGATATCGAGACCTGCCTTCAGGCCTTCCGCATGGCGATTACGCCCTACTACGCGTCGTTAATCGATCCGCGCGATCCGAACGACCCGATCCGCAAACAATCCGTGCCCTCGATGCTCGAAACGCTGCCCGACCCCAACGACATGGCGGACCCGCTCGGCGAGGAGGAGGACAGCCCCGTGCCGCACGTCGTACACCGCTATCCCGACCGGGTGCTGCTGCTTGTGACGCTCCAATGCTCGATGTACTGCCGCCACTGCACGCGCCGCCGCGTTGTGGGCGAGGGGGATCGCGTCATCTCCGAGGCCGCGCTGCAACGAGCCGTGGCCTACATCCGAGAGCACCGCGAGATCCCCGCCGTTTTGATCTCGGGCGGCGACCCGCTGACCATGGCAACGGCGCGGCTCGAGCGTATCATCGCGGCGCTGCGCGCGATCGAGCACGTGGAGATCATCCGCATCGGCACGCGCGTGCCGGTTGTGCTGCCCATGCGCGTTACAAGCGAGCTCACCGATATGCTCAAAAAATACCACCCGCTCTGGATCAACACGCACTTCAACCACCCGAACGAGCTCACGCCCGAGGCCGCGCGCGCCTGCGCGGAAATCGTGGACGCGGGCATTCCGCTCGGCAACCAGACCGTGCTGCTGCGCGGCGTCAACGACGACGCGGATACCATGAAGCGGCTCCTGCTCGGGCTCGTGAAGATGCGCGTACGCCCGTATTACCTCTACCAGTGCGACCTCAGCCGCGGCATCGGGCACTTTCGCACGCGCGTGGAGAAGGGCGTGGAGATCATGCATGCGCTCACCGGCAGCATCTCGGGCTACGCGCTGCCCAAGTACGTCATCGACGTGCCCGGCGGAGGCGGCAAGAGCCCCGTGGGGTACGAATACGTGGTTTCGAAGGACGACGGTGAGGTCATCCTCGAGAACTACCTCGGCAAGCGCTACCGCTACCCGCAGCCGCAGATCGCGGAATAATCGGCTCTATCGAACAAAACGCTTCCATCCGTAAACCGGGTGGAAGCGTTTTTTTTGCGTCCGTCTCGAGACGTCGGAGGCACCGCCTCCGAACCTCCGCTCAAGGGATAAATCCCTTGAGAATCCCCATATGATTCTGCATCACAGAGCGGCGCAAAATCTGCCGCCACTGTTTCCCGCGTTTCCAACGCTCCCCTTCATCCGTGTGCAGCGGTGTCGAGTAAGCCCCTCCCGCGCAGATACGCCCGCAGCGCGCGATCGTTTGGGATCACGACCGTCTTGTCCGGGTAGCGCCGCACCACGTCCCGATACCTTTGCACACGCGCGCGGGTTCGCCCGTCATGCAGAATCCAGCGCACAAACTCCCAATCGAGTTTTTCGATGCAGCCCGTGGCCATACTCTCGCGCGACTTGCCGCGGTAGGTGATGCGGCGATGAATCGCGCGCGCAAGGCAGACCAGCCGCGGATAGCAGAGCCACACAATCTCGTCCGCCTCGGCAAACCGCCGCTCCTGCAGAAACCCGGAATAGTTGCCGTCGATCACCCAGTCGGGCTTGTCCAGTTCCGCGCTTACGAGTAAAAGCGCCTCGTCCCGGTCGCGCAGCTCCCAGTTTGCGGCAAACTGCACCGTGTCGAGATAGAACGGCCGGCAGCCGATTTGCGCGGCCTGCCGCTTGGCCAGCGTCGACTTGCCCGAACCGCTGTAGCCGATGATCGCGATCTTCATCGTTCTCCTCCCCCTGTTTTGCCGCCTGTCGTTGCGCAATTCCCCGCGCCATACGCAAAAAAACGCCCGCGCACGGCTCCCGCGCATAAAAGCGCCGCTGTCTGCCCGCCCGCCGACGCAAAAGAACCGCCGCCCCCGCATTGCGGCGGAGCAGCGGTTCCGCACCGCTGTGTTTGCCCTATTCGAGAAAATCCTTGAGACGCTTGCTGCGGCTCGGGTGCCGCAGCTTACGCAGCGCCTTGGCCTCGATCTGGCGGATGCGCTCGCGCGTTACGTTGAACTCCCTGCCAACCTCCTCAAGCGTACGCGCCTTGCCGTCGTCAAGCCCATAGCGCAGCCGCAGCACCTTGGCCTCGCGGGGGGTCAGCGAAGCGAGCACGTCCATGAGCTGCTCCTTAAGCAGCGTCACGGCCACGGCCTCCGCCGGGGCGGGCGCGTCTTCATCCGGGATGAAGTCGCCGAGGTGGGAGTCGTCCTCCTCGCCGATCGGCGTTTCGAGCGAAACCGGTTCCTGCGCGATCTTGATGATCTCGCGCACCTTATCCTCGGAGATGCCCATTTCCTTGGCGATCTCGTCGGGCCGCGGGTCGCGGCCGTACTCCTGC
>CAYMSL010000149.1:0-3633 GCA_964393095.1 uncultured Oscillospiraceae bacterium | reverse complement strand
TCGGACGCGCCGGGATCGGATGCGACGGGATCGGCCGCTTCCGCCATGTCGTCGCTGGCCGCGTCCGCGCCCGCGCGCTTGGAGCGGCGCGCGCAGGAGACGCCGAGGAGGATGGCCGCGAGCAGCAGCACGAGTATCAGCAAGGCGATCTTGACGGCGTTTGGCAGCAGCGTGGTGGTTGAGAGATAATAACGCACAAACCCGTAGCTTGCGGGCGTATGATAGTCGCTATAGAGCACGTGCATAGTCGCGTAGTCGCGCACGTTGTCCTCGTAGAAGCGAAACAGACGCGCGCCGCGCACGTTGTCGTCGCCATAGCTTGTGTAGCTGCTGCCGGGGGCGCTTGCGATGTCCACGCCGCGCAGCGTGCCGATGAACGAGTTGATGTGATCGTGCCCGGAAACCGCGAGAAAGACGTTTCCGTTTGCCGTATAGGCGTCAAAGAGGCCGTTGTTCCGGCTGGAGGGGCAGGGCGATTCGTTGACTTCGCCAAGGAAGATGCGTTCATTGTTCGGTACGTAGTATCTGCCGGCCCCGGAGCCAACGCCCTTGAACGCGCCGTTTGCCGAGGCGTCGGTTTCGTCAAAGAGCTCGTACACCTCGGCGGGGGAGATGTGTGTAAACGCGACGGCGGGCAGGCAGGAAGCGCCGTTTGCCTCACGCGAGATTCGGCTTTGTGTCTCGTACCAGGCCACCTGCTCGGCCGAGACCGCGCCGTAATCGCCTTTTATACTCGGCCCGCAGTTGAAGAAGAAGAGCTCGAGTTCGACGGCTGTGCTGTCCGCACGGTAGACCGGCAGCGAGAACGCGCCGCTCTCGCTTGCGTCCGCGCCAAAAGAGACGCCGACGCAGTTCGCGTACGACTCGTAGATCGCCGCCTGCCGCGCGAGCGACAGGGGCGCTTCATGGTCGTGGTTGCCGAACACCACGGCAAACGGCACGCCGCTTTCCTCGATGGGCGCCAGCAGCGCGCGGATGGTCTTTTCGCAGTTGTCCGCGCCGCTGCCAAGACGCAGCACGGGGCTTGCGCCCTCGAGCTGGTCCCCGAGCAGTACGACGAGGTCCGGCGGGTAATCCGCAAGTACGCCGCGCTCGCTTTCAAGCGCGAGCCGGGTGGTAAACTGCGTCTCCTGCAGGTCGCTTAGCAGCAGTACGGTAAACGTGCCGTCCGCGCCGAAACGCAGCCCGCCCTGCGCGTCGCCCTCGGCCCGGGCGGCCGGTGCAACGGCAACGAGGCAGCAGGTGAGAAAAATATACAGCCATCGCGAAAAGAAACGTTTCATATCGATATCAGCGTACGCGCCGCGCGCGATCCTGTCAAGAAAACAAACTGTTGCAGACACATGGAGCCGCGCGGCATGCGGATGTAAGATATGGAAAACAAACCGTTGCAGATACACGGAGCCGTGCGGCAAGCGGGTGTAAGATATGGAAAACAAACCGTTGCAGGCACATGGAACCGGGTGCAATGCGAACCAGAATCCCGAAAACGAACCGCGAAAGGAGAGCATGACTGCGTGTGCGGCACAGCCGGTAAAATTGGGAAACCGCACCGCGTGATTGTCAGCTTGCCGCGCTTGCGGTACAATAATCAATAACGCTTCGGCGTATGCCGGCCAATCCGGCGTGCACATAAATAACACCGGGGACGATCCATGACGTTTTTCAATGAGTTTATCGGAAATCGTATGCTGAGCGCCGCGCTGTCGGCGTGGTTCATCGCGCAGGTGATCAAGCTTGTGCTCTATGCCATCGTCAACCACACGATCCGCTTCGAGCGTCTTGTCGGCAGCGGCGGCATGCCGAGCGCGCACGCGGCGACGGTTTGCGCGCTTGCGACATCCGCCGCAAGGCGCTTTGGCGCGGGCTCGTTCGAGTTTGCCGTCGCACTTGTGCTGGCGCTGATCGTGCTCTACGACGCGCGCGGCGTGCGGCTTGAAACGGGCAAGCAGAGCGCGACCATCATGGCCATCATCGAGCACTTTCTAAACGAAGGCACGACGATCGAGCTGCCGCCGTTTAAGCTCAAGGAACTCATCGGGCATACGCCGTTTCAGGTCGCCGTCGGCATGGCGCTCGGCGTCGGCGTCGGATTCTGGCTCGGCTAAAAAGGCGGGAGGGCGGCGCTGTGTGCGGACGGTTTTACATCGATGAAGGCGACGAACAATACCGGGCGTTTTTGGCGCGGCTGGATGCCCAGGATACCGACGATTCGCCGAAACCCTCGCTTGCTTCGGGCGAGATATTTCCCACCGACGTTTCGCTTGCCCTGATTGCAAGCGGCCCGTGCCGCATGGGCTGGGGCTTTTCGCGCTACGACGGGAAGGGGCGCGTAATCAACGCGCGCGCTGAAACGCTGCTCGAAAAGCCGATGTTCCTTGGCCCCATGCACAATGGCCGCTGCCTGATCCCGGCCACGGGCTACTTTGAATGGGAGCATGTCGGCACGAAAAAACGCAGGTATCGCCTCTGGCCGGAGGATGGCGGGCTTTGCTGCTTTGCGGCGCTTTCGCGCGCGGAGCCCGGCGCTTTGCTGCCGCTGTTTACGATTATCACGATGCCGGCGGCAGAGGGAATCCGCTTTGTGCACGAGCGCATGCCGGTGATTTTGCCGCCGGAGGTGCGGGAGGCATGGCTTCGCTGCAAGGACCCGGCGGCGGCCGCGCAAGCGCTGCAATCGGCAGAGCGGCGCATATGCTGCGCGCCGTGCGGATAGGAAAAAACCGCGCGGGAACCGGCGGATCGGCACGGCGCAACGGCCGGGCAGCCCCGGCGACGGGCCTGCGGGCGGCGTTGGCGCCGCGGATTCCCGCGTACGCGAAACGATCGGGATCGTTGTCGCAGAAAGCGCAGGGAAAGGGGAAAACGGGCCGCAGCCCGTTCGTTTTTTCGTTCGGCGTGACAAAGCGCGGGTTACGCCCGCCCGTAGAGCCGCGTCATCATGCCGATGCGTTCGGCAAGCGCGTCGCCAAACTCGCCGATTTGCAAGCGCCAGCGCCAGTTGCCGCCGCCGAGCGAACCCGGCGTGTTCATGCGCGCAAACGCGCCGAGGTTTAGATAGTCCTGCATCTGCGCAACGAACAGGTCCGCCACCGAGCCCATGCCGCCGCGCAGCATTCCCCAGACGTAACCTTCCTCCTCGCTTAAACCGAGGTAGCGCACGGCCATGGCCGCGTCCGCCGGATCGGCTTCGGCAAACCAGGCCCGCGCGGTCGTGTTGTCGTGCGTGCCGGCGTAGCAGACGCAGCGGCGCTCGTAGGTATGCGGCAGGTAGTCGCTTGGCTCGCGCGCATCGAAGGCGAACTGCAGCACCTTCATGCCGCGAAACCCCGAGGCATGCAGCAATGCACGCACGTCGTCGGTGAGGTAGCCGAGATCCTCGGCGATGATCTCGAGCGCCGGAAACGCGCCCTTGATCGTTTCTACGAAGTCGAGCCCCGGGCCTTCGACCCACTCGCCCTCGCGCGCGGTTTCGGCGTAAGCCGCGACGCGCCAGTAGCTTGCAAGCCCCCGGAAATGGTCGATGCGCACGCAGTCGAACAGCGCCGCCGCCGCGCCCATGCGCCGGAGCCACCACGCGTAGCCGGTTTGCCGCATATGCGCCCAATCGTAGATCGGGTTGCCCCAGAGCTG
>CAYMSL010000148.1:0-3654 GCA_964393095.1 uncultured Oscillospiraceae bacterium | reverse complement strand
TACTAAGGGAAAACACGGCAGGGAGCGATGAAATCCATGGCAAGACGCACCGTCTGGCTGATTGTGTTGATGCTCGCGCTTGTCGCGCTGGCGATTGCCTGCGTTGCCTATGCGCTGCGCGACAACGGGCTCGCGGGCAGCGGCGTATTCTTTGTGCGGCTTGGGCGGTGCGTATGAGCATACGCGAACGCATCAAGCGGCCCGTGACGCTCTCGCACGGCGGAGGCGGGGAAAACACGCCCGCCGACCGGGAAACCCGCTACCTCGCCTACGACGCGGCGCGCGAAGAAAAGGCCTGAGCGCGGCAAGCGTCAGCAGTCTTCGCGCTTTGCGCGCCGCGCGCTGAGCGGAAGCGACGCGTAGGCGTCGGCGACGGCGGCGGCCCAGACGTCGAGCGAATACGACTCGACGACGCGGCGTTTCGCCGCGGCGAGCGCGGCGGCGTCACGCCCCGCTAAGAGGCGCTCGCCAAGCTTGTCGGCGAGGGATTGCGCGTCCTCGGGCGCAAAGAAGCTATCCGGCGGCAAGGCAAGGTCGCGCTGCGCGTCGATCGCGCTTGCGGCGACGGGCGTTTCGCAGTAGGCCGCCTCGACGAGCGCGTAGCAGAAACCCTCCTGCCGGCTCGGCGAGACGAACACGTCCGCGAGGCGGTAATAGGCGCCCACGTCCGCGCGCGGCGGCAGCAGCACAATCCACGCCGGCAGCTCCGAAACGTCCAACTGACCGCGAATCGCCCGGGCAACCTCCTCGCGCCGGGAAGCAAGCACGATGGCGAGCACGACGTCGCGGCCATCTTCGCGCAGCCGCCGAACGGCCTCCACGGCAAGGTCGACGCCCTTGACATGGTAGTTGTAGCCAAACATCATGACGATCTTCGCGTGAGATGGCAGGCTGAGCGCCGCGCGATGGAGCGGTCCGCCCGCGTCCAGCCGGGCAAAGGCGATCGCGTTCTCCGTCACGACGACCTTGCTTTGCGGCGCGCCGTCCGCAAGCAGGTGCGCGGCCACCGAGCGGCTTGCGCAGAGAAAGCGCCGAACCATGGCGATGTAGAAGCGCTGCGGCAGACTGCGTACAAACGAGTTCGGGATGACGAGATGGTTGTGCAGGTGGCAGACGGTTGCCACGCGGTGGCCGCAGGTGGCGCAGGCCCAGAGCGCGGCAAGCTTTTCGCGGTAATGGATGAAGTGCACATGCACGATATCGACGCTGTGCATGCGAAGCAGCCGCCTAAGCGCGCGGGCATAGGCGAAAAAACCTTTTTCCGGTGAAAAAAACACGTTGTCGTGTTCGGCTTGCATGCGGCGCGCCCAATCGGACTTACGCGCGCGGGGAGGGAAGACGTAGAGCATATCCCGGCCGCGCGCGGCAAGCACCGCTTCAAGCGCGCGCAGCGAAGCGATGAAGTTGCCCTCGTAGGGCGCGCCGTAGTCGGTCAGATGCAGTACGCTCCTGCGGGCGTTTTTTTCGCCGTTGGGCATGATGGCTTCATCCTTTCGCCCATGGGACGGGCTTGGACGCTTCGATCAACGTTGAACATAGTATACATGAATTTTCAGCGCCGGCGCAACCTAACGCTGAAATCGGAGGCGAATAGAATGGAAAAGATACCCTTTGACGCGACCGCCTACCAAAAGCGTGTCAAGAAACGCGCGCCAAAGAGCCAGACGCTGCAATTCTGCCTGCGCGCGTTCTGGGTCGGCGGCCTGATCTGCTGCTTTGGCCAGGCGATAAGCGACCTGCTTTCCCGCTGGTTCCATCTGCCCGAGGACGCGCTTTCGGCGGCGACGGCGATCATCCTCGTGTTCGCGGGCGGATTCCTGACCGCGATGGGCGTGTACGACCAGATCGGCGCGTACGCGGGCGCGGGCTCGGTCGTGCCGATCACGGGCTTTGCAAACTCCATCGTTGCGCCCGCCATCGAGTACCGCCCGGAGGGGCTCGTGATGGGCGTTGCGGCCAAGCTCTTCAGCATTGCGGGACCCGTGCTGGTCTATGGCATCGGCGCGTCGATCCTCGCGGGATTATTGACACTGCTCTTTGGAGGTTAAGCGTATGGCGCAAAAACGCATGGGGGAACGCACGCTGGCGTTTCCAAGCCGGCCGCGCATCGTCTCCGGCGGCTCCATCGCCGCGCAAAACGAGGCGGAGGGGCCGCTTGGTTCCCTCTTCGACATGGTGCTTGAGGACGACACCTGGGGCGAGGACAGCTTCGAAAAGGCCGAATGCCGGATGTTTGAAACCGTCGTGCGCGTCACGCTCGACAAGGCAAGCGTCAAAAGCGGCGCGCTGCACTGCCTGCTCGGCGGCGACCTGCTCAACCAAATCGTCTCGGCGGGCTACGCCGCGCGGCAGCTTTGCGTACCGTTTCTCGGCCTATATGGCGCGTGTTCGACGATTGCGGAGTCGATCCTCGTCGGCGGCATGATGGTCGACGGCGGCTTTGCCGACACGGCGGCCTGCGCCGCTTCGAGCCACTTCTCGACGGCGGAACGGCAATACCGCTTTCCGCTCGAATTCGGCACGACCTCCCCGCCGACGGCGCAGCGCACGGTAACCGGCGCGGGCTGCGTCCTGCTCTCGGGCATGGGGCCGCTTGCGGGCGCGCCGTTTTCGCACGTCGCCGTGACGCAGGCGACGATTGGGCGCGTGGTGGACCTCGGCATATCGGATGCGAGCAACATGGGCGCGGCGATGGCCCCCGCGGCGGCGGATACGATCCTCACGCACCTGAGCGATACCTTCGTTGATCCGTCCGCCTACGATCTCGTGGTGACGGGCGATCTTGGCAAGTTCGGCACGCAGATGCTGCTTTCGCTGCTCTCCGAAAAGGGGATCGACCTTACAAAGCGGCACTTCGACTGCGGCAGCAACGTCTACTCGCCGGCGCAGGGCTTCAACAGCGGCGGTTCGGGCTGCGGCTGCGCGGCCATCACGCTCGCCTCGTATCTTTTGCCCCGGCTCGAGCGCGGAGAGCTGAGCCGCATCCTCTTCCTTGCCACGGGCGCGCTGCACTCGCCCTCTTCGAGCATGCAGGGCGAGACGATCCCCTGCATTGCGCACGCGCTTGTACTGGAATCGACGCAAAAGGAGGAAGGTATATGATCTATCTCTACGCGTTTTTGGTCGGCGGCGGCATCTGCGTCGTCGGGCAGCTGCTCATCAGCCTTACGAACATCACGCCCGCGCGTGTGCTCGTGCTCTTTGTCACCCTCGGCGTGGCGCTCGGCGCGCTCGGCGTCTACGAGCCGCTTGTAAAGTTCGCGGGCGCCGGCGCAAGCGTGCCGCTGACCGGCTTTGGCTACGCGTTGGCCAAGGGCGCGATCAAGGGCGCGCGGGAAAGCGGAATTATCGGCGCGTTTACGGGCGGCATCACGGCGACGGCGGGCGGCGTGGCGGCGGCGATTTTCTTTGGCTACCTGTTCGCTCTCGTCTCCCGCGCGAAGACGAAGTAGGCGCATGTTCGAGCGTTTCGTAAGGGCGGACGCATCGCGCGCCCGGCCCAGTCCGTCAAAAAATAAGTTCTTTAACGAGATAACCACTCTTTGCCTGTCGCCCTTTGGGCTTCCGCACGGCAAAGAGCACAGGGAACCCGCCCCTATGGGGGTGAGGGGTGGTGCCGTAGGCATCCAAAGATCCGATGGATCTTTGGAAAAC
>CAYMSL010000147.1:0-3706 GCA_964393095.1 uncultured Oscillospiraceae bacterium | reverse complement strand
CAGCGTAGAGAGGAGCAGCGGCAGAAGCGAAAGGACGACCGTTTTGCCGCGCACACGCCGCACGCGGCGGCGTGTGCGGTTGCGCGCGCGGCGGCGGGCGTCGTAGAGCAAAAATACGATGAGGGAAAGCACAAGCCCCACGGCCGGGATAATATAGAACACAACGGTCGGTATCTGCAGCGCGCCGGGGTTCCGGGCGGCCTGCTCCAACCCGGCGGCGCTCGCGGGCTCGTCTGCGGGCGTGCCGGATTCCGGTTCGAGCGTCGGTTCGGGCGTCGGTTCCGGCGTTGCCGTCGGGGTGGGCGTCGGGTCGGCATAGGCGCCGAGCAGGGCGGTGTCGACATGCTCAAGGAGGTCATCGCCCGCATCGTCCGGCCCGAGGGCGGTTAACGCCAGCTGGAAGGAGGCGGTCGGACTCAGCGTTGGGACAAACGCGCGCATGCTTGGGCACATGGCATACGCGTTTGCGGCGGCTTCGAGCACGGTCATGCCGCCAAGGCCGTTGAGCGGGAAATCGTAGGCGAGCGTCGTGCCCTCGCCGCCGGCAAGGTAGACCTTCGGCACATCGGCCTTGGTCGCCGCGGACAGGGCATATTCGCTCGTAAACTGCAGCGCGCCGGATGCCGCGCTGTCGCTGCCCATGTGCGTAACCACGACGGTGGGCGCGTACGCCGCCAAAAGATCGGTCAGAAACGACGCCGTACTGCCTTTGCCCCATTGGGCGCGCACCAGGTTGTAGCTTTCGCTGTTGTCGCTGGCAAAGCCGCCAAAGATCGGGTATTGCGCGATACCCGTTTGCCAAAGCGCGGTGAGCAGTTCCTCCTGCGCGGTTCGCGTCTCGCGGGAGAGCACAACAAGGGCCGTCGGCACGTCGCGGTTTGCGGCATAGGCGGCGATGACCCCGTAGAAATCGGTCAGCGCGGCGCGGGGCGTGGCCGCCAAAATCATCAGATCGCCCGCTTCGGTGGGCGTCCAGCGCTGTACGGATGCGGGGAGCTCGCCCGTGTCGTAGACGGCGAGCGTGGAGAGGGACGCGGAATCGCTCAGCGTGATGCGCACGCTCCTCGTCTTTGCAAGCAGGGGATAGTAGGCGTTGATGAACGGCGCCGCCGCGTCCTCGGCGAGCGTCGCACCATTTTCGTCGAGCTGTACGACGCTGTAACGCTCGGTTGCATCGTACCACTCAAGATAGAGTCCCTGCGCCTCATGCGGCAGCTCCAGCAGGATCGCGTCGTCCTTTCGGAAAGTTTGATAGGTTTCGACAAGCCCGTCGGTGATGCGGTACGCCTTGTCGAGGAGACGTTCGGGCAGCGTAACGGTGCAGGCGCTTGTCATGGTGGCGGTCTGCGCCGTGTCAATCCGCGCGTCCTCGGCACGGGCGCTGCCCGCGGGCAGAAGGAAAAACGCCAGCGCCAGCGCCGCCGCCCTGGCGTACGTGCCGCGCCTTTTTTTGAGCGCATTCTTTGAAAATGTAAACATATAAAAATTATACACAATCGTCATTGGCAAGTCAAAGCATTGCAAAAGACCGGCGTATTTTGTATAATTTCATACATACGCAGGCTGATAACCCGTAAAAAAACCGCTTACCATACGCTGCCTGACGGCGTTATGGCCGCCCGGAACGAACCGGCGCGAGGGAGGAAATATGGCAAAGAGAACGCAAATTTACATCGCGCTGATGCTTGTTTTGCCGCTGCTGTGCGGCTGCGCCGGGCTTGCCGCTTTGCCGCAGGCAACGCCCGCGGGAAGCGAGGCGGACGATCCGGTCACGCAGCTTGAGCTTTGCGGCTCCGGCATGACGGACGCGGATCTTGCGGCGCTCTATGAAAAGACGGCGCTTGTTCAGCTTGACCTGCGCAATAACGCGCTGTCCGTTGAGGCGGTCAGCGCGCTTTCCGCCGCGCTGCCGGCATGCCAGATTCTCTGGAGCATTCCGCTTGGCACGGAGCGTTTCGACAGCGACAGCGCCGAGATCATTCTGCCGCCCGGCGCGGCCGCGGACGAACTCGACAACCTGCGCCTTTTTCCGAACCTGAATCGCGTGGACGCCTCCGCGAGCACGGACTATGAGGCGCTCAAAGAAATAGCCGCCGCGCTGCCGGATTGCGAGATTGTCTGGACAATCGATCTCTTCGGGCAATCGTACCCCTCCGCGACGACGACGCTCGACTTAACGGACGCCGCCATTCTTGACGATGCGGCCCTCGTCCAGGCGCTTTCCCCGTTTCCCCGGCTGGATTCGGTCGATCTCGCGGGAAAGACGCTGTCGTTTTCCGCGATGGATGCGCTGGCAGAGGCGTATCCCGACACGGCGTTTTTGTGGAGCTTCGATTTCTATGGGGTCGCCGTTTCGAGCGATATGACGAAGGTCGATATCAGCGACCGGGCGGTGGACGACCTCGAGGCGTTCGGGCAAACGCTGCACTACCTGCCGAATCTCGCCGAGATCGATATGTGCAACTGCGGCCCGACGAACGAGGAGATGGAAACGCTCATCGAGGCGTTTCCCAACGTGAAGTTCGTTTGGATGATCCGCCTCGGGGGCTGGGAGATGCGTACGGACGTCAAGGCCTTTTCGAAGGGCAATTACGACGTGTTTGAAGGCGGCCGGTATGTCGGCGACGGCAAGACGAACTTCCACAGCGAAGACCTCGAACCGCTGAAATACTGCACGGATCTCATCGCCCTTGACCTTGGCCATGGCAATCGCCTCACGGATATCTCCATCCTGCAATATCTGCCGAAGCTGCGCTTTTTGATCGTGGCGATGAACCGCATCGAGAGCATCGAGCCGCTAAAATACTGCCCCGACCTGGAGTTTCTCGAGATATTCCAGAACTCTATTTCGGACTGGTCGCCGCTGCTGTCGCTAAAAAAGCTGACGCACCTGAACTGCGGCGCAAACTACGCCAAGGACGAAAACGGCGAGCGGATCTATCCCGACTATACGATCCTCAAGCAGATGCCGCAGCTCGAGCGCCTGTGGGTCATCCGCAGCGGCCTTACCGGAAAACAGCTCTCCGACCTCAAGGCCGCCCTGCCGAACACCGTGATCAACACCATTGGCGAGCATTCGACAAGCAACGGCTGGCGTGCCAACCCGCTCTATCCCGAGATGCAGGCACTCTTTAACCTGCCCGTGCAGGATTAGGCGCGTGACCGCGATCAGGGCCGGCTGACGACGACTGTGCCGCCGCCTCCAAAATAACGTATCGAAGCAAAGGACGCTTACAAGGGCGTCCTTTGTAGTTTGCCGGAGCAGGGCTGGAACAAAGCAGGAACCGTTTTTGTGTATTTTGCGCGGCGCGGGGAGGGAACAACGCAAGGATCATCCGGCAGGGCGGCGCCGGGGAAGACCTTTTCCGGCATAACCCGGACGTATGCAAAGCGGAAAGACGGGGATAGCCTATCCCGTTGCCGCGCGTCAAAATGAATACCTGCATACATTGCCCAAATCGTTTGTAATGCCCATTGTTCGGTGCTATAATTGCGGCGGAGCAAAAAGACACCATCACGCGCACGTCGGAGGAAGATTTTTTTGAAGATCATACAGGCGGAAGAGATCGCCCGGACGGTCGCCGGGTTATGTGTGCGGGCAAACACCTGCCTGCCCGGGGACGTAAAGGCGCGCCTTTGCGCCATGCGCGCCGAGGAGCCCTGGCCGACGGCCCGCGACGTGCTGGACTCCATGGCGGAGAACTGG
>CAYMSL010000146.1:2088-3743 GCA_964393095.1 uncultured Oscillospiraceae bacterium | reverse complement strand
GGGCGCGTGACCGACCACCGCATCGGGCTTACGCTCTATCGGCTCGAGGCCTTCCTTGACGGGGATATGGACGAGCTCATCGACGCGCTGATCCTAGCGGAGCGCAGCGCGAAGCTCTCGGGGGAAGCGATCTAGCATGAAGACGCGCCCGGAGGAACGGCCCGCGTATGAAACGCGCGTGGTCAACGCACAGCGGCAGGCGGAGGCCGGCACGAGCCTCGGCGCGGAGCTGATCCGCCAAGGCGAGCTCGTGGCCTTTCCGACGGAGACCGTCTACGGCCTCGGCGCAAACGGGCTTGACGCCGACGCGGTGCTGCGCATCTTCGAGGCCAAGGGCCGCCCGGCGGATAACCCGCTGATCGAGCATGTCGCGAGGAAGAGCGATGTGCGCCGCCTTTGGGCGCGCATGCCGAAGCTTGCCCAGCCGCTCATGGACGCCTTCTGGCCCGGCCCGCTGACCCTGATCGCGCAAAAGAGCGACGAGGTGCCTTTCCAGGCGACGGCGGGGCTTGACACGGTCGCCGTGCGCATGCCGCAGGATAAGACCGCGCGCATGCTGATTACGAAGGCGGGGGTGCCGATCGCCGCGCCGAGCGCCAACCGCTCCGGCCGTCCCAGCCCCACGACCGCCCGGCACGTGCTTGAGGATATGGAGGGCCGCATCCCGCTGATCCTCGACGGCGGGCCCTGTGAATATGGCGTCGAGTCGACGGTGCTCTCGCTTTCTGGCGTTCCCACGATCCTGCGGCCCGGGGCGATCACGCGGGAGATGCTCGAGGCGCTCATCGGCGAGGTGCGCGTGGCTGAAAGCGTGCTTCGTCCGCTCGGGGAGGGCGAGGTTGCGGAGTCGCCGGGCATGAAGTACAGGCATTACGCGCCCCGCGCCGAGGTGGTCGTCGTCACCGGCGAAGCGGAGCGGGTGGCGAGGAAGATCAACGCGCTCTGCCGCGAGGCGGAGGCGGAGGGGATCGTTTGCGAGATCGCCGCCACCGAGCAGACGAAGCGCTATTATCACGGCAGGCGCTATCATGTGCTTGGAGACAGGGAAAAGCCGGAGACGCTCTGCGCGGCGCTGTTCGCGGCGCTGCGGGAGATGGACGGGCGTGCCGAGCGCATCTACGCCGAGGGCATATCGCCGGATCGGGCGGGGATGGCGTACATGAACCGGCTCCTGCGCGCCGCGGGTTTTCGTGTCATTCAAGCGGAATAAAACCAAAAGCTGAAAGGAGTATCGGCATTATGAAAATCGCGATCGCCTGCGATCACGGCGGGTATCGGCTGAAAGAAACCCTGATACCGCATTTGGAATCCCTCGGTCATCAAGTGGAGGACTTCGGCTGCCACAGCGAGGAGAGCATCGACTATCCCGACTACGCCTTCCCGGCGGCGGAGGCGGTGGCAAGCGGTGCGTGCGAGCGCGGAATCGTGATCTGTACGACGGGCATCGGCGTATCCGTCTGCGCCAACAAGGTGCGCGGTATCCGCTGCGCGCTTTGCACGGATACGTTCGATGCGGATCTGACGCGCCGGCACAACAACTCCAATATGCTGGCTCTCGGACAGCGGATCGTTGAGCCCGCGCTTGCCAAGGAGATCGTTTCCGTCTGGCTTGCCACCGATTTTGAAGGCGGCCGGCACCAGCGCAGGATCGATAA
>CAYMSL010000146.1:1649-2078 GCA_964393095.1 uncultured Oscillospiraceae bacterium | reverse complement strand
TTCGGACTACGAAAACAAACACTAAGGAGGCGTCGCATGTCAAAAGTCATCACCATCGATCACCCGCTCGTTCAGCACAAACTCTCTCTTTTAAGGGACAAGGACACGGGCTGCAAGGCGTTTCGCGAGCTTGTCTATGAGCTTGCGATGCTCATGGCCTACGAAGTCACCCGCGAACTCGAACTCAAGAGCATTGAGATTGAAACGCCAATCTGTAAAACGCAGGTGCAGACCCTCGCAAACGAGAAGATCGCGGTGATCCCGATCCTGCGCGCGGGGCTTGGCATGGCGGACGGCATCATGAGCCTGATTCCCAACGCGAAGATGGGCCACATCGGCCTCTACCGCGACCCCGACACGCTCATGCCGACCGGCTACTACAGCAAGCTCCCGCCGGACACCAGCGAACGCGACATGATCATTGTGGAT
>CAYMSL010000146.1:0-1639 GCA_964393095.1 uncultured Oscillospiraceae bacterium | reverse complement strand
CCGCAAACGAAGCCATCCGCATCATCAAAGCGAGCGGCACAAAGAGCATCCGCTTCGTGTGCCTTATCGCCGCGCCCGAGGGCATCGCGACGCTGCAGCGGGACAATCCGGATGTGGACATCTACGTGGGTCACATCGACGAAAAGCTCAACGAACACGGCTACATCGTGCCTGGTCTTGGCGACGCGGGCGATCGCCTCTTCGGCACCAAGTAAGCGGATGATGCGGCCGGGACACGCCGTTTCGGCCTGAGGACCCGAGCGAAACCGGGGTTGCGCTTTCGCGGCGCGGCCTTCGGTTTCGTATTCGTTTCGCGCACGACGCCGCGCGAAACACGCGTCCGGCAAGCCGGGACGGCGCGCCCGTGAGGATAACGATGGACATCGCTTTCGCCGCAAACGAATACGGCTTTGCCAAGGCCTACGCGCTGCCGCTTGCGCCGTTTCGGCGCTACGAATGCCGTTTGCAGGCCGGCGCCCTGCATGCAGGCGGGCAGCGGCTCGTTGCCGACCCGCGGGAAACAGTGCCATGGGCTAACGCGATCATCGCGCTGGTCTACCCTTACCGCCCCTTCGCGCCCGAGGTGCCGCTTTCGGGCTACTGCCAGGGCAGCAACGCCGCCTACCACGCGGCGGAAGCGCTGCTTGCGCACTTGGAGCATGAGGGGGTGCGCGCCGCGCGCATCTACGTACCCGTGCGCGAACTGCTGCTTGGCGCGGGCCTCGGCGTACCGCTGAAAAACGGCCTTACCGCGATCGAACCCTACGGCACGCGTTTTGCGCTCGTAACGCTCGCGGCCTGCCTGGCGGAGCCGCCAGCCGAGCCGCCTGCCCCGAAACAAAGCGCGGAGATCTGCGCCTCGTGCCGCGCCTGCGAACACGCCTGCCCCAGCGGGGCGATCGACGCGGCAGGCTACGACTTTCGCCGCTGCGCGCGCGCCTACATGGGCGGGGATACGATGGAACCTTGGGTGATGGACGCCATGGCGACGATGCTCGGCTGCGAGCTTTGCCAAAACGTCTGCCCGTATAACCGCGGCGTCGGCGCCGAGGGAGAACTGCCCGGCGCGTTCGCGCTTGAAAAGCTGCTTAGCGGCGAAATCAAGCCCGCGCTTGCGCTCGTGGGCAAAAACCTCAACAAGAACGGCCGCCTGCTGCAGCACGCGTGCGTGCTTGCCGCCCGGCTTGGGCGGCGCGACCTGATGCCGCTCATCGAACGCTTCCTTTCCGACGAACGCGAGGCCGTGCGCGCTGCCGCCGGCTACGCGCTGGCGCGGCTCGGCAAGGAGGGATGAGGTGCGCCGCGGGCCTGGTTCATCGGCAAACGGCCGGAGCGATGTCTGCGGCTGCGTCAGAGCGATAACGCATGCGGCGCGCAATCCCTGATATCGTTGTAAAAAAGCGTACCGCGCCAGGTCGGAAACCCGTATGTACAAACCGGCGCGCAATGTGGTATACTATCTTCGTATTATCGATTTGCCGCGCTAGGCGGGGAGTTAGCGGTGCCCTGTACCTGCAATCCGCTAGAGCAGGGCAGAATTCCCATTCTGCGGCAGGCGTCTGTGGGGCCGGATCCCGGTAAGGGGCGTTGAGCGTCGGGTCCCGTGCAATCGCAGGCCGTGAACCATGTCAGGTCCTGA
>CAYMSL010000145.1:0-3755 GCA_964393095.1 uncultured Oscillospiraceae bacterium | reverse complement strand
CTGAAACTCCTCGGGCGCGCTCCAGACGTCCGCCGAGTCGAATGGAACATAGATCGGCAGATCGCCGATAAGCGACACGCCGTGCTCCCTTGCGTAGGCGCGCAGATTCGCCCATTGCGTAAAGAAGAGATACTGCGTAAAGCGGTGAAACGCCGCGTCGTTTGCCAGCCGCTCCCGCGCGGCGGCGAGGGCCGCTTCCTCGCGCAGCCGCAGCGCGTCGGGCCAGTCTGTCCAAGGCGCGCCGCCAAAGGCATCCTTCAGCGCCATAAACAGGGCGTAGTCCTCGAGCCAGCCGGCGTTATCGCGTGAAAAGTCCGCAATTTTCGCCTGCATTTCATCATTTTGGCCCGCACGCGCAAACGCCTCGCGCAAAACGCCGAAGCGCGCGGCGTAGACGCGCTCGAACGAGACGCGTCCCGGTTCGTTTCCCCAATCGATCGAACCGACCGCCGCCGCATCGAGCAGGCCGTCGTCGACCAGCGTTTCAAGGTCGATGAAGTACGGATTGCCGGCAAAGGCCGAAAACGACTGGTACGGCGAGTCGCCGTAGCCAGTGGGGCCGAGCGGCAGCACCTGCCAGTATCGCTGGTTCGCGGCGGCAAGCCGCTCGACAAAGGCATAGGCCTGCCTGCCGAGCGTGCCGATGCCGTAGGGCGACGGCAGAGACGAGATGTGCAGGAGGATGCCGGCGGAACGTTTCATATCGGGAGACCTCGCTTCCAGTCTGCTGGATCGATTTCTATTCTATACACTATACGCTTTGATTGCCGCGCGGCAATAGGACACGCGAAATTTTGCGAACGGCGGGAGGCCTGCTTCCATGGGCCGCGCGCGCCGAAAGCACGGGCGAAACGCGTCGAGTTTGCACTTTTTATGAAAAGTTTGCCGAAATTTCACGCGCTGTGCTCGTATGACTGGTATAATGAACACATGAAACAGCAAGAGCGAAAAGCCGTACGGCAGGCACGCGATCGACAGCAAACCGAGCGTACGTCCGCCAAAGCCGACGCGGCCGAGCCGGGGGAGCGCAAGGAGACGGCGGGCACCGCGCTGCATCGCCTGCTCTGCGGCGTGGCGATGGGCGTCGGCGGCGTGCTGCCGGGCGTGTCGGGCGGCATTCTCGCCGTGAGCATGGGCGTCTACGAAAAAATGATGCTCGCCATCGGCAACTTCTTTTTGAACGTACGCAAAAATACGCGCTACCTCCTGCCGCTGGTCATCGGCGGCGGCATCGGCATTCTGCTCACAAGCAACCTTCTAAGTTTCGTGATTGAGCGCTATGAGACGATACTGCTCGCGCTGTTTTCGGGGCTGGTGCTCGGCAGCATGCCGGAGCTCTTCGGCGAGGTGCGCGCGGCGGGCAGACTGCGCGCCAAGCACTGGATCGCCGCGATCGGCGGGCTCGCGTTCGTGCTGCTGTTCGCGCTTGGCGAGTCCAGCGTCGCGGCCAACGAGAAGGCGCTCGAGCTTTCGATTCCCTCGGCGCTCATCGCGGGCGCGGTGCTGTCGATCGGCACGATCATTCCGGGCATCAGCTCTTCGTTTATCCTCGTTTACCTCGGGCTCTACCACGCGCTCATCAACGCGATCAGCGGCGTTTTTGACCTCTCGGCGCTGGCGCAGTCCGGCTTTTCGGCCGTGATCGCGGCGCTGGGCAAGGCGATCGTACCGCTCTTGTTTGTAGCCCTCGGCTTTGGGGCCGTGTCGCTTGTGATCATCAAGGCCGTGAACCGCGCGATCGCGCGCCATCACAGCACGTCTTACGCGGCGGTGATCGGCTTTGTACTCGGCTCGATCATCCTGATTCTGCCGAGCATCGTCGGGGATTTCAACTGGGTTTGCGTGCCCGCGTTCCTGCTTGGCCTTGCCGCGAGCGTGCTGCAATACTACGCCAAGCGCCGCCTTGAGGCGCGCAGGAACGCGTCCTGCCCCGCGGCGGAAGCGGCGGCGCAGCCCGCGGGCGAATCGGCGATATAAAGGGCCTTGGCGGGGGCGCTTGAACGATTCGGGCCGCTTCGGCACGGTTTGACAAGGCTTGTGCTCGCATGCTACAATCGTTGCGCCGGACGTTGGCCGCGCGCATGTTTCAGGGGACGCGCCGCGCCCGGACGGGCTCGCCAGGGCGGGCTGTGCCCCACGCCGACGACCCGCCGGACGTTCGATGGAAGAGGAACGCAGGTGTCGAAGTTTTCGCCCAAGCGCTTTAAAGGCTCGGTTATATTCCTTTGCAAACTGGCGATCAGCGCCGCGACGGCGGGCGCCTTTTTGTATTTGATCCTGCATTATTATCCCGAGACGGACTTCTGGTTCAAGGGATTTATCGCGTTTGAGTTCCTCTATGTCGTGGTGTTTTTGACGCTCGCGTCGACGTACCGCTGCCTAAACGTCGGCACGATGCGCTACCGCGAACTGATCTTCACCTATTTTCTCGTTACGCTGCTTACAAACTTCATCTTCTACTTTATCCTCTCGCTGACGGCGAAAAGGCTCCTCGCGGCAGGCCCCCTCGCGATGATGATGCTTGCGCAGTGGGGGGCGGCGCTGCTGCTCTACTACGGCGCCGACCGGCTTTACCACGCGCTTTATCCCGCGCGAAAATCCATCGTCGTCTGTTCGAACGATCGGCACGAGATCGCCACCTTCCGCAAGATCGACTCGATGAAGGAGCGGCACGAGATCTGCGCGGTCGCCACCGAGTCCGAGGGGCTTGACCTGATTATGGCGAAGATCGAACCCTATTCGACGGTGTTTCTCGGCGACGTTTCGTCGGCGCTTCGCATCGAGCTGACCGAGTATTGCTTTGAGCATGACAAGCGGCTGTTCGTATTGCCCTCGGTGGACGATATCATCTTTCACAACGCGCACGAGACGATCATCGGCGATTCTCTGCTCTACCAGTGCAGAAACCGCACGTTTAGCGTTGAGCAGCTTGTGCTCAAGCGCCTGCTCGACATCGTTGTTTCGCTGCTTGGCATCGTGCTGACAAGTCCGGTTTTGCTGATCACCGCGCTCGTGATCAAACTCCAGGACGGCGGACCCGCGCTCTTTAAGCAGGAGCGCTACACGCGTAACCTCTCGCGCTTTACGCTCTATAAGTTTCGCAGCATGGTGGTCGACGCCGAGAAGGACGGCGCGGCATTTACGCGCCCGAACGACGCGCGCATCACGCCGTTTGGCCGCTTTATCCGGCGTACGCGCATCGACGAGCTGCCGCAGTTTTTCAACATCCTGCGCGGGGAGATGTCGCTCGTCGGCCCGCGCGCCGAGCGCACCGAAAACGTTGACTTCTACTGTGAACGGCTGCCGGAGTTTCGCTACCGCATGAAGGTGAAGGCGGGGCTTACGGGCTACGCGCAGATCTACGGCAAGTACAACACGAACTTCGAGGACAAGCTCAAGCTCGATATGCTCTACATCGAAAACTGCTCGCTCGCCAACGACCTGCAGCTGTTGATTTTGACCATCAAGGTGCTCTTTATGCCCGAGAGCACCGAGGGCTTCGAGGTTTCGCGCCTGAGCGAGCTTGGGGAGCCCTGCGCGGCGGATAACGTACTCGCCTGCGATGCGCCGCCGGCCGCGCCGCGCCGTACGGACGAGGAAACGGGCGCCGCGCTGTCAGTCCGCCCGGGCGCGCGCACGAAGGGGATTATCCTTGCGGGCGGCAGGGGTACGCGTCTTTATCCTAGCACGAAGGCCCTCAGCAAGCAGCTTTTGCCGATCTATGATAAGCCACTGATCTATTATCCGCTTTCCGT
>CAYMSL010000144.1:0-3797 GCA_964393095.1 uncultured Oscillospiraceae bacterium | reverse complement strand
CTCCATGTGCTTTTCCGCGCGGCGGCCGACGACCTCGTAAAAATCCTGTTCGATGCGGCGGTTGATGATGAATACCACCTTTTCAAAGCCGGCCTCCAGCGCGTCAAACAGCGAGTAGTCCATGATGATCTCTCCGTGCTTGCCGACGGGATCGATCTGCTTGAGCCCGCCGTAGCGGCTGCCCATGCCGGCGGCCATGATGACAAGAGTCGGTTTCATAATCAGTTTCCTTTCATCCGTTCTTCTTTATTTTGCGCCTCACAAGGGAAGCGGACGATGATGATGTCCCTCTCGGGGGAAGGCGACGATTCTGAGCACCCATAACGGGGGGTGATGCATGTTTGCGCATCCAAAAGAGGACGCCGATACAACGTTATTCGTCGTAGCCGTTCGGGTTTTGGCGTTGCCAGTTCCAACTGTCGGCGCACATCCGGTCGATGTCGAGGTTGGCGTGCCAGTGCAGCTCGTTTTCGGCCTTGGCCGGATCGGCGTAGCACATGGCGATGTCGCCGGGGCGGCGGGGAGCCACGACGTAGGCAAGCTGCTTGCCGCAGGCGCGTTCGAACGCGTGCAGCACGTCGAGCACGGAATAGCCGATGCCCGTGCCGAGGTTATAGGTGTAGACGCCGGGGCTCTGCTCGAGCTTTTTGAGCGCTGCCACATGGCCCGCAGCCAGATCCATCACATGGATGTAATCGCGCACGCCCGTGCCGTCGGGGGTGGGGTAGTCGTCGCCGAACACGCGGAGCGCCTCGCGCTTGCCCACGGCGACCTGCGCGATGTAGGGTACCAAATTGTTGGGGATGCCGCTCGGGTCCTCGCCGATCCGGCCGGAGGGATGCGCGCCGACGGGATTGAAATAGCGCAGCAGGCAAAGGCGCAGATCGCTTTGCGCGCGGCCGATATCGCGCAGCATGTCCTCGATGATGAGCTTGGTGCGGCCATAGGGATTGGTGACGGAGAGCGGGAAATCCTCGCGGATGGGTACGCTGGCCGGATCGCCGTAGACCGTGGCACTCGAGCTGAACACAAAGCGGCTCACCTGATGCGCGCGCATGACGTTGAGCAGATTGAGCGTGCTCACCAGATTGTTGGAATAGTAGTCGAGCGGCCGCTCCACGGATTCGCCCACGGCCTTGAGCCCGGCGAAATGGATGACTGCGTCGATCGAAAACGCGGAGAACAGAGCCTCCGTGCGCGCAAGATCGGTGAAGTCGCATTCATAGAACGCAAACGGAGCGGCGGCAAGCGCCGTGAGCCGGTCGAGCACGGCGGGCTTGCTGTTGACAAAATCGTCGGCAACAACCACCTCATAGCCCGATTCTAAAAGCTGCAAAACGGTGTGACTGCCGATGTATCCGGCGCCACCGGTGACAAGAATTCGCATAGCGCATGCCTCCCCGATAGATTTGATCGTTGTCTTCATTATAAGCAACCATCGGCGGCATGTCAAAGGAAAGCGGAAGGTTTGCGCGCATACAAAAAAGGCCGTCCCCCGCAAAGAGGACGACCCCGTGTCGAAAGCGAATATGGTTGCGACGGCTGCGGCCGAACGCTTGCGCGCCCCTGCCGGCAGGTGGAGCCTACGCGGCGCGCACCGCTTTTCTGAGCCGGATTTTCAAAAGATAAGCCATGATGTACAACCTGTTCCACATGATTGTTTCCTCCTTTTCCATTCTCTCGTGCAGGGCCGCGTCGCGGTTTTTTGATGCATCTTGGGTTTGTTTCGATGCTTTTATTGTAGCAGGAGGTTATGAACAAGTCCTGAGCAAGATATTAAGAATCTGTTATATTGATGAAAATTCCGTGTGTCAAGAAAAAAACCACAACATGTAGGATTTGTGAATTGAGCTTGGCGACAGGCCTCGGCAACGGAAGAAAAAACCGCCCGTGCGCGGCTGCGGCGAGAAACGCACGCAATCGGCACGGAGCGGCGGATGCTGCATGGGACGGGCTGTTTTGCGCGCTGCGTTAGGCGCGGGCTCGGCTAGCTTTTCAACTGTTCCTCGAGCTTGCGTTTGACGCGTTGAATGGCGTTGTCCACGCACTTGGAGGAGCGCCCGAGCGTGTCGGCAATCTGCTGGTATGAATAGCCGCGCAGGTAAAGCGCGAGGGCGTTCTTCTCGAGGCGGCTGAGCGAATTTTGAATGCGCAGCGACACCGCATCGTAGTTTTCACGCCCGATGAAAAGCTCCTCCGGGTCGCTGATGTGCGCCCCGGCGAGCATATCGATGAGCGTGCGCTCGGAATCGCCCTCGAATACCGAGCGGTTGAGGTAAACGTAGGAGTTGAGAGGCAGATGCTTTTTGCGCGTAGCGTTCTTGATAGCGGTGATGATCTGGCGTGTGATGCAAAGCTCCGAGAAGGCGCGGAAGGACACCTGCTTTTCGGGTTCAAAGTCGCACACGGCCTTATAAAGCCCGATCATGCCCTCCTGAATGATGTCCTCCCGGTCGGCGCCGACGAGAAAGTAGGAGCGCGCCTTGCTGCGCACCACCTGCTTATAGCGTGCATAGAGCGCCTCCTCGGCGGCCTTGTCGCCGTCGCGGAGGGCAGCTACGAGCGCCTCGTCGGAATACGCCGTGTCGTCGGTCATGCCTTCGGCTCCGCAATGCCGTCCTGCCTGCGTTTTTCGAACATCAGAACGCCCGCCGCGACCGAGGCGTTGAGCGAGTCGAGCTTGCCGAGCATCGGAATGGAGACGAGGAAGTCGCACGACTCGCCGACGAGCTTGCCGATGCCCTCGCCCTCGTTGCCAATGACGAGCGCCATCGCGCCCTTCAGGCTCTTTTCCGACATGGGCGCGCCCTTCATGTCTGCGCCCGCAATCCAAACGCCGGCCTTCTTGAGCTCGGCGAGCGCCGTGGGAATATTGGTTACGCGCGCGATGGCGACATGCTCCGTCGCGCCTGCCGCAGCCTTGACCGTAGCCGCCGTTACAGAGGCGCTGCGACGCTTGCCGATGATCACGCCATGCGCACCCGCACAGTCGGCGCTGCGGATTATGGAGCCGAGGTTATGCGGATCCATGATGCCGTCGAGCACGATGACGAACGGCTGCTCGCCGCGCGACTGAGCGATATCGAGAATATCCTGCACCGAGCAGTAGGCAACGCCTGCGGCATAGGCCACGATGCCCTGATGATTGGCGGTCTTGCCGCCGTGGCCAAAGGGCAGGCAGAGATCGTCGAGCGCCTTGCGCGCCGTTTCGCGCACAAGGATCTTCTTATCGCGTGCAAGCGAAACGATCTCACGCAGCGAGCCGTCCGGCTCGGCGGAGACGAGAATGCGGTCGATGCTGCGATCGGACTTAATCGCCTCGCGCACTGCGTTGCGCCCGATGATGAGGAAGGGCAGCTCGTCGGGCTCGCCCTGTGCGCTGTCTGCGGGCAGCGGATTCTGCGCGTCTGGCGCGCGGCGGTCGTCATAGCGTGGACGGTCGTCGTGCGGTCTGCCAAAACCACCCTCGCCGGGTTTGCCGTAAGGCTTGCCGTAGCCGCCGGGCTTATTGTCGCGATCGCCGTAAGGCTTGCCGTAGCCGCCGGGCTTATTGTCGCGATCGCCGTAGGGTTTGCCGGGGCCGCCGGGCTTATTGTCGCGATCGCCGTAGGGTTTGCCGGGGCCGCCTTCGCCGGGTTTGCCGTAGGGCTTGCCATAGCCGCCGGGCTTATTGTCGCGATCGCCGTAGGGCTTGCCATAGCCGCCGGGCTTGCCGGAACCGCCCTCGCCGGGTTTGCCGTAGGGCTTGCCGTAGCCGCCGGGCTTATTGTCGCGATCGCCGTAAGGCTTGCCGTAGC
>CAYMSL010000143.1:523-3840 GCA_964393095.1 uncultured Oscillospiraceae bacterium | reverse complement strand
CTTAATGGGAGCACTTTTCGCTTTCTCTTCGCTTTCTTTGGAAAGAAAGCTTGGCAAAGAAACTCTACTTGATGTGGAGGATGCGGCAAGCGTCGAACAATGCAACAAAAAGAGCTTCCTTGCGGGAGCTCTTCGTTTTCTTTGGACGGCTAACGGGTCCGCACTGTTGCAATCCCGCCGGAATCTCCTCATAACATGTAGTTTCTTTATCTCACTTTCTTTCCAAAGAAAGTGAGGAGGACTATAGAAAGAGGCATAGCCCGATCGGGATGAATACCGCAAGGATGAAGTCCATCACCTTGATCTTTGTGACCTTGAGCAGGTTAAGCCCGATGGCGATGATGAGTATCGAGCCGACGCAGGTCATCTCGGCGATGGCGGAGTCGCTGAGCACCGGCGCGAGAAATTGTGCAAGCAGCGTAATCCCGCCCTGATAGATCAGCACGGGCAGCGCGGCAAGCAGCACGCCCGCGCCAAGCGTGCCCGCGAAGACCACGGAGCTGACGCCGTCGAGCAGACTTTTTGTATAGAGCACTTCGTGGTCGCCGCTTAGACCGCTGTTGAGCGCGCCGATAATCGCCATCGCGCCAACGCAGAAGAGCAGCGTCGCCGTGATGAACCCCTCGCCGAACGTCGAGCCTTCCGCGCCGTTTCGCACGACCAGCTTTTCAAGGCGGCAGACGAAGCGCGTAAAGCGTCCATCAAAATCGAAAAGCGTGCCGATTACGCCCGCGACGACGATCGAAATCGTGGCGATCAGCGCGTTTTTGCCGTTCAGCGAGCCGCTGATGCCCACATAGATGCAGATCAGGCCAAGGCCCTGCATCACGCCGCCGGAGACCCGCTCCGGCAGCCCCTTCTTGAGCAGCAGCCCGATTGCGCCGCCAAGTACGATGGCTGCGACGTTGACGATCGTTCCAAGCATAAAAACGGTCTCTCTTCCTTTCTTACTTTCTTGAAAGAAAGTAAGACAAAGAACTTTACCTTTGCGGAGAGCGGTTCCCGCCTGCCTTCGCGAAAGTAGGCGGGATGAGAAACTTCAAATAGGGGTACTTACTCTCTGAGAGAAAGTAAGACAAAGAACCTAGGGTGAAAGGCGGATGCGTCCTGAATGCGCGGCGGCAATAAAGCAGAATGCTACGGCCGTCCGCGTTGCGTTCTCCGCATTCGCGCGGGGTTCCTTGGCCGCTTTCCTTACAAAGAAAGCGGGAACCGTTCGACACCGAGCGTAACGCTTTCGCCGTTGACGTCCCAGGTCTTAACGTAGCCGCGCGCCTCGCCATGCGCAAGCTCGTCTCCAAGCGTGTCGGCGAGGATGCCGGGGCCGAAGCGCGCAAAGATATCCTGCGCGCGCGCGCCGCCCTCGTAGGAAAGGCGGATATGGTCGGACACCTCGAAGCCCGCCTCCTTGCGCATGGTCTGCACCTTGCTCACGATCTCGCGCACGAAGCCCTCGTCGAGCAAGGCGGGCGTCAGCGCCGTGTCGAGCACGACGGTAAGGCCGGCGTCCGAGGCGGAGACAAGGCCCGCGTTCTGCTCGGTTGAAACGAGCACGTCCTCGGGTGTAAGCGATACGGAAACGCCGTCGATCTCGGTTACGTAGTCGCCGCCGGCGCGGTGTGCGGCAACGACCTGCGCGGCCACGCCCTCGCTTGCAAGGTGCAGGGAGAGCTTTGGCAGCAGCTTGCCAAAGCGCGGCCCGAGCGTGCGCAGCTGCGGCTTGACGATGTAGCGGAGCAGCCCCGAGATGTCGGCGACGAACTCCACGCGCTTGACGTTCAATTCGTCGGCGAGGACGTCGACATAGCGCGTGTCGAGCGGCGCGCCCTGCACGTAAAGGGCCGAAAGCGGCTGGCGCGTCTTGATGGCGCCGTTGTTGCGGGCCGCGCGGCCGAGCGAAACGATGTCGAGCACGCGCGCCATATTCGCTTCAAGGCCCGTGTCGATGAAGCTTTCGTCAACGCGCGGGTAGTCGCAAAGGTGCGCGCTCTCCGGCGCGGCGGCGTCGACCGAGCGTACGATATTCTGGTAGATCTCCTCCGACATAAACGGCAGAAACGGCGCGGTAAGCAGCGCGAGTTCGCGCAGCGCACCGTAGAGCGTCATATAGGCGGCGATCTTGTCCTCCGACATGCCGCTGCCCCAATAGCGCTCGCGGCTGCGGCGCACGTACCAGTTCGAAAGCTCCTCTGCGAACGATTGCAGCGCGCGTCCGGCCTCGGTGATCCGGAAGCGTTCCAGGTCGCCGTCCACCGTGCGAATCAGCGTGTGCAGCCGGGAAAGCACCCAGCGGTCCATCTCGCTGAGCCGGCAGTCCCTGAGGCGGTGGCGCGTGGGATCGAAGCCGTCGATTTCGGCGTAGAGCACGTAGAAAGCGTAGGTGTTCCAGAAGGTGCCGATGAACTTGCGCTGCGCCTCGGAGACGGCCTCGGCGGAGAAGCGGCTTGGCAGCCACGGCATCGAGCCCGTGTAGAAGTACCAGCGCACGGCGTCCGCGCCCTGCTGGTCGAGCACCGTCCAGGGGTCTACGACGTTGCCGAGGTGCTTGCTCATCTTGTGGCCTTCCATGTCCTGCACATGGCCCATGACGATGCAGTTTTTGAAGGCGGCTTCGTCAAAGAGGCAGGTTGAGATGGCCAGCAGCGAATAGAACCAGCCGCGCGTTTGGTCGATGGCCTCGCTGATGAAGTCCGCGGGGTAGCGCCGCTCGAACACATCCTTGTTTTCGAAGGGGTAGTGCCACTGTGCAAAGGGCATGCTGCCGCTATCAAACCAGCAGTCGATGACGACGGGCTCGCGCTGCATACGACCGCCGCAGGCCGGGCAGATGATCTCGACCTCGTCGATGTACGGCTTATGCAGCTCGATGTCGGCGGGGACACAATTGCCCATCTCAAGCAGCTCCTGCCGTGAGCCGATCACGTGCACATGCCCGCAGGAGCAGGTCCAAACGGGCAGCGGCGTGCCCCAATAGCGCTCGCGCGAGATGCTCCAGTCGATGACGTTTTCGAGGAAGTTGCCCATGCGGCCTTCCCGGATCGTCTCGGGAATCCAGTTGACGCTGCGGTTGAAGGCGATGAGTTTCTCCTTGACCGCGGTCATCTTGATAAACCAGCTTTCGCGGGCGTAGTAGATCAGCGGCGTATCGCAGCGCCAGCAGAACGGATAGCTGTGCGTATACGGTGCGACCTTGACCAGATTCCCCTGCGCGCGCAGCGCCTCGACGATCAGCGGATCCGCTTCCTTCACGAATTTGCCCGCCCAGGGCGTCGCCGGCTTCATGTGGCGAGCTGCGTCCACCAATTGCACGAAGGGGA
>CAYMSL010000143.1:0-513 GCA_964393095.1 uncultured Oscillospiraceae bacterium | reverse complement strand
AAACAGGCCGTCCCAGGGCGTGCCGCCGCACATGTGGCCCGCGGCGTCGACAAACTGCACGAACGGCAGCTCCCAAACGCGGCCAACGCGCGCGTCGTCCTCGCCAAAGGCGGGCGCGGTGTGCACGATGCCCGTGCCCTCGGTGAGGGTAACGTAGTCGTCCGCGATCACGCGGTAGCCCTTCTTTTGACCAAAGCGCACGGGCAGTGTAAAAAGCGGCTCATATTCCGCGCCGACGAGGCTTTCGCCCAAAAAGCGCGAGAGCACCTCGGCCTCCTTACCGAGCACGCTTTCGACGAGCGCCTCGGCGAGAATGTAGGTTTTGCCGTGCCTGCGGGCCGTGACGTAGGTCTCGCGCGCGTTGACGCAGAGGGCGACGTTGCTTGGCAGCGTCCAGGGCGTGGTCGTCCACGCAAGGAACGACACGGAAGGATCGTCTTTACGCGCAAACGCCGCGATGGCGGAAACGTCCTCGACATCGTGATAGCCCTGCGCGACCTCGTGGCTCGAAAG
>CAYMSL010000142.1:0-3897 GCA_964393095.1 uncultured Oscillospiraceae bacterium | reverse complement strand
CACTCGTCGAGCCGGCGCTCCACCTCGCGCACGGTGCGCGCGCGCGCGCCGAGAAAGCGCAGCGCTTCGTCCATCGGCGTGCGGCCCGGTACCGCCGTTTTTTGCGGAACGATTCTTCTTCTCATGCGCCTATCATATCACGAAAGCGGCTCAACGAACAATGTGCGGCGGTTCGGCAAGGCGCGTCAACCTTTTGAAAAAACCGCGAAACATTCTCATGAACAATTTGTAACAATTATCCTGATCGACAAAAGCCACGATACAAACCCCGCCCAAATGGGCTACAATGTGTTTGATATTCCCAAGGAGGATATAAGGAATGGAGAAACGTCGGCGCCAGACGGATCCGTCAAGTCTGAAAAACGGCGAAGAATATTCGGAAGTCTATCTCGAGCCGATCGAGGATCTCACGTTCGAGAGGCCGCGCCGTGCCGAGCCCCTCTTTCCGCGCCGCAAAAAGCGCAGCCAGCGCGGTTTGATCGCGCTGCTCTGCTGCGTCATCCTGCTTGCGACAATGGTCATCGTCTACTCCTTTGTCAGCCACCAAAAGCGCGTTGCGGCGGAGATCGCCACCCAGGTTGCGGCCGAGGAGGCGCTAAGGGCGCAGCAGGAGCAGCAGCGCATCGAGTTGGAGCGGCTCTCAACCTCTACGGTCTTTCTTGACGGCATCACGGTCAACGGCGTCGACGTTGGCGGCATGACGATGGAGGAGGCGCGCGCCGCGCTCGCAAGCGTCGAAGGCAGCCTTGGCTCGCAGCGCGAGCTGCAGCTTGTCTACAACAATGTGCTCTATTCGATCGACCTGGCCAGCCTCTCGTATACGACAAACCTCCAAAGCGTGCTCACCGAAGCCTACTACCTTGGCAAGATGGGCGACTATACCAAGATGAAGGCCGAGGCGGATGACGTTGAAACCAACGGCCGCGCCTATACGATCACCGCAAGTTATGACCTTACCTCGCTCAAGACGCGCGTTGCGGAACTCGCCGCGCAGATCGACGTGCCCGCGCAGAACGCCTCGGTCAAAAGCGTGGACACGGAAAACCGCAAAATCGTCTTTGGCGAAGCAATCGTCGGCATTGCCGTGGAGCAGGACGTGCTGCTCGAGCGCGTCACCGACGCGGTGCTCAACGGCGTCGCCGTGCCGATCGCAATCCCGGTCGTCGAGACGCAGCCCGTGATCTCCCGCGCGGACATCGAAGGCGCGTATGTGCTGCGCGCAAGCGCCACGACGAACTTCTCGTCAAGTACGAGCGCGCGCAAATACAACGTGCGCAAGGGCTGCGGCATGATCAACGGCACCATACTCAAGCCCGGCGAAACCTTTTCCACAAACGATACGCTCGGCACGCGCACAAAGGGCAACGGCTGGAAGGAAGCCAACGCCTATGAAAGCGGCGCGGTCGTGCCGCAATACGGAGGCGGCGTCTGCCAGCTTTCCACCACGCTCTATAACGCAATCGTCAAAGGCGACCTCGAGGTCGTCACGCGGCGCTGCCACTCCATGCCGGTAACCTATGTCGACAAGGGGCTCGACGCGACGATCAACTCGGTCGGCAACATCATCGACTTCCAGTTTAAGAACAACACGCAGGGCGACATCGTGATATTCGGCTATACCACAAGCAGCGATCGCCTCACCTTCGAGGTCTGGGGCCTGCCGTTCGATACGACGGAGTACGACGAGATCAAGCTCACAAGCGAGCAGGTTTCAAAGACCGGCTCCGGCGGAAGCCCCGTCGAGATCGTGGTTCCGGTGGGCCAGGAGAAGGCCGACGGCTCGCTCATGAGTGCCGGCGAAACCTACGTTGCCATCACCGCGCGCGACGGGTACGTCTATCAGTCCTACAAAAACTACTACAAGAACGGCTCGGTCGTGCGGCGCGAAAAACTCGCGGCTTCAACCTACAAGGCGTATCAGGGCGAAATCTGGATCTGTCTTGCGGCGGATTCGCCGACCCCCACCGCACCGTCTGACACGCCCGAGCCGCTGCCGCCCGACCCCGAGCCGCTGCCCGTCGACCCCAGCCCGTCGGATGGCGTCGGCGGTTGATCGAACGGTTCCGACTCGATCAGAACTGGCGTAAAGGGAGCGGCATCGCCGCTCCCTTTCATCCGTTAAAACCGTTTTTTTGACGGGCAACGCGCCCCTTGTCTTATATTCCGCGTCCGCACGGGCGGCATCGTACAGCGCGGGGCATCGCCCCATGGCGCAATCCGCCGCCTTGGCAGAGTAAATGCAGCCGAGATGCATTAGTTAAGGATTGCGGCCCTCAACCATTCCAAATCCCTTCTGACACGGTGAAGAGCGCGGCACGGCCGCTTGTTGTTTCTGCTTCGTCAGTCGTCCTGCTCGTGTTCGGCGTCGTAACGCGCCCGCATCAGCAGTTCTTCCAACATCGCGCCGGGCTTAAGAGGCTCCTGCGCCGTTCCCATACAGGCGCTGCAAACGCAGAAGCACTCCGGGCATATGCAGCGGCTCTTGAGACCGCGCTCCTCCTGCACCATATAGGCGCCGCAGCTTTGACACGCGCAGCGCATATGCTCCATCCCCTTTCATCCGCTTTCCGTCACGAATATCGTAACACCCAGACCAAGTTCCGGCAACGGCACGCCTTCCGTTACGCGTGAAATCTATCAGGCGATATGTTATAATTCTATATGATGAAACAATTCGTTCGCGCCCGCCATGGATATCGCCGCGCCGCAGCCCTTGCGCTGCCCGCGCTCTTTTGCGCGCTGGCGCCCCTTTGCGCCGGCGTCGCCCGCGCGGAGACGGACACTGCCGTGCCCGCCGTCGGCGACTGTTCGGATACCGTGCTGCGCGCCGAAATCCGCCTGTGCGATCTCGGCTACTCCGTCCGCGTTGTCAACGGCCTCTGGGAGCAGGAGGATGCCGACGCGCTCTCCCGCTTCGCGCTTACGGCCGAGCTTACGCGCGATCGCATTTTGGAGGGTCTTTTCTCGAGCGGCGCGCCGGCCGCCGCCAAGGCGCCGATATCCTTGCCGCAGGGCGAGGCGCTCGCCGCCATCGGCTCGCTGATGCCCTGGGAAGAGGTCAAAACGCGGCTTGTCGAGGGCCAGGCCTACGACATTACCAGTTGCTACAGCGGCATCACGCTGCACCTTGTGTACGTTTCGGCGGCAAACCATGCCCGCATGCGCCCGGTGCTCGAGTGGGATGAAGCCACCCTGCGCGGCTTTTTTGCCGACGGCGGCAGCGCTGCCAAGCAGCCCGTCGTCGTCGTGATCGATGGCATCCGTGTGGCGGCTTCCGTCCAGCTCGCGCCCTCGGTCGACGGCGGCGCGACATTCGCCGTATTCTTCACGGGTTCGCGCTCCGATATCGGCGCGCTGATCGATGCGGAACACGACCGCGTGGTCGCCATCGCGGGCGGCGGCTGAGTTTTTCGCCCCTTACGCGCGCCGCCGCAAGCCAAGCTTGCATCCCGGTTCAAACGACCGGCCGCCCGTTTTCGGGCGGCCGGTCGCCGTCTTGCGCTTGTTTGAAAAACAGTTCAGCTTACCGTGCGCTGCGAGATGCCCTTGATCGCGGAGAGCGCCCAGTCATGCTCTGAAATCGTGATGACGGTACCGCAGTACGGGCATTTGCTCGTGTGGTTGATCTCGAGCGGCGCGCTGCAGTTCGGGCAGTTGACGTGCTTGATGCTCTCCTCTTCCCCGGTGAGCTGATCTTTGCCGCGAATGAGCTTCCAGTCGTAGACCATGAACAGCTCGCGCGTCTGATTGCCGCTGACCACCTTGCCCGTCTTATCGTCCGTCGTATAGTCGCAGATGCGCGTGGACAGCCGCACCACGAGCACGTCGTCGTCGCCTTCGACGGCATAGCGTACGATGCGCGACTCGAGCACCGCCGCGCGGTCGACATGGTTTGTG
>CAYMSL010000141.1:0-3913 GCA_964393095.1 uncultured Oscillospiraceae bacterium | reverse complement strand
TCGAGGGGCTTTCGCGCCTCCGCACCGCCGAGCAGATCGCCAAGGCACGCGGCAAGAGCGTCGCGGAAATCCTTGGATAAGGAGGCTAACATGGCTAAGGCGAAGCAAGAGATAAAACAGCTCAAGATCACGTTGGTCAAGAGCCCGATCGGATGCCTGCAGGACCAGCAGGCGACCGTAACCGCGCTGGGGCTGCGCAAGCTCCACAGCACGGCGATCCAGCCCGACAACGCCTGCACGCGCGGCAAGATCTTTAAGATCAAGCACCTTGTGACGGTGGAAGAAGTTTAAGGCAGGAGGACACGCGAGAGATGAAACTGCATGAATTACAGCCCGCCCCTGGCTCGGTTAAGGCGCCGAAGCGCGTCGGCCGCGGCTCCGGCAGCGGCATGGGCAAGACCTCCACAAAGGGTCACAAGGGCCAAAAGGCGCGCAGCAAGAGCAAGAAGAACGGCTTTGAAGGCGGCCAGATGCCGCTGACGCGCCGTCTGCCCAAGCGCGGCTTTACAAACATCTTTGCCAAGGAATACACGATCATCAACGTTTCCGATCTCAACGGGTTGGAGGACGGCACCATGGTGACGGCCGAGCTGCTCAAGACAGAGGGCATGATCAGCCGCATCGAAAAAGACGGTCTCAAGGTTCTCGGCGGCGGCGAGCTGACCAAGAAGCTCGATGTCAAGGCTGCCAAGTTCTCACAATCGGCGCTGACCGCGATCAAGGCCGCGGGCGGAAGTGTTGAGGTGGTCTGATGTTCCAGACGTTTATCAACGGCTTTAAGATTCGCGAGATCCGTAAAAAGATACTCACGACGCTCTTATTGATCGTAGTCTACCGGCTCGGCTGCTTTATCCCGATACCGGGCGTAAACACCGCGCTGCTCAAGGACGCCGTGGCGCAGTACGATATTCTCGGCTTCCTCGATCTGCTTACGGGCAGCTCGTTCAGCCAGTTTACGCTGTTTGCCATGGGCATTTCGCCCTACATCAACGCCTCGATCATCCTGCAGCTACTCACGATCGCGATCCCCGCGCTCGAGCGGCTCAGCAAGGAAGAGGACGGCCGCGAGAAGATCGAGCGCATCACGCGCTATGCCGGCGTGGGCCTTGCGATGGTGCAGTCCATCGGCATCTTCGTGGGCCTCGGCGGACAGTACGTGGTCAACCCTGGATTTTGGACCTATGCGACCATCGGCATCTGCGCGACGGCCGGCACGGCGTTCCTCATGTGGCTTGGCGAGCGCATCACCGAGAAGGGCGTGGGCAACGGCATTTCGATGCTGATCTTCGCCTCGATCGTCTCGCGCGTGCCAAGCACGCTGATCGGCTGGGTGCAGCAGCTCTTCGTCGGCACGCTGGCCTGGTGGAAATTCGGCCTGCTCCTCGTGGTTGTGCTCGGGCTCATCACGCTGGTGACCCACGTCGACCAGGCGCAGCGCCGCATCCCGGTGCAGTACGCAAAGCGCGTCGTAGGCCGCAAGATGTACGGCGGGCAGAGCACGTATCTGCCGCTCAAGGCCAACGCCAACGGCGTGCTGCCGCTGATCTTCGCGATGACGTTTATCCAGTTCCCCGGCATGATCGCGCAGTTCTGGCCGAACGGCTGGTTCTATAAGCTGTATACGACCTACCTCGGCTCGACGAGCGTGATCTACTTCATCATCTACGCGCTGCTGATCATCGGCTTTGGCTTCTTCTACTCGAGCGTAACGTTCAATCCGATCGAGATGGCCAAAAACCTCCAGCAGAACGGCGGCTTCATCACGGGCATACGCCCCGGCAAGCCGACGAGCGAGTACCTCGGCCGCATCTCGAGCCGGCTTACGATGTTTGGCTCGCTGTTCCTCGCGATCGTGGCGATTCTGCCGACCGTCGCGCTGCGCGGGCTTGGCGAGACGAGCTCGTTTGGCGCCACGAGCGTGCTGATCATGGTCAGCGTGGCGCTCGAGACGACGGAGCAGCTTGAAAGCCATATGCTCATGCGGCATTACAAGGGCTTCCTCAACTGATTCCAAAAAGCCGGAGGGCGCGACTTTTCCGGGCGGAAAGGGCGCGCCAAACGCGGAACATGCGAAAGGGATCGTTTATGAAGCTGATTTTCCTCGGTCCGCCGGGTGCGGGCAAGGGCACGCAGGCGGCACGGATCGCCCGCGAATACGGCATTTGTCACATCTCCACGGGGGATATGCTGCGCGCCGAGATGCGCGAAGGCACGCCGCTTGGCAAGGCCGCGAAGGGCTACGTCGATCGCGGCGAGCTCGTGCCGGACGACGTCATCCTCGGCATGGTGGAACAGCGCATTTTGCGGGACGACTGCAAGGACGGGTTCCTCTTCGACGGTTTCCCGCGCACGCTTGCCCAGGCGGAGGCGCTCGAGCGGATCTGCGCCGTCGACGCGGTGATCGACATCGCCGTGCCGGACGCGCGCCTCGTCGAGCGCATCAGCGGGCGCAGGATGTGCCCGGCTTGCGGCGCGGTGTACCACGTTTCGGCGTACGCCTCGCCAAACTGCGAGCGCTGCGGCGCCGCGCTTTACCAGCGCGACGACGATCGCCGCGAGACGGTGGAAAACCGCCTGCTCGTCTACCAGCGTTCGACCAAGCCGCTGATCGACTACTACCGCGAAAAGGGCTTGCTCACAACGGTCGACGGCGACGCCGGTATGGACGCCGTGACCGGCCAGATCCGCTTGATTCTTGCAAGATGAGCGGCGGTATTACGCTCAAGTCCGCGGCCGACATCGTGAAGATGGACGCCGCCGGGCGCATCGTCGAGGAGACGCTGAGGCTCATTGCCGCGCACGTGTGCGTCGGCATGCAGACCGCCGAGCTTGACGAACTCGCGGCGGAGCATATCAAAAGCTGCGGCGCGGAGGCTTCGTTTCTGCACTATAACGGCTACCCGAGGAGCATCTGCACCTCGGTCAACGAGCAGGTGGTGCACGGCATCCCGGGCAAGTACCGCCTTCGAGACGGCGATATCCTCTCGGTGGACGTTGGCGCGATGCTAGACGGCTTCCATGGCGACGCGGCGCGTACGCTGCTCATCGGCAATGTGTCCGAGGAGGTTTCCGCGCTCGTACGGGTCACGAAGGAGTGCTTCTTCGAGGGACTCAAACAAGCCAGGGCCGGCAAGCGCATCTCGGACGTCGCGCGGGCCGTTCAGGCCCACGCGGAGCGCCACGGCTACGGCGTCGTACGCGAGATGGTCGGCCACGGCATCGGCCGGCACATGCACGAGGAGCCGGAGGTGCCGAATTTCTGGGACGAATCGCGCATGGGCCGCGGCGCGCGCCTGGAGGCGGGCATGACAATCGCGATCGAGCCGATGATCAACCTTGGCTCGGCGCGTGTGCACCAGCTGGACGACGGCTGGACGGTTGTAGCCAGCGACGGCAGACCCTCGGCGCACTATGAAAACACCGTGGTGATCACCGCCGGGGAGCCGAGGCTGCTTACGCTGCACGAGGAGGGCGCATGAACGAACCCGTTCTCGGCGCCGTGTGCGTCTCCCGCGCGGGGCGCGACAAGGGCCGCGCGTTCGTGCTTGTGGGCGTGTGCGATGAAAACCATGTTCTGCTTGCCGACGGCGAGATCCGCCGCTTAGAGCGGCCGAAGCGCAAGAAGCTCAGGCATCTAAGCGTCGAGCCGCGCCGCGCCGAAGAGATCGGCGAGCGTTTGCGCTCGGGCAGCGGCGTGCTGGACACGGATGTAAGAAAGGCGCTTCACGCGCTCGGCTACAACGTGGATTCCAAGGATTAGGAGGGATAGCTTGTCTAAACAGGACGTCATTGAGGTGGAAGGCGTCGTTTCGGATTCATTCCCGAACGCGATGTTCGAGGTGAAGCTCCAGAACGGACACAAGATACTCGCAACGATATCGGGGAAACTGCGGATGAACTTCATCCGCATCCT
>CAYMSL010000140.1:1540-3922 GCA_964393095.1 uncultured Oscillospiraceae bacterium | reverse complement strand
GGCCTCGAGCTGCTCTATGAAAACAGGCTGCTCGGTACCAACGGCCGCTTTACCTATATTCAGGATAAAAAGGGCGGCAGCCGCGGCATGCTCTATTCCGAAAAGGCCGTGGACGGCGAGGATCTGCATCTCACGATCATCCCCGAGCTGCAGGAGCGGCTCGAGGACGTGGTATCGACCGTGGTCTACGACGATAACATCCACGGCACGGTCATCGTGCTCAATCCAAAGACCGGCGCAATCGAGGCCATGACGAGCTGGCCGGGCTTCGACCTCAACTATCTGGCCCGAGGCATGCCGGCCGAGGAGTGGGACGCGCTGCAAAAGGATCCCACCATCCCGCTGTACAACCGCGCCACGCAGGGTTTATATACGCCCGGGTCGGTGTTCAAGCTCATGACGAGCGCCGCGCTGCTCGAGACGAACTCCATGACGGCGAGCGAGGCGTTCCCCGAGGGCAGCGAAACGATCGTCAACGATTCCTGGGTTCCCTCCAACGCGATCATGTCCACGTTTGCCAGCGAAACGCTCGGCGAGCACCGCAGCGAGTTTGCCGACGAGCCGTTCCTCAAGCAGTCGAACGGCCACCCCATCGCCCGCGTCCGCTCCGACAGCAACCCGGGGCCGATGAACCTGAGCAACTCCATCATCTGGTCGGACAACATCTTCTTCTCCTATTCCGCGCTGCGCATGGGGGCAAAGAAGTTTGAGGACTATATGATCAACAAGCTCGACTGGAACACGCCCATCCAGCTCGAGGCCGAAGGCACCCAGCCGCGCATCTACTGGAAGGCCGACCCCGCAGACAACGAGAAGGCGCGCTGGCAGCGCCTTGCCGAGGGCGGCGAAACCATCTGGGAGCAGAACGAGAGCGGCGAATGGGTTGAGAGCGAGGACAAGTCCGGCCTCGTGCTCGACAAGAACCCCATCTACGGCATGGACGTAAGCACCCCGCAGCTTTACAGCTCGGAGATGCCGCAAAGCGACTATGACCTCGCAGTCACGGGCTACGGGCAGGGGCAGATCATGATGTCGCCGCTGCAGATGGCCTGCTACGCTTCGGCGTATGCCAACGACGGCGTGGTCATGCAGCCGTATTTGGTGGACTCGATCTGGCACGCCGACGGCACGAATTATAAACTCGTGGAGCAGCGCCAGCCGAAGATTTACAAGCGGCTGATCGAAAAAACCACCGTGGACACCATCTATCCCTCGCTCATCGAAGTTTGCCACAAGGGAACTGCGCGCACGATGTTCAACAACTTCCTCAAGCGCGGCTATACATTCAATCTGGGCTATGAGCTGGCCGGCAAGACGGGTACGGCGGAAATCACGAACAACGACTCCAAGGAGCTGGCATGGTTCATCTGCTGGCGCGACAGCGACAGCAAGACCGGCGAGAAGGTGACGGAGGACAACGCGCGGCTCGTGTGCATCATGCTCGAAATCGACCTGACCAAGCAGGCCAACGAGTGGTCGCAGATGAAATACGACATTGCGCGCGCCATGCTCAAAAAGAGCGTCCTCAACACCGACGACACCGAGACGGCCTGATCGATAGCGGCGGCCATTGCGCCCGAGGGAGGGATTGCGCCCTGAAGGCGCGGCCTGTTTTTGCAACCGCGGCCCCTGCTGATTGCGCGTCACGCCGGGGTAGACAAATTTGCAAAAACAGCATAAACTACACACAGGGCAACCCTGCGCGGCCGGATGGATCAAGCCCGGCCGCGCAGTTTTTATCGATCGGAGCATCGTTTCATGGCAAAGAGGATCGTATTCACCGGCGGCGGAACGGCCGGGCACGTCACCCCGAACATCGCGCTCATTGAGCGGCTGCTTTGCGAGGGCTGGGAGGTGCATTACATCGGCACGGAGAGCGGCATGGAGCGTGAGCTCATCGCGGCGCTTGACGGCGTGACCTACCATGCCGTTTCCTCGGGCAAGCTGCGGCGCTATCATTCGCTGCAAAACTTTTTGGATCCCTTCCGCGTGCTCAAGGGCGTGGGTCAGTCGAAGAAGCTCCTTTCCGCGCTCCGGCCCGACGTGGTGTTCTCCAAGGGCGGCTATGTCTCCGTCCCGGTGGTCATGGCCGCGGGCAAGACGCCGGTCATTGCGCATGAGAGCGACTATACGCCGGGGCTGAGCAACCGCATTGCAAGCCGCTTTGCCGACCGCATCTGCGTCACCTTCGAAGATACGCTTTCGCATGTTCCTGCCGGCAAGGGCGTCTACACCGGCACGCCGATCCGCCCCGCGCTCTACCGGGGCGAGCGGGCGCGCGCGCTGGCCTTCACAGGCCTTTCCGGCAACAGGCCGGTGCTGCTGTGCATGGGCGGCAGTCTTGGCGCGCAGCGGCTCAACGAGCTTTTGCGCGTTTCGTTG
>CAYMSL010000140.1:0-1530 GCA_964393095.1 uncultured Oscillospiraceae bacterium | reverse complement strand
GTCCGCGCCGTGGTCGGTTCCCTCCTTGAGGTAGGCCGCGGCAAGCGCGACGAGCACATCTGCCGCGACGGCTATGTGCAGTATGAATACATCACCGAGGAGCTGCCCGATCTGCTCGCTTTGTCCGACGTGGCGCTTTCGCGCGCCGGGGCCAACGCAGTGTTCGAGCTGCTCGCGCTCAACAAGCCCGCCGTGCTCGTGCCGCTTCCGGCCGCAAGCTCGCGCGGCGACCAGCTTCTCAACGCCCGCTATTTCGAAAAGAAGGGCTATGCACGCATGCTCGAGCAGGACGCGGCCACTCCGGAGCTGCTCTGCGACGCCATTGACGCGGTCTATCGCGACCGCGCGCAGTATACGCGCACGATGGAAGCCGATACCCGCAGCGACGGCACCGAGGCCATCCTTGCGCTCATCCGCGAGACGGCGGGGGAGCGGTAGGCGGCTCCCGCCCCGGCGAAGCTCATTTTTTCGCCCACACGAAAGGATTTTCATGAAACAGCTCGTAGCACAGTTGCAAACCGAATCGGCCGCCCTTGCGCTTTCCGCGCTCACAGCGGCAGCAAAAAAGCAGGCGGGGCGCGACGAGCTCGACGCGCTGCTTGGCAATCGCGCCACGGTGACGGCGCTGCTTGGTTCGCCGGAGCCCAAGACGCGCAAGAATGCCGCGCGGCTGCTGGGCGCGCTTGGCCATACGCAGGATGCGCCCGCGCTGATCGAAGCGCTTGCCTGCGAACAGACGCGCTTTGTCACGCCGTCGATCCTGCTCGCACTGGGCAGCGTGGGCGGCGAGGCGGCCCTTGCGGCCGTGCGCGCATATGCCGCGCCGGAGCCTGCCGACGCTTCCGAGGAAAAGCATTGCCGCGAGATCGCCGAAGCGCTCAAAAAAGCGACCGATGTGCTCGCGCCCGCCGCCCCTCTGCCCGTCTATACGCTCGACGCGCCGCGCGATGTGCTGCTCCTTGCGCCCGAGGGCTTTTCCGAAACGCTCTGCGACGAGCTGCTTGCGCTGGGCTACGCGCCGCGCGCAACGCCGTCCGGCGCGATTGTGCATACCGATGAGCTGCAGCGGCTTTTTCGCGCACGCTGTTTTTTTGAAGCGCTGCTCCCGCTTGGCGCGGGGCTGCCGCTTACGCCCGAGGCCGTGGCAAATGCGGCCAAGCAGGCGCTCACGCTGCCGTGGCGCGTGGAGCTGCGCGGCTACGAGGGCGACCGGGGCGCGTTCATCCGCGCACTCAACCGCCTGCTTGGCGCGGGGGACAATCCCTCGCACTATGCGCTCGAGCTGCGCGTTCAATGCACGAAGAACGCCTGCGACGTATTTTTGCGCGCGGCCAATGTGCCCGATGGGCGCTTTTCCTACCGCAAGCGCGCGATTCCCGCATCCATTGCGCCGGCAACCGCCGCGTGCCTTGCGCGGCTGGCCGTTTCGAGCTGGCGCGCGGCCGTCCCCGCAGAGGCTGACGGACAAACGACGCATGCTCTCGTCGCGCCCGGCGCGGCCAAGCCGCATGTGCTCGATCCCTTCTGCGG
>CAYMSL010000139.1:575-3935 GCA_964393095.1 uncultured Oscillospiraceae bacterium | reverse complement strand
GCCGAAGGTGATGATCTGGCTTACGTGTCCCTCGCCGTACTTTTGGGATACGTAATCGATGACCTCCTGCCTTCGCTCGTAGCAAAAGTCGATGTCAAAGTCCGGCATGCTGATGCGCTCGGGGTTGAGGAAGCGTTCGAAGAGCAGACCGTAGCGAAGCGGATCGACGTCCGTAATGCCGAGGCAGTAGGCGGCGAGGCTCCCCGCGCCGCTGCCGCGCCCGGGGCCGACCATGATGCCGCGGGATTTGGCAAAGTCGATGAAGTCCCAAACGATGAGAAAGTAGTCGACAAAGCCCATGCGCGTGATGATACCGATCTCATAGTAGAGCCGTTCGCGCGCCTCTTCGCCGCCCTTGGGGTAACGGCGCGCAAAACCGCTTTCACAGAGCCGGCGCAGGTAGGCAGTGTTGTCCAGCCCGTCCGGCGCTGCGAACGCGGGCAGGCGGCGTACGCCGAACTCGAGCTCGAGGCCGCATTTTGCCGCCACCTCCGCGGTGTTGGCCAAGGCAGCGGGGTCGTCCGGCAGGGCAAGGAGCATTTCCTGCTCGGATTTAAGGTAGAATTGCTCGCTCTGCATGCGCATGCGGTCCGGCTCGTCGACAAAGCGCTGGGTCTGTATGCAGAGCAGCACATCCTGCGCCTCGGCGTCGTCGCTCGAGACGTAATGCACGTCGTTGGTAGCCACGCACTTGGCGCCGATCTCGGCGGCCACGCGCCGTAGACCCGGCAGCACCTGCATTTGCTCGGGCAGGCCGTGGTTTTGCAGCTCGATGTAGAAATCCTCGCCGAACATGCCCCGAAGCCGCTTTGCGATAGCGAGCGCGTCGTCGTAACGATTGCTTAGCAGCGCCTGCGGAATATCGCCCGCGAGGCAGGCGGAGAGGCAGATAAGGCCCTCCGCATGGCGCGAAAGCAGGTCGTAGTCGATGCGCGGCTTGTAGTAGAAACCGTGCAGAAAGGCTTCGCTCGAGAGCACCATGAGGTTTTTATAGCCAGTTTCGTTCTTGCAAAGCAGAATTAAATGCGCGTACTCGCGATCCTGCGCGCCCTCGCGGTCACTTAGCGAACGCGGGGCGACGTAGGCCTCCATGCCGATGATCGGGCGCACGCCTTCCTTTTGGCAGGCTTTATAGAAGTCGATCACGCCGTAGAGCACGCCGTGGTCGGTGATGGCAAGCGACGTCTGCCCGAGCGCCTTGGCGCGCGCGACGAGGTCGGATATGCGCGCGGCCCCGTCGAGCAGGCTGTATTGCGTATGGACGTGCAGGTGCGTAAAATCACCCATGGCGGATCTCCTTTGCGATGCGCATCAGGCGCGTAAGGCGGTGGTTCATGCCGCTCTTGCCAATTTCAGCCATGTCGGCAAGTTCCTGCAGCGTCGCGTCGGGGTGGTTGAGACGCAGCGTCGCGGCCTCGTAGAGCGGGGCGGGCAGGTGCGAAAGCCCCGTGGTCTCCTCGATATACTCGATGGCCAAACGCTGCTCGGCGGAGGCGTTGACCGTCTTGCCGATGTTCGCGGTGTCGCAGTTGTTCGCGCGGTTGATGTAGTTGCGGTAGTCCTTCTCGACGCGGACGTTTTCGAACGCGAGCGCGGCCTGCGAAGCGCCGATCAGCGCAAGAAAGCCCGCCACGTCGCCGCTTTTGAGGTAGACCACGTACTTATCCTTGCGGCGCATCAGCCGGGCCTCGGGGCCGAAGGCGGTAATCAGCGCGCGCAGTTGTTCGGCGAAGGCGCGCGAGCGCGCGACGATCTCGAGATGATACCCCCGGTAGGGATTGGCGCAGGAGCCGCTGCCTAAAAATGACCCGCGTAAAAACGCGCGCGCCTGTTCGTCTCCCACCAGCAGCGTCTGCGGCACTGCCTCGGAGAGCCGAAGGCCGTCCGCGTCTTTGCTGAGCAATCCCGTGTCGAAAAGCAGTTGTTCCGCCTGCACCCCAAGCAGGGTGACGCTGGTCTGCGCCCGGCGTTTTTCACGCATGGACAGCTCGATGGCGGACTCGACCTCGTAGAGCGACGAGGCGAGAGAAAGGATGTGCCGGCCAACGGCGAGCGTCTCGGTGGTGTAGAGCGCGCCGCGCCCGCGGCCGACGTAGAGCGCGCCGCAGGTATGCGTCAGCCCCGCAAGTTGCGATAGCCGCGCCTTGCGGGTGCGCACGCGCAGCTTGACGAGGTCTTCCTTTGTGATTCTTGAAAACGACATGGGTGCTCCGAGCCGCTCGACTAGGCGTTTTCGAAGCGGTCGCAGATATCCGCCGCCTCGTAATCGAGATCCCTGTGGTAGACCCGCACGTTCAGCCCGCGCTGGGTGAAGCGCTCCGCCATCTCCACGGCCGCGGCCACGGAGCGGTGCCGCCCGCCCGTGCAGCCGAAGCACACGCGCAGGATGTGCTTGTCCTGCGCCTGAAAGAGCGGAATCATGTGATTGAGCATGCCCTCGAGCTGATCGAGAAATTCCCTCACGTACGGCTGCTCAAGCACGAAGTCCCGAACCGGCGGGTCGATGCCGGAGAGGGGCCTGCACGAGGGGATGTAGAACGGGTTTTGCATAAAGCGCATATCCAGCACCACATCCGCGTCCACGGGGACGCCGCGCTTGTAACCGAAGCTGCAAAACAGCAGCGTGATATCCTTGCTTTCATACTCCGGCAGAACCTTTGCGATGAGGCCGGGGAAGTCGCGGGGTTTGACGTCGCTCGTATCGAGGATATAGTTTGCGCGGTTGCGCAAGGGCTGGAGGAAGACGCGCTCACGCGCGACCCCCGTCTCCGCTTCGCCCGCGTCCCCGAGCGGGTGGCGGCGGCGAAGCTCGTTGTAACGCTTTTTCAGCACGTCGTCGCGCGCGTCGAGAAAGAGGATCTCGTACGGCACGCTGAGCGCGTCGAACGCCGCGGCGATGACCGCCGAGCTGTGCGAAAGCAGGCTCTCGCGGCTGTCGATGGTCACGGCCGCCTTGCGGATGGCGGGCAAGGCCCCGCGGCAGAGCTCGGCAAACTCCGCGAGCATCGAGGAAGGAAGGTTGTCCACACAAAAATACCCCTGCTCCTCGAGATTGCGCAGAGCCAGTGACTTACCGGCTCCGGAGAGCCCCGTTACGATCAAGAGATACATGGCTTAAACCTCGGAAAGCAGCTTGACTTCGCGCTCGAGCGCTACGCCCGTAGCCTCGAACACGCGCTGCTGGATTAGTTTGATCAGCTCAAGCACGTCGCTTTCGCTTGCGCCGCCGGTGTTGACGATGAACCCCGCGTGCAGGGGGCTGACCTGCGCGCCGCCGACCGAAACGCCCTTGAGGTTGCAGGACTCGATCAAAGCCCCCGCGAAGCGTCCCTTCGGGCGCTTGAACACGCTGCCCGCGCT
>CAYMSL010000139.1:0-565 GCA_964393095.1 uncultured Oscillospiraceae bacterium | reverse complement strand
TCACCAGAAAGCCCGCGTGCTGGGTACTCACGCTCGCGCCGCCCACGCGGTAACCCTTGAGGCCGGTTTCGTCGATCAGCGTGCCCGCGAAACGGCCCGGCGGGCGCTTGAAGGTGCTGCCGCAGCAGGGCAGGGTCAGGGGCTGCTTTTCCCGGCGCTCGCGCGTGGTCTCGAGCATGCGTTCGCGCGCGCTGCCGTCGTCGGCCTCGAGCCGGAACGTGGCCGAGAGTACGACGGCCTCCGGTGCGCAAAAGCGGCTTGTGCGGTTGCCAAAGTCCGTCTTTTGAGCCGCGACGTCCTGCACGCGCCCCTGCTTGAGTATGCGTACACGCTCGATGATGTGGCGAATCTCCGCGCCGTATGCGCCCGCGTTCATCGCGACCGCGCCGCCGACGGTGCCCGGTATGCCGGAGAGCGTCTCCATGCCGCGAAAGCCGTTCATCACCGAATCGCGCGCAAGCACGGAGAGCGGCGTGCCGGCGGGGCAGGTGACGGTGTCGTCGACAAACAAAGGAGGGGTCAGCGGCGTGTCGATGCGGATGATCAACCCCGGATAGCCCGCGTC
>CAYMSL010000138.1:3621-3957 GCA_964393095.1 uncultured Oscillospiraceae bacterium | reverse complement strand
AACACGCAAGCGTGTTTCCCAACCGCACGAACGTGAACTTCGCGCGCGTGATCGTGATGTCGAGGTGCTTGGGCCCCGCCTTATCCATCGTGATAAACGGCAGGTTGATCGTGGACTGCGCGACGCCCGAAAGCTCGATCTTGGCCTTCTCGGCCGCCTCCTTGAGCCGCTGGAGCGCCATCTTGTCCTGGCGCAGGTCGATGCCGTAGTTGCGCTTGAAGTCCTCGGCGATGTAGTCCATGATCAGCTGGTCGAAGTCGTCGCCACCGAGGCGGTTGTTGCCGGCCGTGGCCAGCACCTGGAATACGCCGTCGCCGATCTCGAGGATCGACACGT
>CAYMSL010000138.1:0-3611 GCA_964393095.1 uncultured Oscillospiraceae bacterium | reverse complement strand
GTCGGCTCGTTGATGATGCGCAGCACATCGAGCCCCGCGATGCGGCCCGCGTCCTTTGTGGCCTGCCGCTGGGAGTCCGTAAAGTAGGCGGGAACCGTGATGACCGCCTGGCTCACGCCCTCGCCAAGGTAGGCCTCGGCCTCCTGCTTGAGCTTTTGCAGGATCATCGCGGAAATCTCCTGCGGCGTGTAGTCCTTGCCCTCGATGCGCACCTTGCGCGTCGAACCCATGTCGCGCTTGATCGAGGCGACCGTGCGGTCGGGGTTCGTGATGGCCTGACGCCGCGCGATGTTGCCCACCATGCGCTCGCCGTCCTTGAACGCCACGACGGAAGGCGTGGTGCGCCCGCCCTCGGAATTCGGGATGACGACCGGTTCGCCGCCCTCCAAAAAGGCGACGCAGGAATTTGTGGTACCCAGATCGATGCCGATGATCTTGCTCATAAATCGTATCCTCCTAAAAACTATATATCCTAAAATCCGTATTGCGTGCGCCTACTCGGCAACCTTGACCATGCTGTGGCGCAGAATCCGCTCGCCCGCGCGGTAGCCTTTCTGCAACACCTGCAGCACCTCGCCGCTTTCCTTCCCGTCGGCCTTTTCGCGCGCGACGGCCTCGTGCAGGTTCGGGTCGAACGCGCCGTCGGCCGGAATCTCCTCTAGCCCGAGTTTGGCGAGCGTATCGAGGAGCTGGCGCTGCACGAGCGCGACGCCCTCGCGCCAGCTTTCGTCGCAGGCGCCGGCGTGCTCCATGGCGCGATCGAAGTTATCGAGCACGGGCAGCAGTTCCTTCATGCAGTCGCGCTTGCCCTCTTCGTAACTCTCGGCGCGCACCGCAGCGTTTCTGCGGCGGAAGTTGTCGAAGTCGGCCTGGATGCGCTGGAGCAGCCCAACGGTTTCATCCTTCTCCTTTTGCAGCGTCTCGATATGCGTTCTCGCCGCCTGGAACTCCTCCGCCGTCAGCGTATAGGAGCCGGGCTCCGCCGCGCAGACTTCGACGCCGTCTCCGACGGGTTCGCAGGCCGCCTCCGCTCCCGGCGCGGCGATCGGCTGGTCGAGTTCCTCTTCGACGGGGGTCGGTTCGATTGGTTCCTTCTTGTTGCCCAATTCAGCGTTTCTCCTCTTCTATGTAATTGCTCAAAAGCTCGGACAGGCAGCGCTGCATGACCTCGAGCACCGATATGACCTTGCCGTACTGCATGCGCGTCGGCCCGATGATGCCGATCGAGCCCATCGGCTCCTCGCCGATGCGATACGTCGCGGTCACAACGCTGCAGTCCTGCAGCATCTCGTTTTCGTTTTCGCCGCCGATGGTGATCGTAAACTCCAGCCGGCTTGCGCGTTTGAGCATCCCGTAGAGCGTGCCCCGCCCCTCGACCGCCGCTAAAAACATCTTGGCTTTGTTGACGTCGCTGTATTCGGGCAGATGCAGCATGTTGGTCGCGCCCGAAAGCTGCACGTTCGGCGCCTCCGGTTCGAGCCTGCGCCCGATGGCCTCTACCATGCTATTGAGAAACGCGCGCCGGTCATACAGCTCGGCGCCCATCTCGCTTGCCACGCGCTCGGCCACCGTATCCATGCGGCAGCCCTGAAAACGCTCGGTGAGCACGTGTGAAATGCGCTCGAGCTCAAGCGCCGTCATATCCTCCGGCACGCGGATGATCGCGTCGCGCGCAAACCCCGCGTCGGTAACGACCAAAACGATCGCGCGCCCTTCGCGCAGCGGCACAAGCTGGATGTGGCGCAGGTGGCTGCCCGCAAGCATCGGCGGCATGACCATGGCGGTGTAGTGCGTCACGGCCGAGAGCGTCTGCGCCGTCTGCTTGAGCACGGCCTCAAGCTCGTCGAGCTTGCCTGCCGCGTGCGCCTGCAGCAGCCGCATCTCCTCCTGGCTCAGCTGCGCGCGGCGCATCATGCGGTCGACATAGAGCCGGTAGGCCTTATCCGAGGGGATGCGCCCCGCCGAGGTATGCGGCTGCTCGAGGTAGCCGAGGTCCTCAAGGTCCGCCATCTCGTTGCGGATCGTCGCGCTCGAAAGGTTGAACTCGTCGCGCTTGCTGATGGCGCGCGACCCGACGGGCGACGCGGAGAGAATATACTCGTCGATGATCGCCTTTAGGATGCCGAGCTTTCTTGCATCAAGCTCCACCGCCGCCGCCTCCTTTCGGTTTATTAGCACTCTTTCGAATCGAGTGCTAACCAACAACAAGAATTTAGCACCTGACGGATATTCTGTCAAGCAAGCGCTGTTTCAAAAATGTGACATTCCAGTGAAATCAAGGATAGGCGCAAAGAAGGCCGGTTTTCAGCCGCAAAACGCGCTTGCGTTCTAAAAGAGAACGCGCGTGCGCCCCGCGCGCTCGCACCGGCCGCAAGGCCCGCTATAAAAACAGCCCCGCCGCTTCGTTTTGCAGGTCGAGCCCGCGCCGGTTGAGGAAGATGCGTTCCGGCGTCTCCGCCACCCAGCCGCGCGCACGCAGCCGCGCCATCGGCTCCGGATACGCGTCGGCGACGTCCAGGCCGAAGCGGGCGCGAAACGCCGCGCGCTCGATTCCGTCTTTAAGGCGCAGGCCAAGCATCACGCATTCAAACATCTCGTCCGCGGGAAAGAGGCGGATCGTCTCGCTTAGCGGCCTGCGGCCGCGCGAAAGCAAACGCAGGTATTCGGGAATCGAATCGACGTTGGCAAGGCGCGTCCACTCCTTTTTGCGCACGGCGGAGTGCGCCGCCACGCCGAAGCCGAGGTATTCGCCGTTTTGCCAATAGTTGAGGTTGTGGCGGCAGCGACGGCCCTCCAAGGCAAAGTTACTGATCTCGTAGCGACAATAGCCACGCGCCTCGAGGTAGTCGATGCCCGCGTCCTCCATGTCCGCCACGGCGTCGGGTTCGGGCAGCGCAGCCGCGCCGCTTTTTACGCGATGATCGAGCGGCGTATCCTCCGCGAGCGTGAGCGCGTAGGAGGAAACATGCGTTACCCCCTCGTCACAGACGGCGGCGAGCGTTTCGAGATAGTCCGCCTGCGTCTGCTGCGGCAGGCCGTGCATGACGTCCGCGTTGATGTTATCAAACCCCGCCCGGCGCGCAAGACGCATCGCCTCGATAAACTGCGCATAGGTGTGGATGCGGCCTACCGACGTAAGCAGCGCGTCCTGCCTTGCCTGCAAACCGAGCGAAAGGCGGTTGACGCCCGCCTTGCGGTAGGCCAAAAGCCGCTCGAAATCCACGGTGCCGGGGTTGCACTCAAGCGAGCACTCGGCGTCCGCCGCAAGCGAAAAATGAGCGCGCAGCGCGTCGAGTATCCGGCTTAGCTGCGCGCCGCCGAGCAGCGACGGCGTGCGGCCGCCGAAAAACACCGTGTAGAACGCGCCCCCCGCGCATCCGTCCGCCGCCGCAAGAGCAATCTCCCGGCAGAGCGCGTCGACATCACCCTCGAGCGTATCGTCGAGCGGCACGGAGACAAAGTCGCAATAATCGCACTTTTTGACGCAGTACGGGATATGGACGTAGAGCCCCGCCATCGCCTAGTTGATGCGCAAAACGCTCATGAACGCCTCGCTCGGCAGCGATACGGTGCCGATCTGGCGCATGCGCTTCTTGCCCTCCTTCTGCTTT
>CAYMSL010000137.1:0-3970 GCA_964393095.1 uncultured Oscillospiraceae bacterium | reverse complement strand
GCGTTGAGCTTCGGGAGCAGGTTAAAGCTCTGGAACACGAAGCCGATCTTGCGGTTGCGCACGCGCGCAAGCTGGCTTTCGCTGTAGTCGCGAATGTTCTGGCCGTCTAGCACATACTCGCCGCTGTCCGGCGCGTCGAGGCAGCCAAGTATGTTCATGAGCGTCGACTTGCCGCTGCCCGAGGGGCCGACGATGCTCACAAACTCTCCCGCCGCGATTGAGAGGCTCGCGCGATCGAGCGCGTAGATCTCCTCACCGCCGACGAGGTAGCGCTTTGTGACATCGGTCATGGAGATGATCGGCACCGCCATGACTCAGCCCCCCAGCCCGTTGCTATTACGCGCCTGCATGCGCTCCTCGCTGCCCATCATAAAGGGAAACATGCTCTCGCTGCTCGCGCGCCAAATCACGTCGCCTGCGGCAAGGCCGCTCTTTACCTCGGCGATCGCCCCGTCGGACGCGCCGATTCCGATATAGGCCGGCGTACGCTCGTCGCCAAGATAAACGTACGAGCCGTTCGCGTCCTCAAAGATATACCCAAGCGGTATCACCGGCACGTTTACCACCTGCCCGCTCGTGATCGTGGCGTTGCCGTGCATGCCCGCGCGAAAGCGCGCGTCCGCCGCGAGCCGCAGCTCGACGTCGTAGTTTGTGATGCTGCCCGCGGCGTCGCCGAGCGCGGAGATGCGCGTAAGCGTGCCCGTAAATATGTCGCTGCCGAGCGCGTCGAGTCGCACCGAGGCGCTTTGGCCGATCGTCAGCGAACCGATATCAAGCTCGTCAACCTGTATCGTCATCACGACCGCGCCGCCGACATCGAGGGTAAACGCCGCGCTCTCGCCGTCGAGTGACGCGGCGCCGCCGGTCTTACTCCCCTCGGCGCACGCGATCGAGGAGATCACGCCGTCGGCCGGCGCGGTTACGTTCGGGCTGACGCAATAGATTAAAACGGTCTCGAGCAGCGCCTGCGTGTCGTCGCGCGCGGCGACGGCCTGTTCGTAGGCCTCGGACGGGCTGTTGTAGAGCGTAAAGAGTTTCGTCATGGCCGTGACGTAGTCGCCGACCTTGCAGTGTACCTTCTCAATCGCGCCGCCGATGGCGTAGACGGCAAGCGGCGCGTGTATCTCCGCTATACCCGAGCCGAGCGGTTCGCCGCCGAGATAGACCTCGACGCCTGATAGATACGGCGTCTTGCGGTCGGAAAATGTCACGATCAGGCCGTCCGCCGTCCGCTGCGCGACCTCGCCCTCGGCCGAGCCGCCGTCCCACTTGACCACGACCTCGGTGGCCGGCGCGACGCCCGAGCGCGAAACGATCTTCGCCTGCATCAGTCCGTCGGTCGAGAGGATCGCGAGCGCGCCGTACTGCGCGACGCTCGCGGCCACGTCGTCGCCCTTTTGCACGGGCAGGTATTTGACCCGCCCGGTCACCGCGGCGTAGATGGCCGCCACCTTCTTTTGCGTGCCCGTCACCTTCCGGTTCTGCGCGGCAAGCTCCTCGGAAAGCGCCGCCGCCTTTTCGAGCAGCGAATCCTCGTTGAGCACGGCGAGCGTCTCTCCCGACCCGACGCGATCGCCCGTCTTGACCGTCACCTCGTCGACGAGTATGCCGTCCGGCAGCTTGAGTTCTTTGGTATCGGGTGCGCTGAGCGTGCCGCTGCCCGTTACGCTGGAAACGACGCTGCCCTCCTGCACCGTGTGGGACGTATAGCCCGCCGTCGAGTTGGCCGCGGCGCGGCTGCGCAGGCTCCAAAACACGGCAAGCCCCGCGAGCAAGAGCGCAACAAGCACAAGCCAAGGCCAGATCTTTCTTTTCTTTTTCTTTTCCATTGACGCCTCCGTTGATGTTCCCGCCGACGCGTCTGTGCGATGCTTCCGCCGTCCCCGCGCCCGCCGTTGAACTTTTCGTTACAATCCGGTTTTTTGCAAGCCGCGCGAACATACGCCCGCAAAGCCGGTTTTCCTCGCCTTTTTTGAAAGCTCCCGCCGTACGCTGCGGCATCCGCCGCGCGAGCGGGTCTTCCTTCGAAGCTCGAATGCCATCAGTATAGCACGAATCCTCCGCCGTGCGTAAATTCTTCTGTGACCGCGCGTATGCTCCCCGGCTCGGGCCGTTTGCCGCAGCGGCGGTTTACTTTGCAGTTTGCCCAAAACAACCCCGCGCGCTTCGGCGCACCCTTTGCATAAAATCCCGCCGCCGCACGCCATTCGTTCTTGCGGGCGCGAACCGGCGGTGCTATACTGTTATCGAACATTCGCTCGCATCCCGCCTGGATGGCCGGATGGCGGACGCACCTTTTTCGCCGGTACGGCGGCGCGCGTAAATCGGGGTGAACGCGATGGATCGAACCATTCTGCACTGCGACTGCAACGCCTACTTCGCCTCGGTCGAGTGCGTCGACCATCCGGAGTGGCGCGGCGTGCCCATGGCCGTTTGCGGCGATCCGAAGAGCCGCCACGGCATCATCCTTGCAAAGAACGAACTTGCCAAAAAGCGCGGCATCGTCACCGCCGAAACCGTCTGGCAGGCGCTGATGAAATGCCCCGAGCTGACGCTCGTTGCGCCGCACCACGATCTCTACGAGCGCTACTGCGAGCTCATCAACGGCCTCTACGAGGAGTATACCGACCAGGTCGAACCCTTTAGCGTCGACGAATCCTGGCTCGACGTAACCGGCAGCCTGCACCTCTTCGGCTCCGGCGAGGCCATCGCAAACGAGCTGCGCCGGCGCGTGCGCGCGGAGTTCGGCATCACGATCTCGGTGGGCGTCTCGTTCAACAAGATCTTCGCCAAGCTTGGCAGCGACTATAAAAAGCCCGACGCCACCACCGTGATTACGCGCGAAAATTACCGCGCCATCGTCTGGCCGCTGCCCGCAAGGGACATGGTGTTCGTCGGCCGCGTCGCCGCCGAGCGCCTTGAGGGTGCGGGCATCCGCACGATCGGCGAGCTCGCCCTTGCGGGGCGCGAGCACCTTTCCCTGCTCCTTGGCCGCGCGGGCGAAACCATCTGGTCCTACGCCATGGGGCTTGACGGCAGCCCCGTGCGGCGCAGATGCGACACCGAAGCGCCAAAGAGCGTCGGCAACGGCATGACGTTTGCGCGCGGCCTCTCGGGCCGGCATGAGCTCTCCGCGGGGCTGCTGCTATTGTGCGATCAGGTCGGCACGCGGCTAAGGCGGCACAAGCTCTACTGCACGACCGTGCAGGTGCAGATTAAAGACCCGTTCCTCAAGACCATCTCGCGCCAGCAGAAGCTTCCGTTTGCCACGAACGCGACGAAGGAACTCTACGAGGCCGCCGTCACCATCGTCGAGCGATCGTGGCCGCTCTCGGCCCCCGTACGCATGCTCACCGTCACCGGCACGGGCCTGAGCGCGCGCAGTGAGGAGCAGATGCGCCTCCTTGGCGACGAAACGGACGAACGCCTGCGGCGCGCCCGGCTCGACGGCGCGGTGGACTCGATCCGCCAGCGCTTCGGCAAGGGCGCGATCGGCTTTGGCAGCATCATCCGCATGCCCGACGAGGATTGACCCGCATGACCCGCACAGCCCCGCATGGGCGTACCCGGATCACGGGGCGTCTCATGGCGGATACACGTCCAATCCCGCGTGGGGACATCGATAGAGGAGGCGCTATGACAGACTTGCTTGCAGCACTCAACGAAGCCCAGCAAGAGGCGGTGACCGGCACCGAGGGCTTCGTGCGCGTGATCGCGGGCGCGGGCAGCGGCAAGACGCGCGCCCTTGCGCACCGCTTCGCCTACCTTGTCAACGAAATCGGCGTGCCGGCTAGCAGCATACTCTGCGTAACGTTTACGAACCGTTCCGCCGCCGAGATGCGCCGCCGTATCCGCGCCCTTACGGGCGACAACGACACGGGCTACATCAGCACGTTTCACGGCTTCTGCGTATCGGTTTTGCAGGAGGACAGCCACGCCGTGCAGTACCCGAAGAACTTCCTCGTGCTCG
>CAYMSL010000136.1:0-4027 GCA_964393095.1 uncultured Oscillospiraceae bacterium | reverse complement strand
GCACTTGAGGCGCAGAATGAACTATATCACAGCCATGCGCAGAAGTCAACAGCCAATCGAAGAAATCTGTGCGAACTTTAGCAAGTTGCGCCACCTGCAAGATTCTCTTATGCGGCGTCTTGATTTTTTTTGCCGGGGTGCTATAGTAACGGTAGATCGGCTTCGCGCGGCAAGCGGCGTTCACCGCGTGCGGAACCGGAAAGGAGATTTTTGTAAGATGCTGGAGATTGAGGTGGCAAAAGCCTAACAACCGAATACCGCGGCGCGATCCGTTGAATGGACGATCGTCCTCCATGCCGGGGGATTTCTCGTGTTGGTACGGCGCGCGCCACCCAAAGGTACCTTTCGTGTTACTGTAGCTTTCTACGGGCATATCGAATCGGTGTGCCCGTTTTGTTTTACACATGGGCGCATTGGTTCCATGGCCGCAGCGGACAGCCGGCGAAACGGCTGCCGACCGCGGTTTTTTGTCGTTCGCTCAAGAAGACAACGCGGGATGCCGCACGCACAAAACACACTTGACCATCACGACGGAGGAATGAAGCAACCATGGATATCACCGACTACGGTCTTTCCCCTTCCCTGCTCGAAACGATTCCGGCGGGGGACGCCGACATCCCCGCGCGGATCGTCGCCGTGCACCGCGAACGCTATGCGCTCGTCTGTGCGCATGGCGAATGCTATGGCCGGCTCAAGAGCGGCGTCTACACGAGCGGCACGGAGGTACTGCCCACGACGGGCGACTTCGTGTTAATTCGCTACAACCCGGACGGCGACAGCCCCATCGTGCGCACGCTGCCGCGCGCGTCGTTCTTCTCGCGCCGCAACCCGACGCGCGGCGAGGGCGAGCAGGCGGTCGCGGCCAACTTCGACTATGTGTTCGTCATGCAGTCGCTCAACGCGGACTTTAACCCCCGCCGGCTCGAGCGATACCTTACCTTGGCCTGGCAGTCCGGCGCGGTTCCGATTGTCGTATTGACCAAGGCGGATCTGACGCCGGGTCCCGGCGAAATGCTTGACGTCGCCAGGCGGATCGCGCCGGGCGTCGATGTGTTCGCCGTCAGCGCAAAGACCGGCGCCGGGCTGGACGCCCTGTCGGCCTATCTCCAACCCGGCAAGACGATCGTGCTGCTCGGCTCCTCCGGCGTAGGCAAGTCGAGCTTCGTTAACGCGCTCGCGGGGCGCGGCGTGATGGCGGTCAGCGAGATCCGCGCCGACGACGACAGGGGGCGGCACACGACCACCCACCGGCAGCTATTGCGGCTTGAAAGCGGCGTGATGGTCATCGACACCCCGGGCATGCGCGAGCTTGGTATGTGGACGTCCGACGCGGGGCTAGAGGACGCGTTTCCCGACGTGGAACGCTGCCTTGGGCAATGCAAATTTTCCGACTGCCGGCACGAGCACGAGCCTGGATGCGCGATTCTCGCGGCCATCGAAAGCGGCGAACTCTCCGCGGAGCGCTGGGCAAACTATCAGAAACTCCTCTATGAATCGCGCCTGGCCGTCGACCCGGCGCAGCGCCTACGCGAGCGCGTGCAGTTTTCCAAGCGGATCGCCAAGTGGAATAAGCAGTATCAGCGCATGGAGGCGCGCCTGCGCTCGGACGATTAGCCGCAAGGCACAGCGCACGCTGTTTCGCCGCAGGGCCATGCCCCGGGCGACGTCCCGTCGGCGCCGCATACGCGCAGCTTCCTAAAAACACGGCCCGTCGTCGCATTTTCCACGCAGACCCGGCTCATGCCCAAGCGTTCGCATGACATTGCAGCCCGCGCGTACAAAAAGACGGCTGTACGGCCGTCTTTTTCGCGTATGCCGATATTCCCGCAATCACGGATGTTTGAGGTTGCGGCGCTTCCCCGTGAGCGTGTCGAGCCGGATGCGATAGACCGCCGTGATCTTCATGGCCTCCGGCCCGCATGAAACAACCGGGCACCCGCAATGCTCGAGCAGCAATCGCAGGCCCTTTTCGGCCTCCTCGTCGACGACCCGCTCCGCGCGGCCCCAGCCGATGAAGCTCTCGTACTCACAGGTAAACCCGCCGTGGCCGTTGTCGACAAAGCCGTGGCAGATGTCGCCCTCCACGCAGACGCGCGGGCGGCTGCTGAGCAGATCGTATTTCCTGCCCGCGCTCGCCCCGTGAAAATAAACGGCGAGCGCCCCGTTTGCCGCCTCGTAGCCAAACGACACCGGCACAACGTACGGCGCGTCTCGATCCGCAATGCCGATGCGTATGGTGTCGCAACGTCCGACCAGCTCAACGATCTCCTCAAAGTCCGTAATCTCCCGCTCCGCTTTTCGCATACCGCGCCTCCTGTCGAATTCTTGTGTTTTAGCATACCATAAGCCGCGATGTAAGAAAAGACAGCCGTTCGGTGTTGACCAAATCAGCTGTGCCGGCGGGCTGTCTGCGGCAAGGCGATCGATGTGCGGCCGTCCGGCGCATCAAAGCGCACACAGCGACCTTTCCCTTTCGTTTCGCAATGAACGCGTATAGCGGCGCAAGCAGCCGACGCCTTGATCTTTACTGTCCCTATATGCTTTGGCAGCGCGGCGCGGCGGCCTACCGCCCGCTTTCCTCTGCCCGTTTACGGCGCGCCTACGATTTGTGCTTGCGCAAGATCAGATCGCTGCGAATCCTCTTGTTATAGACGCCCGGCAGCAGCTCGACAAAGCAGTAGCCGACCTGCTGGTTGTCCTCGTCCAAAACGGCCGCGAGCAGCTCAAAATAGGCGAGGTTGAGCTGCCCTTCGGTAAGCGGCAGGATGCGGTAGCGTTCGCGTCTGACGCCCGGCAGTTCAAGCCGCCACTCGCAGGAGAAGCGATAACCGCCCGCCTGCGTAAATTTCAGCGGCGTGACGATATAGCTTTTAAGCCGCTCGCTTGTGCCGTCGGCGTGAATGTAGGTGCCATCGGCGTAGGGAACCTGCGGAAACGAGAAGAGCATGACCTCCTCGTCGTCAAAGAAGCGCAGCGAAAACCACTCCCACATGCACGACGGGTTTGTGATGGGATAGGTGCCGCCCTGCTTGTCGAACCAGGCCTTGCCGGTCACCGCGCTCGTCTTTCCATCGATCGTGATCGTCCCCGAGGCAGGCATGTTCGTGTAGGAGTAGTAGAGCGTCGTCGCGCGCGGGTGGGATATGCCCATTTGCAGCTTGCCATGGTCGCAATGCCAGAACGCGCCCTTGCCGTAGCCGAGGAAGAGGTCGTAGGCAAAGTCCTCCGCCCTGCCGACAATGCGCATGCCCTCCGCCTCCTTTTTAAGTTCCGCGAGCCTGCCAAAGCGCAGGTGATCCCGGCCGATCTCAACGTCCCTGTTGAAGAACGTGGCGCGCTGCTCGTAGAGGTGGCGGCCGCTTTCGATGTCCGTAAGCGCCAGCATGAGCACCTTTGGCCGCAGGATGGAAACGCGCGCATAGATCAATGTAAACTGGAAGGAGACGAGCCGCCCGCCTTCGCCGATGAGATAGCCCGTGGCGTACCACCACTCGCTCACGCCCCGATGGCGGAGCCATTCGTGCTCAAAGCTCCCCGGCTGATCCGGGCGATAGGGAATCCGCAAAGATTTTTTCATCGCTGCCCGCTCCAATCCGTCCATATTCTTCCATTATACAGGTATCTTATCACGCATAACGGGCAGGCGCTACGGGAGAATCGAACGGGCGGGTTTCGTTAGGCCGCCGCCTTCGAAAATTCCGGGCCGCCGCGCGCCTCGTCGCATACGGGACGGCAGCCCCGACCGCAACCCGAACCCTGCGTGTTTTAAGACGCGGAAAGCGAAGCACAAAGAACAAGGCACGGTTATGCCGTTAAAAAGGCGGCTGCCCAACGGCAGGAAGGCCGCCCGGTGCGGGCGGCCTTCCACTTGTGAATCGGGGCGGCTAGTTGATCTCCAGCTTGCGCGCGGCGGGCAGCGTCTCCTGGCGCTTGGGCAGGGTCAGCTTGAGCACGCCGTTTTCGTAGGCCGCGGACACATCCTCTACGCGGATGCCGCTCATATCGAAGCTGCGGCTGAAGCTGCCGT
>CAYMSL010000135.1:3331-4088 GCA_964393095.1 uncultured Oscillospiraceae bacterium | reverse complement strand
GGTATTTGCCGCGATTGTAGAAGATTTGATCGAGCCGCTTCTGATTGCCGTAATTCCAGATGGCCTTGATCTCTTCGCGTACGTTGCGCTCAATGCGCGCGGGCTTCGTGTCACAGCGCTCGGCAACCAGCGGATAGAGCACGCGCGTAGTGCTCGTAACCTGCTCCTCCTGCATGATCAATTCCAGCGCAATCGCCATCTGCACGTAACCCAGCCTCCCTGTCGGCGCGCCGAGGTTCAGTAACTCCCGCTCGATCATCGATCCCATCTCATTCGACCTCCTTATCCCGAAATCTGCGTAAATTGACAATAATATCCATTTTTATAAAAAACAAGACTTCCGCCGAACTTCGAGTTAATCTTCCAATATCCGCTTTAATATGCGTAATTACGCTATTCGATACCCGACGTTTTTTGCCGGCGCCGCAGCCCTTTGTACGCCGCCCGCCGAGCGGAGGCAGCGGCTTTCTTGTTGCAATATGCTCGAAAAAGCGCCCCATGCCAAGAAGGCGAGGCGCCTGATGGAGCGGCAGCGGTCTGCAGCGGTTATGGAGCTTTTCTCAGCGCGGCGGCTATGAATTCGCGGAACAGCGGATGCGCGCGGTTCGGCCTGCTTTTAAACTCCGGGTGGAACTGTACGCCTAGGAAAAACGGATGGTCGGCAAGCTCGACGGTCTCGATGATGCGCCCGTCGGGCGAAGTACCGGATAGCACGAGGCCCGCGGCCGCGAGACGGTCGCGATAATCGTTGTTAAAC
>CAYMSL010000135.1:0-3321 GCA_964393095.1 uncultured Oscillospiraceae bacterium | reverse complement strand
CGCCGTAGCAGCGATGCAGAAGCGTATCCGGCAAGACCTTGCAGTGATAGTTGCCAAGCCGCATCGTGCCGCCCTTTTGTATGCCGGCGTATTGATCGGGCATGAAGTCGATCACCTTATAGGGGCTTTCCTCGTCGAACTCGCCGGAGTTTGCGCCGAAGAGGCCCGCGACGTTGCGCGCAAATTCGATCACCGCAATCTGCATGCCAAGGCACAGCCCAAGGTACGGCACGTTGTTTTCGCGCGCAAAGCGCGCGGTCTGCACCATGCCTTCCACGCCGCGTATGCCGAAGCCGCCCGGCAGCACGATGCCGTCGAGGCCGGTCAGTTTTTCCGCGACGTTGCGCGGATCGATCGCCTCGGAGTCGATCCACTCGATCTCGACGTCGGCGTCGTTTTCGTACCCCGCGTGATGCAGCGCCTCCGCAACCGAGAGATATGCGTCATGGAGCTTAACGTATTTGCCGACGAGTCCGATGCGCACACGCCGGCTGCAGTTCTTTGCGCGCTCGAGCATGGCGTTCCACTCGCGAAGGTCGGGCTCGGGCAGATCAAGCGCAAGCTCGCGGCAGACCACCTCGGAAAAATGGCCGCGTTCGAGCATGATGGGCGCTTCATAGAGCGTTTCGACGGTGAGGTTTTCGATGACGCAGTCGGGCTTGACGTTGCAGAACAACGCGATCTTGCGCTTGATCGAGGCGTCCACGGGCCGATCGACGCGCATGACGATCACATCCGGCGTGATGCCCGCCGCCTGCAGCTCGCGCACGGAGTGCTGCGTCGGCTTGGACTTATGCTCGTCCGACCCCGTAAGGTATGGTACGAGGGTAACGTGAATGTAGGCGCAGTCGTTGGGGCCGACCTCGTGGCCGATCTGGCGGATCGCCTCGAGGTACGGCTGGCTTTCGATATCGCCGATCGTGCCGCCGATCTCGGTGATCACGACATCCGCGCCGGTCGCGTCCGCCACGCTGTAGATAAAGCGCTTGATCTCGTTTGTCACATGCGGGATATACTGCACAGTCTCGCCAAGATACGCGCCCGCCCGCTCGTTTTGCAGGATATTCCAGAATATCTTGCCGGTGGTGAGGTTGGAAAAGCGATTGAGATTCTCGTCGATAAAACGCTCGTAGTGGCCAAGGTCGAGGTCGGTCTCCGCCCCATCCTCGGTCACGAACACCTCGCCATGCTGGAAGGGGCTCATCGTGCCGGGGTCAACGTTGATGTAGGGGTCAAACTTCTGCGCGGCCACCTTCAGGCCCCGCGCCTTGAGCAGCCTCCCGAGCGACGCCGCCGTGATGCCCTTCCCAAGCCCGGATACCACGCCGCCCGTTACGAAAATATACTTTGTCATCCTGCCGTCCTCCACTTCCTCGATCCATTTTAACGCTTCCTTTGAATTTGGGCTATACCTGAATCGAACGCCCTGTTTGGGGGGCGTTCGAAAAACGGTTACTCGACCGTGACGCTCTTTGCAAGGTTTCTCGGCTGATCGACCGGACAGCCTTTCTGCACCGCAAGGTAGTAAGCCAAGAGTTGCATGGGCACGATGGCGCAAAACGGCGCGAGCGTCTCCTCAACCGGATCGATCGCCCATTGCTCGTGCGAATGCTCCTTCGCCCCGTCCCAAACGCCGTTTGTCACGGCCAGCACGCGCGCGCCGCGCACGCGCACCTCCTCCATGTTGCTTGCGATCTTGCCGTAAAGCTCCGGCTGCGTGGCGAGGGATACCACAAGCGAGCCATCCTCGATCAAAGCGATGGTGCCGTGCTTGAGCTCGCCCGCGGCGTACGCCTCGGAGTGGATGTAGGAGATCTCCTTGAGCTTAAGCGCCGCCTCGAGCGCAAGCGCGTAGTCGACGCCGCGGCCGATGAAAAACACATGCCTGACGGCAAACGAACGACTCGCGAAGAACTGGATCTTTTCACGCGCGTCGAGTATGCGCTGCATGGACGCGGGGATGCGCTCCATCTGCCTAAGCCGTTCGGCAAGCGCCTCGCACGTCATGGCGCCGCGCTTTTCGGCAAGGTCGAGCGCGATGAGGTAGAGCGCGATGATCTGGGCGAGGTATGTCTTTGTCGCCGCGACGGCAATCTCCGGCCCGGCGTAGGTATAGAGCACATGGTCGGCCTCGCGCGCGATCGTGCTGCCGGTGACGTTGCAGACGGCGACCGTTTCGCAGCCAAGCTCTTTGGCGCGGCGCATCGCGGCGATGGTGTCCGCCGTCTCGCCGGACTGGCTGACCACCATGAACAATTCGCCCTTCTCGAGCAGCGTTTCTCCATAGCGGAATTCGCTCGCGATATCCACGTCGACGGGCAGCCCCGCCATGCGTTCGATAAACTTCTTGCCGAGCATCGCAGCGTGGTAGGCCGTGCCGCAGCTCACGATGACAAGGCGCTTGAGCGAACGCGCGCGCGCCCCGTCCCAGGGGAAGCGCTCGGCCTTGAGCGCGGCGTTCTTAACGGAAACATACTGTTCGAAGGTCTTGCGAAACGCCTCGGGCTCCTCGCAGATCTCTTTGATCATGAAGTGCTCGTAGTTGCCCTTCTTTGCCGCCTCGACGTCCCAGTCGATGTGCATGGGCTTCTTTTCAAGCGCCACGCCGAACTCGTCGTAGAAGCGTACGCAGTCGCGGCGCAGCACGGCGATCTGCCGATCCTGCATGAAGAACACGTCGCGCGTGTAGGGCAGAATCGCCGGGATGTCCGAGGCCACCACGCTTTCCCCCTCCCCGTGGCCGATCACCATGGGGCTGTCCTTCGAGGTGCAGTAGATCGTCTCGGGGTCGTCGGAAAAGAGGATCGCCAGCGCAAACGAGCCCTCGATCAGCCGCACCGCCTGCCTGAGCGCCGAAAGCGCGTTGCCGCGGTAGAGATAGCCGAGCAGCTGCGCCACGACCTCCGTATCCGTTTCGGACACGAACACGCAGCCGCGCTTGACCAGCATTTCTTTTAAAGCGAGATAGTTTTCGATGATGCCGTTGTGTACGAGGGCGAGCGTCTTGTCGCCGTCGGTATGCGGATGGGAGTTGACATCGGAGGGTTCGCCATGGGTCGCCCAACGGGTATGCCCGATGCCGCAGCGGCCAAAGATCGGAGACTCTTCGAGCAGGGACAGCAGCATCTCGATGCGGCCCTTAGCCTTGCGCAGCGCGATCTCGCTGCCGTCCCAAACGGCCAGGCCCGCGGAATCATAGCCGCGATAGGCCAGCGAGGCAAGCCCCTCCATCAGGACGGGAACGCAGCCGCGTTCGCCCGTATTTGCCAAGCGGCATAGCGCTTTCCTCGACCTTGCTCAAGTCGCCCAGCTTCTCAACGA
>CAYMSL010000134.1:456-4182 GCA_964393095.1 uncultured Oscillospiraceae bacterium | reverse complement strand
CGCCGCCGCGCCGAAGAGCATCACTACCGGGTTCGAAAGCAGGGGGCCAAAGTCGATCATCGCGCCGATGCCGATGAAGAGCAAAAGCGGGAAGCGCTCGTTGGCGATGCCGCTGTCGAAAAGTATGTTCAGCACGCCGATCTCCCGGGCACCGTCGACGATCTGCGTAACCGCGCCGGACATCGGCAGGTTGACGAGGATCGCGCCAAAGCCCATCGGCAAGAGCAGCGAAGGTTCCATATCCTTCTTGATCGCAAGATAGATCAGGGCGCCGCCGATGCACCACATGACCAGCTGCTTCCAATCCAGATTGAAGATGTTTTGATAAATAGCTTCCATAATCATACCTTTCTAACGGGTTACATGCATGGGTACCAAATTCCGTATATTTATCATACCTCGTGTCGTTTGAAAAGTACAGAGGAAAATTCTTGACCGTTTCCTTGTTCTTTCTTCACATTTGCCCCATTCATGCTTTTTTTCGCGCCGCACGCGCGCCCTGTTTTCTCGCGCGGTTCTTCGTTATCTTATCCCCGCCGCGTGCGGGCAAACCGCGCGGCGCAATTCCCTTGCACTATGGTATACTAATTCGGGCTGCGCAGGCAAGCCCTATTCAAGGAGAGAAACCCATGCTCACAAAACCCGCGACGGCGCGGATGCTGCGGCAGTGGCGCGCCGACTATTTGCGCATCCGTCCGCTGCTCTCGCCAAACCGGAAAACGGCGGAGGAACTGCTCGCGTTTCTCGCGGGCAAATACCCGCTCGTGCCGCTCAACGATGAACGCGCACGCGCGGTCGTCGTTGCAAACGTGCTCGTAAACAATCATCTTTCCGCACGGCTGCCGCACGGCATTTCGCCGCGGGCCGAGACGTTTACCGTCGCGCGCACCGGCGCGGGCGAACCGCTCTATGCCGCGCAGAAGGCGCTTTTCTCAGGCATGGACATCTTCGTGGGCATCGAGATGAACACGGGCCATTTTCACGTTGAGGGCAGCAGCCTGCTCTGGGATACGCTCATTGCCTTTCGCGGGCTTGATGAACGCGACCTCGAAAACGTCTATCTCGTCTCGGAATACGCCGCCTGCCGCAAACGCCTCGGCCTGCCGCTTGGCGGCTAGGACGCACGGCGCGTACGCTTTATAAGACCATTCATCTCCCCAAAGCGACCATCCGCCGCGCTGCGCTGGACGCGGCGGCGCGCGTTTCATAGAATGAAAATGCGACCAGGAGGCAAATGCCATGCGGGTGGAGATTCAACTTGACGAAAGCTGCCGTGAGCCGCGCGTGATCGTGCTGACCGACCGCATCAGCGACGAGGTGCATGCCCTCGTGCGGCGGCTCTCCGACGAATCGCCGCGCCTGCTGCCGGGATTTCGCGACGATACGCTCGAGCCGCTCGAACCGGCCGACATCGTGCGCGTCTACGCCCTAAACGGCAAGGTCTACGCCGCCACCGAACACGGCGAATACCTGCTGCGCCTGCGGCTTTACGAAGCGGAGGAGCGGCTCGACAAAAGAACGTTTGCGCGCATCTCCAACTCCGAGATCATCAACCTTAAAAAGGCGCGTGCGTTCGACCTGAGCCTTGTCGGTACGATTTGCGTACGCCTCTCAAACGGCACGATCACCTACGTCTCGCGCCGATATGTCGCAAAAATCAAGCAGATACTGGGTATTTGAGGTGTTAAATATGAAGAAAAAGATTCTGCTCGGCATCCTGCTCGGCGCGCCGCTCGGCCTCGCCATCAGCACGATCGTGACCATACTCATCTCGCTTACGCTCGGCGACGGCGGCTATCATGCGGTGGCGCCGGAGCTGATTGAGGACTGCGGCGGCGAACTATGCGCCGTCATCGTGCAGGCGCTCCTCTCGCTTGTCTACGGCGCGGCCTGGGGCGGCGTCTCCGCCGTCTGGACGATCGACGAATGGAGCATCCTCAAGCAAACGCTCGTGCATTTCGCCGTCAGCGTAGGCACGACGCTTCCCGTCGCCTACTTCGCGCGCTGGATGCCGCGCTCCTGGGCGGGCGCGCTGCTCTACGTCGGCATCTTCCTCGGCGTCTATCTCGTCATCTGGCTTTCCCAGTACGCCTCGCTCAAAAAGCGCGTGCGGGAGATCAACGCCACGCTCGAAAAGCGCTGAACGAGAGGGATTGTCCCCTGGCAAAGCAAAAAGGCCGCCCGTAAGGCAGGGTACGGTATCGTACGTTTTGCAGAGAGACTCTGATTTGGGTCTCTCTACTTGTTTATATTTAAATTTACTTTATACTTATAGCAGAGATTACTTATATATTGTGTGGTGATTTGTACGGAATTTGAAATAGTAAAAGCAACGGTCGATATGGCGGATACAATTGGATATATCCATGCAACATCGTGGCATCAGACATATAAGGGGATTGTTCCCGATGTGTTTCTTGACAGATTCACGCCTGAAAACCGTGCTGAATCATTTAAGAAAAATATGCCGGTCTGGGATGCGGAAGCGTATCTGTTTATGTACGGAAAACAAGCAATCGGTTTCGCATTTCTGACAAAAGACCGTGAGAAAACCGCCACGGATTATGCCGGTGAAATCAGTGCGATCTATTTTTTATCTGACTATTGGGGTTCAGCGTATACGCACTTTGCCATGGACTTTTGTATTGACCGCTTGAAGGAAATTGGATGCAAAACGGTTACGATATGGGTACTGGAGCACAATACACGAGCAAGAAGGTTCTATGAAAAATATGGCTTTGCTTTTTCCGGTGTAAAGAAAGAGATTGCGTTGGGTAAACCTCTCGTTGAGGTTCAATACACAAGAGAGCTGTAGCTTCCACTAATACGCATTCTCTACAATGGGTTTGGGCGCTCCCCAACAAGCGAAAACGGGGAAGTGTCAATACGCTTCCAATGCTTGTTCCTCGATGAATCAGCCTGAACAATGTAAAAAGGGATGCTTGAGCGCAATTGGTCAAGCATCCCTACTTGTTGTGTGTGATCCTACCCTGCCGTACCGTCTCATACGGGCGGCCTCTTTGCATGCGGCGATCGTCATCGCGCGGCTAAGCGCGCGGAGCGTTCGCCCGATTCGCTTTTTCCGCCGCGTCGGGCTCGCTCTTTACCGCGGGATCTTCGCAGCCCGCGCAGCCGCAGCAGCTGCCGCAGGCGCTTCTTACACGTTTTCTCGCGCGGGAAATCTGCCGCACGGCAAGGAAGACCGCGGCTGCCGCAAGCGCAAGGAGCACGGCGTCCCACCCGTTTATGCCGCCCGAAAGCCCGCCGAGTCGATACGCGCCGAACGCGACGATCCAAGCCACAGCGCATTGGAGGACTACGACGCCAAGCGTCGCCCAACCGGAACGCAGCTCGCGCCGCGTGGCCGCCACCGCCGCTACGCAGGGCGTATAGAGCAGCGTAAAGAGGAGGAAGCTCACCGCCGAACGCGCGTGAAAGAGGCCCGAGAGTACCGCGGGCAGCTGTGCCGTGCCGGTGCCTGTGAGCACCGAAAGCGTGCTCACCACGGCTTCCTTTGCCGTAAAGCCGGATATCAGCGCCGCCACGACGCGCCAGTCGGCAAAGCCGAGCGGCCGGAACACGGGGGCGATAAACCGGCCCACGAGCGCAAGCAGACTATCCGCTCCCGAGGCGACGACGTTGAGGCGCGTGTCGAACGTCTGCAAAAACCAGACGACCACCGTCGCAAGCAGAATGATCGTAAACGCCCGCTCGAGAAAATCGCGC
>CAYMSL010000134.1:0-446 GCA_964393095.1 uncultured Oscillospiraceae bacterium | reverse complement strand
CGCCTTTTCCCAAAGCAGCAGCAATACGCTTTTAAACGAGGGCATGCGGTAGTTCGGCAGTTCCATGACAAACGGCACCGGTTCGCCGCGAAACGCCGTGCTCTTGAGCAGCAGCGCAATCAGAATCGAAAGCACGATGCCCGCGGCGTAGAGACCGATCATTACGAGCGCCTGATACCGCGCGAAAAACGCCGCGCAGAATACCGCGTAGATCGGTATCTTGGCCGAGCAGCTCATAAAAGGCGTCAGCAGAATGGTCATCTTGCGGTCGCGGTCGGACGCGAGCGTACGCGTCGCCATGATCGCGGGCATGCTCATCCAACCGACCGCCGCCCGCGTCGCCGCGAAGGGCATGCTGCCGCTGTCGGTGCTGGCGCTGGGCATCGCGTGCACGGGCATGATCCTCGGCGCGCTGGTTTCAAGCCTGCTGGCTTCCGCCGTCACGG
>CAYMSL010000133.1:0-4192 GCA_964393095.1 uncultured Oscillospiraceae bacterium | reverse complement strand
GAACACTATTGTGTTGAAGAAGCAGCCATTCCAGGTAGTATTATTGTTGGAACAGTCGTTTTGTTCGACGAAACAAAATACGTAAATGTATAATTACTTAGGGTATACTACCCGAATGTCTTCGAGAAAAACTACCATTGCATCACATTTGAGCCAAGGGCTATGTAAATCGTATATCCCTCCGTCTATCCGGCCACTGCTCGCTCACACCGCTCGCAGCCAGGTCGGTCGCGCTCTTGCCACCGCTAAAAAATGCCGATACCAAGGCGTTTCCTTCACGCGGCTTGAACACTAACGAATGCACAGCCAAGCACGGACGCCGACCGTACGACGTCCGTGCTTGGCATGCCCGAAAGGATTCGAGCCTTCGTCCCTCAAAGTTGGGCCGCCAAATTTCAGAACAGATCTACCGGATGTAGATCGGGTTGGTATAGCCATAGGCGTAGTTTTTGACGCCCTCGGCATAGACGATGATCCACTTCTTCCCCTTGAGCGGCAGCGCAAGATCGGCCCGATAGGACATGCCGCCGCCCAGCGGGATGGTTCGGAACTTTCTGCCGTCCACGATCAGAATTACCTTCGAGAGTGGCTTGTGGCAGCGGATATCCAGCTTGAGCGCGGCGGTTTCTCCCACGACGGCCGTCTCGCCGGGCATCTTTCCCTCGAGAGTCGCGAATATCAGCGGCGCGCTCGTGACAAATGTCGATAAAGTAGCGGGAGCGCCTGCGCTTGTAGACGCGCACGAGCGCTGGAATGCCGACGCCGGCCTCGTTGCGGACGACGCCCTTAATACGGGGCGGTTCGCCTTCTGCGAGCGCTTCCGCGCTCACGGTCGCCTCGCTTGCAAAGCGCGGCCGCGCTTCCAGTCGCATCGTCTATTCCTCCAGGATAAGCATGTCCGTTTCGACGTTGTAGGTCAGCTCCTCGCGCAGCATGTCGTACGCGGCCTCGGCGGAGATCCCGTCTACGATCATCTTCTGCACCACCTTGTTGTGCGCCATCAGGTAGTACGGAAAATATGGATGCGTAGGCCAGGTCGTCGCGCCGTCGACAAACGGCGTAACCGCCGAGAGGAAGCGGTCGCCCTTGACCGCGTCGCTCTGCATGGCCTCGTTTGTGACCGGCAGCGAAAACTGATCCAGGCACGCGTTTGTCTGCAGGCCGCTCTCGCTCGAGTAGAGATCGTTTAACGTGTCCTTGATGTACTCGATCTTCTGCGCTCCGGTCTTGGACGAGACGAACATCGTGTAGATCTTGAGCATGCTCACGCCGGGCCTGCCCCGCTCACCGGAGGGCACCTTCATGATCATGAAGTTATCGAAGAACCACTCCTCGAACGCCGCCTTGTCCAGCCCCTTGTAGTTGTAGAGGTCGCCGTATCCCTCATGGGTGACGTAGAACAGGACTTCGTGGTTATCGGCGATCTGATCGACCGTCTCGATCGAAATGTTGATCTGCGACTTCTGCACGACGCCGCGCTTGATCGCGTCCTCCCACCAGGTAAAGTAGCTCATCCACGCGGCCTTGTTCAATACGAGCTTGTCGCGGCCGGGGTCGTAGTAGTCCGCGCCGAAGCCGGACGCGATGGCCGTGAGCGAATGCCAGCCGATGCCGATCTCCGTGATGAGCCCGTATTTGACGATCCCGCCGGAGACCGCCTACTCGGCGGTCGTGGAAAGGTCGGCAAGCGTCCACTCGCCGCGCTCGATCCTGCCGGGCAGGGCGTCGATGTCCGCGTCGCTCCAGCCGAGCGCCGATAGCGCAGCGCGGTTAACGAACATGGCGGTCACGGCCGCTCGGTTGGGGATGGCGTAGATCTGACCCTGATAGGTAATGTTCTCGAGAATGTTCCCGGGGATCGTCTGAAAGACCTCCATGTCCCGCACCCAGTCGACGGGCTGTATCAGGCCCATGTACGACATCCAGCCGATGTCGGAGTTGGCGTTCCAGGAGAGATCGGCGTAGTTGCCGGCGCGAAACTGCATAAGCTCGGTCTGCTCGTCTACGTAGGGTACGATCTCGCCGGAGACGTCTTCGCCGAACGCGCCTTCCTGGTTGAGCGCGTCGATGGCCTCTTTCGTGATACCCGAGGTATACTTCGACCGCTCGCGGAGCGTGATCGCCCCCGTATTTCCGCCGTCGGTCTGGACAGATTTCGCGCAGCCCAACCCGGCGCAGAGCGCCAGACACAGAAACAGGCAAATCAGGCGTTTACGCATGGCTCTTCCTTCCTTTCCAAAGCGTTTTGAGCAGCAGGATCAACGCCGCGGCATAGCACACAAACGCGGCGGCTGAAAATAGCGGGCTGCCCCAGAGGTAGTTTTCAACGACGTTCTTGTAGTTGACAAGCGGCAGTATCGGGATAACGCCGTAGATCAGCACGGCGTAGGTCAGGGCCTTGCCGAGAAGATACCCCCCGATGACCGATACGAGCTCGTTGCGGAAGATCGCCTTTACAAGCTTGATCGCGATGAAGAAGAACAAGAGGTCGAACGTGATTACAAGAAGCAGGAAAAATCTCGTGTCGGTGGGGTCGAGCGGAAGATCCTTGACAAGGAGTATCAACACCGGCGTGAGCAGGAAGATCAGTATGCCGTACGGAAACCGGTACTTGAGCGCGACCAACCCGAGGGCGACGAACAGCGGAAATACGCTCATCGGCGTAAACAGCAGCGTCGAGTTGGCCATGCCGAGCAGGTAGTAGGCCAGGATGGCCAAAGCAAAAACCAGCAGCGATATCCCGGTGTGTTTGAGTACCTTCTTCATGGTGCGTGCCCGCCTTTCTTTTTTCGATTGGTTTCGATTAAATTGATTACGAGAGGCATACACCGTCCGGCGCCGCCTCGAACAGGTGCATGTGCTCGACCTCGAATCTTAGATGCACGGTCTCCCCCTTCTTGACCGGCTCGGCTTCGTACGCGCGCACAAGCCGCAGGGAAACGGCGTTTTTCGCGTCCGCCGCCCGCAGCAGCTGGCTTCCGCTGAGGTTTTCCACGCTGTCGATCGTCATCTCCAGCGTGTCCGCCCCCGGTTCCGCGAGTCTGATGTGCGACGGCCGTATGCCGAGCGTAACGCGATTGCCACTTGGCGCCGTGCAGAGCCGCCGCGCCGCCGGCCAGCGGCAGGCAAACCCCGGGCAGACAAACCACGTCTCCCCCGACCGCGTCTCGAGCGCGCCGTCAATAAAGTTCATCGGCGGGTTGCCGAGAAAGCTCGCCACGAAGCGGTTCTTCGGCCTCGCGTAGAGCGCGTGCGGCGTGTCGTACTGCTGCATGCGCCCCTTGTCGAGCACAACGACGCGATCCGCTACGGCAAACGCCTCCTCCTGATCGTGGGTGACCAATATGGTCGTGACCCCGAACGCCTGCTGGATGCGCTTGAGCTCCTCGCGCACGTCGAGCTTGAGCCGCGCGTCGAGGTTGGACATGGGCTCGTCGAGCAACAGGATCACAGGCTTTTTAACGAGCGCCCGCGCGAGCGCGACGCGCTGCTGCTGCCCGCCGGAAAGCTGCGAGGGTTTGCGCGCGAGCAGGCTCTCGATCTGGAGTTTCTCCGCGATCTCCCCCGCCTGTCGGCAGCGCGTCTTTTTGTCGATCTTCTTCTGCTTGAGCGGGAAGGCGATGTTGTCAAGCACGCTCAGGTGCGGATAGAGCGCGTAGGACTGAAACACCATGCCGATGTTGCGCTCGCGCGGCTCGAGGTGATCGACCGCCCTTTCGTCGAAGTAGATGTGGCCTTCGGTGGGCTTGAGAAACCCGCACAGCAGCGAGAGCGTGGTGGTCTTGCCGCTGCCGCTTGGCCCGAGAAGCGCGACGAACTCGCCGGAGTTCACGCCAAGGTCAAGCCCCTCGAGCGCGACGACCTGCTGGCCTTTCTGCATATAGACCTTCGAGATGTTCTCGAACCGAATCATACGAAATTCTTGCCTCCCATGACAGTCATTTTAAGCAGGCTCTTCTGGGTGAGGATATAGAACACCGCGATCGGAATGGTGTAAAACACGCCGAAGGCGGCCAGCGCGCCGAAGTTGTAGCTGCCGTCGATGAGTAACGACGCGAACAGCCTCGCCATCGTGGAATACTGGTTGCTGAATATCAGCACGCGAAACAGGAACCACTCGCCATAGGCCGAGATGAACGCGAACACCGACACGGTCAGGATACCGGGCAGCACCGACGGCAGCACAACCTTG
>CAYMSL010000132.1:461-4228 GCA_964393095.1 uncultured Oscillospiraceae bacterium | reverse complement strand
GTAACAGCAGCGTCGACTTGCCGATGCCGGGATCGCCGCCAAGCAGCACGACCATGCCTCGCAGCAGCCCGCCGCCGAGCACGCGGTCAAGCTCGGCCATGCCGGCCGAGACGCGCTTTTGCGGCAGCGCCGTTACCTCCGAAAGCTTCTGCGAACAGGAAGCGCCGGACGAAACGGACCGCACGCGCACCTGCTGCGACTCCGTCATGGTATTCCAGCTCTCGCACTGCGGGCATTTGCCCATCCACTTGGCGGACTCATAGCCGCACTCGCCGCAGATATAGGTGATTCGTTCCTTGGCCATACGCTACACCACCCGGATAAACTGCCACACAGGGGCGCCCGGCGCCGTCCGGTCGCGCCAGATCGCATAGTCGCCGCCCGCCGCCACAAGCTGCGCGTTGGCGCCCGTCTCGCTTAAAATATAGGTTTTGTCGTCGGAGAAGACGTAGGCAAACACCGTTTCATCGCGGTTGTATACCACGCAGGTGGACGTAATGGCAAAGTCCACCGCGCCGCGCGCGATGCGCCGCGCCTTGCCGCCGCCAACGACGATATAGAGGTCGCCCTCCGCGCCATGGTCGCCGGAAAGATACGCCCAACGGTCGCCCGCCGACTTCGGATCGTGCACATAGCCGCCCGCCGCGTAGTCCCAGCCGCTTCCGTCCGACAATAGCAAGGTGCGAATAAGGCTCTCGCCTTCGCTGCTCGGATCCGCATCGGCGTAGAGCACCTGCCCGCTCTTGATCGAGGGATCGGAGGCGGCGTAGGGCGAGTCGGCTCCAAACAGGGCGAGCGTAAGCAGCTCGCCCGTCGTGCTGTCGCAGACCATGAGCTTGCCCGAGCCGTCGAGCGCACGCTCGGTCCATACAAGATACGGCGCTTCAAACTGCAGCCGCGGCATGCCGCAGGAAAACTTACAGAGCACGACGTTCTCCTGCGTCGCCTTATCGAGCTTGCGGATGCTGCCGCCGCCGCCGTCTTTCGCGTCGATATAGACGATCGTGTCGGCGTTTTCGCTCGGATAGCGCAGCGTGTCGTTCTCGCGCGCGACCGCGATGCTTTCGAAGGCGCCCGTCTCGGGATTGAGGCGCACCAGACGGTCGCACGCGTTTTCCGAAGCGCCCGTGGCAAAGAGGATCGCATCTTCATAGACCGACGGATCGACCACCGCGGTCGGCATGCCGTATCCCTCGCCGTAGCGCACGGTTCCAACGGCGTTCGAAAGGATCGGATGCGCCGCAGCGGCGCCCGTACGCGGCGTACTCTCCGCCTCCGGCGTGCCGCTTGCCATACGCCGCGCAAGATACGGCACAAGCAGAAACGCCACGGCCGCTACGAGAGCAAGCACGATCAGCGCGCCAAGCGCAAGTTTGAGCAGGGGGCCGCCGGACGTGGCGTCGAAGTTGACGCCGCGCCGCTTCGGCGTATAGTTGAGGTTTTGATTCGATCGTTTCACGATTCCCATTTTACCGCACCCGGCGGCTCCGGTCAACGCGAAAACCCGCGAAACGCGCATGTTCGGCCTCCCCTCTGCCAACCTTTGGCTGCACGGGCTTCGCCGCCGCCCAAAACCCCGTCTTCGGCGTGCGGCGCGTCTTCCCGCGCGCCTGCGCCTTCTCCCTTTTAAGGCTTCCTGTTTTATGGTATAGTAACGTAGGAAGTTATATCGGGGAGAAAACGCATGGCCTACCGCGCGCTGTATCGTCAATACCGGCCGACCCGCTTTGCCGAGGTGATCGGTCAGGAGCATATCACGACCACGCTGAAAAATCAGGTGGCGTCGGACCGTCCGGCGCACGCCTACCTCTTCTGCGGCACGCGCGGCACCGGCAAGACCAGCACGGCGCGCATCCTCGCGCGCGCGCTCAACTGCCTTTCCCCCGCCGAGGGCGAACCCTGCGGGGTTTGCCAGGCGTGCCTTGCCGCGCAGGAGGAGGGCGTCACCGACATCACCGAGATCGACGCCGCGAGCAACAACGGGGTAAGCGACGTGCGCGACCTCATCGAAAGCGCGCAGTATGCGCCGCTGAGCTTGCGCCGCCGCGTGTTCATCATCGACGAGGTGCACATGCTCTCCGGCCCCGCCTTCAACGCGCTGCTCAAAACCCTCGAGGAACCGCCGCCGCACATCCTCTTCATCCTCGCCACGACCGAGCCGCAAAAGCTGCCCGCAACCATCGTCTCGCGCTGCCAGCGCTTCGACTTTCGCCGCCTCTCGCTAGCGGACATCAAGCGTACGCTCATAAGCGTGCTCACCCGCGCCGGCGTTTCGATCGAGGACGGGGGACTGACGCTCATCGCCCGCTCCGCGCAGGGCAGCATGCGCGACGCGCTCTCGCTCGCCGACCAATGCCTCGCCTTCTCGGGCGATCGCGCCACGACAAAGGACGTCTACGAAACGCTCGGCAGCATGGAGGATACCTTCCTCTTCGGCGTGACCGACGCGCTGCTCGATTCCGACGCGCCGCGCGTGTTGAAACTGCTCGACACGGTGATCCGCGACGGCCGCGATCTCTCGGTCTTTTCGGCCGACCTCTCGGCGCACCTGCGCGCGCTGCTGCTTGCCAAGACCTGCGGCGAATGCGCCGACCTGCTCGAGTGCACCGAGGACGCGATGAAGCGTTACCTCGACCAGGCCGAGCGCGCCTCCGAAGCGCGCCTGATGCTTGCGGTGGACCGCCTCATCGCGGCGCAGAACGACATGCGTTTTCTGCCCGCCCCGCGCGCGATGCTCGAAAGCGCGCTCGTGCACATCTGCCGCCCCGAGGACGCGCTCTCGCTCGTCTCGCTTGAAGCGCGCGTCGACCGCCTTGAGGCGCGCCTCGCGCAAACCCCGCCCGCCAAGGCCCCGTGCGCCTCGGATATCGCACCCGAAGCGGACGCGGGCGCGTTCGCCGATTGGCCCGTGCCGGAATCCGTTTTGCAAGCCTCTAGCGAGATTCCAATGGACACCGCGCCGGAACAGGCGTCGTCCAAACGTCCCAAGACGCCCCCCGCGGCCGCAAAGGGCGGAGAAGCCGCAATCAAACCCGCCGCCGCGCAGAACGCGGACATCGATCGCGGCGAAGGCCCCGGCAAATCGGACGCGAACGACCCCGCGGCGCTGTGGCGCGCGGCCATCGCGCGCATCCAGAACCCCTTTGTGCAGGCGCTCGCGCGCGTCGGCGTAGCGCTGCGCCTTGAGGGCGACACGCTGACGGTGGGTTTTTCCCCGGCGCAGGAGGCCAAGTACAAGAGCGTCTCCGTGCCGATCAACTACAACCCGATCCTCGCGGCGCTGCAGGAGGTGCAGCCCGACACGCGGCTCAATGTGATTCTGACCCAGCCGGAACCGGCGGGCAGGGAGGCCGAAGCGCGCGCGCGCGCGCTGTTTGGCGACAAGCTCTCCGTAGAATAGACGATCAGCCCGAATTTTATCGACCCAAAACAGGAGGTACCCTATGGCAAAAGGCGGATTCCCCGGAATGGGCGGCGCGAATATGCAGCAGCTTATGCAGCGCGCACAGCGCATGCAGCAGGACATGCAGCGCACGCAGGAGGAACTTTCCCAGCGCGAGTTCTCCGCGACGGTCGGCGGCGGCATGGTCACGGCCGTCGTGCGCGGCGGCAAGGAGCTTGTCTCCATTGCGATATCGCCCGACTGCGTCGATCCCGGCGACACCGAAACCCTGCAGGATCTCGTGCTCTCGGCGGTCAACGAAGCGCTGCGCAGCGCGAACGATACGATCGAAGGCGAGATGGGCAAGTTCACGGGGGGGCTGGGA
>CAYMSL010000132.1:0-451 GCA_964393095.1 uncultured Oscillospiraceae bacterium | reverse complement strand
CCGGCATCGGGCAGAAGACCGCGCAGCGGCTTGCGTATCACATGCTCGATATACCGCTTGCGCAGGCGCAGGAGCTTGCGGGCGCGATCCTCGCGGCCCGTGAGAAGGTCGTCGACTGCCCGCTTTGCGGCACCTACACGGATGTGACCCCCTGCCCCATCTGCGCGGACCCGGCGCGCGACGGCAGCGTGCTCTGCGTCGTGTGCGATGCGCGCGACGTCATGGCCATGGAGCGCACGCGTGAGTTTACGGGCCGCTACCATGTACTTCACGGCGTGCTCTCGCCCGTCGACGGCGTAGGGCCGAACGACATACGCATCAACGAGCTGCTCGAACGCGTGAGGGCCGGCGGGGTAAAAGAGGTGATCCTCGCGACGAATCCGGATGTCGAGGGCGAGGCGACCGCGTCGTACATCGCGCGGCTCCTCAAGCCTATGGGCATCGCGTGCTC
>CAYMSL010000131.1:0-4231 GCA_964393095.1 uncultured Oscillospiraceae bacterium | reverse complement strand
TCGTCGATGATGAGCAGCCCGAGCGCGGCAAAGCGCACGTCCTTTGCGAGCAGCGCGTGCGTGCCTACGACGATGTCGATCTTTCCCTCCGCGAGCGCTTTCTTGATCTCGGCGCGCTCCTTCGGGCTCTGGAAGCGCGAAAGGCACGCCACCTTGAGCGGAAAATCCGCAAAGCGCGCGCACATCGTGTTGTAGTGCTGCTGCGCGAGAATGGTCGTCGGCACAAGCAAAGCGGCCTGTTTGCTATCCTGCACGCACTTGAAGCAGGCGCGCAGGGCCACCTCGGTCTTGCCATAGCCCACGTCGCCGCAGAGCAGCCGGTCCATCGGGCGGACGCGCTCCATATCCGCCTTGATTTCCTCGACGCACTGCTGCTGGTCGGGGGTCAGTTCGTAGGGAAAGCGCTCCTCAAATGTACGCTGCCAGGCGGCGTCCTTCGAAAAGGCAAAGCCCTTCGCGTTCAAACGCTCGGCATAGAGCGCCGCAAGGTCGATGGCAAGCTTCTTTGCCGCGCTCTTTGCGCGTTCGACACGGTTGGCCCAGTCCGCGCCGCCAAGCTTGCTTAGCTGCGGCGCCGCCTCCTCCTCGCCGCCGCCGACGTACTTCTGCACGCGGTTAAGCTGGTCCGTGGGGATGTAGAGCCGATCGCCGCCGCGGTATTCGATGAGCAGGTAGTCGCGCGTGCTGCCCTGCACGCAAAGCGCCTCGACCTTGACGAAACGCCCGACGCCGTGCGCCTCGTGCACGATGTAATCGCCAACGGCCAACTCCGAAAACACAAGCTGCTTCTTGCCGCGCGCGCGCCGGTGCGCCCGCTCCGTGCGGCCGAACAGCTCGTATTCCGTGAGCACGTTAAGCCGCAGCATTGGGTAGCTAAAGCCACGCGTCATGGGCAGGCGCAATATCAGCGTGCGCCCGGACAACGTTCCCTCGGGCAGCGCCGTCGCGATGTCCGCGCGCGCGCCGTACTCCGCAAGGCCCGCCGCCACCGTGTCCGCCTGTTCGCCGGCATAGAGCAGCGTGGTCTCGCCCGCGTCGGACGCGCGCGTGATATCGCGCGAGAGCTCGTCCATCGAACCCAGGTACTGGGGCGCGTTGCGCGACTCGAGCGAAACGACCTCGCGCGCCGGAAACTGCGGATGCGTACGCGAGAATGCGTACAAGAGCAGGGTTCGGTTCGTATCGAGCGCGTTCAGCGTCTCGTTTGCGCTGCGCTCGAGCGCGCCCTGTTCGAGCGTGCCTTCACCGCGCTCGAGCATAGACGCAACGCCGCCGGCAAAGCGAAGCTGCTCGGTGCGCAGCGCCTCGTCGACGAGCAGCGCCTCGTCAAGCACGATCAGCGCGTCGGGCAACAGATAGTCGAGCACCGTCTCGCAGCGCTCGTACAACAGCGGCAGCAGTACGTCCGCGCCGACGCTTGGAAGGCCTTCCGCCCAGGCCTGCTCCTGCTCGAAGAGGCCCACCTTGCCCGCAATGCGCGTAAACGCGCGCTTGATGCGCGCGGGCGGCTGCGGCGTTTCGATCGCGGGACAGAGCGTAACGCCCGCCGTTTGCTCGACGCCGCGCTGCGTGAGCGGGTCGAAGCGGCGCATCTGATCGATCTCGTCGCCAAAGAACTCGATGCGCACGGGGTATTCGTCACCCGGCGCATAGACGTCCACAAGATCGCCGCGCGCGGCGAACTGCCCGCTGCCCTCGACAAGCTCAACGCGCTCGTACCCCGCCACCGCGAGGCGGCTTACCAGCGCGCGCGGATCGACGGCTTCCCCGACGGACAGCGTGATTTGGCTTTCGGCAAACGCCTGTTTCGGCGCGAGCACCTGCATCAATGCCGCCGCGCTCGCCGCCACGACGCAGCGTTTGCCGCCGGAAAGGGCGGAAAGCGCCGCAATGCGTGCGCCGCGGTTCTCGCCCGAGGCGGCCTGCACGTAGACCAGCGGCGTTTCCCGCGGCAAAAACAGCTCCGCGTGCGCGCCAAAGAGCCGCGCGCCCTCGGTTACCTGGGCGGCGGCGGTATCGGTGGCGGTGACAAAGAGCACCTGCCGCCCGCGCGCAAGCGCGGCGACAAGGTGCGCCTTGGCGTTTCCGGCCACGCCGAACGCCGCGACGGGGCCCTTGCCCCCCTCCAGCGCCGTCCTGAGGCGCCGGAAGTCCGTCGCGGTGTCGAGCAGATCGAGAATCGGCCGATTCGCTTCCTTTGTCAATGATCCTCCGTTTGCTTTCCCGGCCGCCGGCTATGCCTCAGCGTTCCGCCGCGCCGCCGATGTGCCGCTTGTTGTACCTTGCCTGCGCTTCCCCGATGCGGCCGTCGAGTATCAGCAGCACCGCCTCGGCGGCGTTGCCGAATACCTCCTCGAGCGCGGCCTGCTCCGCTTTGCCCGGCTTGCCGAGCACGTAATCTTTGAGCTCGCCCGCCGCCCGGTCGCCTACGCCGACGCGCACGCGCGCAAAATCCTCGCTGCCGAGGTTTGCGATGATCGAACGCATGCCGTTGTGCGTGCCGGCGCTCCCCTTTTCGCGGATGCGCAGCGCGCCGACCGGCAGTTCCACGTCGTCGTAGACCACGACGAGCCTTGAAACATCGCACTTATAGAAATGCAGGATACGCTGAACGCACTCGCCCGAGTTGTTCATATAGGTCTGGGGCTTGACGAGCACGATGCGCTCGCCGTTAAGCACACCCTCGCCGTACACGCCCGAAAAGCCCTTCTTCGTCACGCGGATGTGCAGCGCGTCGGCCAGCGCGTCAAGCGCCTGAAAACCCGCGTTGTGGCGCGATTTGCGATAGATCAGGCCCGGGTTCCCAAGCCCCGCGACAACATACATGCGCTGCCCTCCAAAGTCGATGCGCTTTATCTTAGCACGTTCGCCCGCTCTTGACAACCAATGCGCGCCTGTGGTAAAGTTTCTAATCAATACGAGCGACGACGGAAAGAGTAGGCATGCGCGCGCACCATCAGAGAGCCGGGGCAAGGTGAAAGCCCGGCGTCGCGGCACCGCCGAACATGGCTCCCGAGCTCCTCGCGGCGAGCGTGCGGTACGGCATGTAAACCGCAGCGGGTTCCCGCCCGATACAGCGGAGACTTATGCCCCCGTTTTCCGGGGAAGTAGGGTGGTTACAGCGGTTGCGCCTATGCGCATACTGTCCTTACAAGGGGCGGTATGCGCTTTTTGTTTCCCCGCCGCCGTCCAAGCACGATGGGCGGCGGGCACGGAGATTGTGCCCATACCCGGACGGGAGAAAACGCCCGCCCCGCCCCGCGCACGAACACGGCGCCATCCGCAAAGAGGTACCCGATACCGACAAGGGAGGAAATATCGATGAAAAAGAAGCCTTTTTACATCACGACCCCGATCTATTACCCGAGCGCGAATCTGCACATCGGCCACGCCTACTGCACCGTGGCCACGGACGCCATCGCAAGATACAAGCGCGAGCTTGGATACGACGTTTTCTTCCTTACGGGCTCCGACGAGCACGGGCAGAAGATCGAGCGCAAGGCCAAAGCGGCGGCGGTCACGCCCCAGCAGTATGTCGACGAGATCGTCGCCGGATTCAAACGGCTCTGGAAGCTGCTCGACATCTCCTACGACGGGTTCGTGCGCACGAGCGACGACTACCACGTCAAAGCCGTGCAGAGGATCTTCCGCCGGCTCTACGAGCAGGGGGATATTTACAAGTCCAAGTATACGGGCCATTACTGCACCCCGTGCGAGAGCTTCTGGCTCGACCGGCAGATCGAGGAAGCGGGCGGCGTCTGCCCGGACTGCGGCGGCCCCGTCGAACTCGTCGAGGAGGAGAGCTACTTCTTCCGCCTTTCGAAGTATGCCGACCGGCTCATCGAGCACATCCGCAACAACCCGACGTTCATCCAGCCGGTAAGCCGCACGAACGAGATGCTGCAAAACTTCCTTTTGCCGGCCCTCGAGGATCTCTGCGTAAGCCGCACGAGCTTTCAGTGGGGAATACCGGTCGATTTCGACGACAAACACGTGGTGTATGTTTGGATCGACGCGCTTTCCAACTATATTACCGCGCTCGGGTGGGGCAGTGATGACGATTCGCTGTATCGCAAATTCTGGCCGGCAGACGTGCACATCGTGGGCAAGGAGATCGTGCGCTTCCACACGATCATCTGGCCGATCATGCTCATGGCGCTCGGCGAGCCGCTGCCAAAGCAGGTGTTGGGCCACGGCTGGCTGGTGCTGGACGGCGGCAAGATGAGTAAAA
>CAYMSL010000130.1:0-4267 GCA_964393095.1 uncultured Oscillospiraceae bacterium | reverse complement strand
CTTAATGGGAGCACTTTTCGCTTTCTCTTCGCTTTCTTTGGAAAGAAAGCTTGGCCCGCTTTCTTTGGAAAGAAAGCTTGGCAAAGAAACTTCACTTTATGTGGAGGCTCGTGCGGCAAGCGTCGAACAATGCAACAAAAAGAGCTTCCGTATGGGAGCTCTTTTTTGTTCAAAACGAAGATGGAATTAACTCGAACGCCGCTGTTCAAACGACTTATCTTTTGGCGTAAAGAGAAGTTTCTTTGTCTCACTTTCTTTCCAAAGAAAGTGAGGACTCTCCGCATAACGAGGGGTTTCTTTGTCTCACTTTCTTTCTAAAGAAAGTGAGGGCGTGTCTGCCGGACGAATGGGGGAATCAGTGTACGACGACCGTCCGCCGGTGCGTGCGGCGGCTGGACTGCAACAGTCCCCAGAGCGTAAGCCCGCCGTCGAGCGCGAGCGCGACGCCCGCAACGATGGTTGCGGCGCGGACAACCGCAAAGGGGTTGAACAGCAGCACGATGCCGAAGAGAAGCATGACCACGGCGCTGAGGCAAATGGCAAGCCACAGCCGCCCTTCGGCATGCCTTTGATCCAGCCCTACCTGCAAACGGATCACGCTCTCGACGATCACGGCCATACCGGCGGCGCCGGCGAGCACCGTGACCACGGCGTTGGCCTTAAACAGCAGAAACAGCCCGAGCACGGCGCAGGCCACGCCGAGCGCAAAGCCGAAGCGCACGCCCGATTCCGCGCCGGTCTGCGTAAAGTAGCGGATGACGCGGTACGCGCCGTAAAGAAGCGCCGCCGCGCCGAGCGCATAGCAGATCATGAACCGCGCCTCGTCGGGCCAGAGTACGAGTAAGAGTCCGATAACGATATAGATGGCCGAAACGATCGTCATCGACTTGTGAAACGAATTCGACATGGTTTCACCCCCTTAAAAAATCGTATCATTGTTGCCAGCGCGGCGAAAAAACATACCGGTGCGGCGCACGCTGCGGTGCCCCGCCGCGGGGTCGGCGCTTTCGCGCGCCGCCTAGCCCTTGAGCGCGCGTTCGAGCACGCTTTGAATGTCCGACTTTTCGGCGTGGCCCTCGTGCAGCTTTTGCTCGCCAAGATAGAAGCAGGGCACATACCAGTAGTCGTAGGAGTTGGCGCGCGCGCGCTCCTTGAGCTCGTCGACGCGCTCGATCTCAACGTTTGCATAGCGCTTGTCGCTTTCACAAAGCTCCGTAATGCAGCGCTCGGCAAGGCGGCAGTGCGGGCAGTTCGGCAAATAGAACAGGGTTAGTTTGGACATGGGGCATCCTCCCTTTCGCATAGATCGTGATACAGTGCTAGCAGCGCCTCCGGCGCGATGGCCTCCGCGCGCACATCGGGTGAAAGCGCGAGGCGCATGAGCGCGGCGGGCAGCCGCGCGTCGCGCCTAAGGCTGTTTGCAAGCGTCTTGCGGCGCATGGCAAAGGCGCGTTTGAGAAAGATAAGAAACGCCGCCGCGTCGTCCCCCGCGCCGGGCAAACGCTCGAGCCGCACAACGACGGACTCCACCTCCGGCAAAGGGGAAAAGCTCGTGCGCGGCACCTCGAACACGGTATCGGCGCGGTAAAAACAGCGCGTGAGCACGGCGACGGGGCCGTATACGCGCCCGCCAGGTTCGGCAAAGAATCGCTCGGCCGCCTCGCGCTGCACCATGAGCGTCATCGATGCGGGCAGGAGCGTTAGCAGCCTGAGCACGATGGGCGTTGTGGCGTAGTAGGGCAGGTTGCCCACCGCGTGGAAGGGGGCCTGCTCCATGAGCGCGGGCAGATCGACGTCGAGCACGTCCGCGTGCACAAGCGTGAGCCGCCCGCCGAAGCGTTCGCAAAGCAGCCCGACGAGCCGGCCGTCCTTTTCCACGGCGACAAGCCGCGCCGCGCGTTCAATTAGGCCGTCCGTCAGCGCGCCGGTTCCGGGGCCGACCTCGAGCACGGCGGCGCCGTCGATGTGCGCGGCGTCGAGTATGGCGGCGATCGCGCCCTCGTCGACGAGGAAATTCTGGCCGAGCGCGCGGTTCGGAACAAACGCTCCGCCATCGGCCGTGACGCTGGATTTCATACCTTTATCATAGCCGATTTACGGCGCGAATGCACGAAAAAGTTCCGCGCCCTGTTGAGGAATCGGGGCGATTATGCGATAATATGCGCGAGGGGACGGCGCGGCCGTCCGCCGCATTTCAAAGAAGGGACGATTCAGCATGGCCAAGTATCTACTCGCGCTCGATCAGGGTACGACAAGTTCGCGCGCGATCCTCTTTGACTTCGACGGGCGCATCGTCAAGAGCGCGCAGTATGAGTTCCGCCAGATCTACCCGAGCGCAGGCTACGTCGAGCACGATCCGTTCGATATCCTCGAAACGCAGAAACAGGCCGCGGCCGATGTGCTGCGCGACGCCTGCGTACAGCCGGGCGAGGTGCAGGCGGTGGGGAACCAGCGCGAGACGACGATCGTATGGGACAAGGCGACGGGCCGGCCCGTCTACAACGAGATTGTCTGGCAGTGCCGCCGCACGGCGCCGCTGTGCGAGGAACTCATCGCCGAGGGCCTTGCCGAGCATGTAAAAAAGACCACGGGCCTGCTCATCGACGCGTATTTTTCCGCGACGAAGATCCGCTACATCCTCGACCACATCGAAGACGGGCAGCGGCGCGCGGAGAACGGGGAGTTGCTCTTCGGCACCGTCGATACGTGGCTGATCTGGAATCTCACCGGCGAGCATGTGACGGACTATTCCAACGCCTCGCGCACGATGCTCTACGACATACACCGGCTCGACTACGACGAAACGCTGCTGCGCCGGCTCGACATCCCGCGCTGCATGCTGCCGAAGGCGCTGCCGTCAAGCCGGATATACGGGCTGATCCGCCCGCGCATGCTCGGCCTCGAGGCGCTCGGCGGCGTGCCGCTCGCGGGAGCGGCGGGCGACCAGCAGGCGGCGCTGTTCGGGCAGGCCTGCTTCGAACCGGGCGCGGCCAAGTGCACCTACGGCACGGGCGGCTTCCTCATGATGAACACGGGCGAAACGCCCATCGAAAGCAAGCACCGCCTGCTTACCACGATCGCCTGGGGCCTCGGCGGCGGTGTGGACTACGCGCTTGAGGGCAGCATCTTTAACGCGGGCAGCGCCATCAAGTGGCTGCGCGACGACCTTGGCCTGATCTCGAGCGCGCGCGAGATCGACGAATTGGCCGAGTCGGTACCGGACGCGGGCGGGGCGTATTTCGTTTCCGCCTTTACGGGCCTCGGCGCGCCGCATTGGGACATGTATGCGCGCGGGGCGCTTGTGGGCCTGACCCGCGCCACGACGAAGGCACATTTTGCGCGCGCGGTGCTCGAGGGCATCGCCCACCAGGTGCGCGACCTTGCCGAAACCATGACGCTTGACGCGGGCGTGCCGCTTGGCGAACTCAAGGTGGACGGCGGCGCCTCGGTGTCGAACGTGATGATGCAATTTCAGGCCGACCTGCTCGGCGTGCGCGTTAACAGACCGCGCTGCGTCGAATCCACGGCGCTCGGGGCGGCGTGCCTTGCCGCGCTCGCGACGGGCGTCTACCGCTCCACGGCGGATATCGCGGCGCGCTGGCAAAGCGAGAGAACGTTTGAACCAAGCATGGGGCACGAGGAGCGTCAAAAGCGGCTTGCGCTTTGGCGGCGCGCCCTGCAAAGAGCAATGAACTGGGAGGAAAAGTAACATGGCGGAGACACGACCCTATCTACCCTGGGCGCTCGTGGGCGAGTTTATGACGGCGGTGTTAAAAAGCGTCGGCGTGCCGGAGGCGGACGCGCGGCTCTGCGCGGACGTACTCATGGAGAGTGACCGGCGCGGCATCGAGAGCCACGGGTGCAACCGCTTCAAACCCATCTACATCGACCGCATCGAGGACGGCATCCAGAACCCCGTCACGAAGATCGACGTGCTCAAAGAAGGCCCAACCACGGCCGTGCTTGACGCGAACGACGGCATGGGCATGGTCGCAAGCCACCGGGCGATGGAGCTTTGCATCGAGAAGGCGAAAACCTACGGCCTCGGCATGGTGACGGTGCGAAACAGCACGCACTACGGCATCGCGGGCTACTGGGCGGGCATGGCGACGAAGGCCGGCATGATCGGTATCACGGGCACGAACGCGCGCCCCTCGATCGCCCCGACGTTCGGCGTTGAGAACATGCTCGGCACAAACCCGCTTACCGTGGGCTTTCCCACCGACGAGCCTTTGCCCTTTATGCTCGACTGCGCCACGAGCATCAG
>CAYMSL010000129.1:0-4330 GCA_964393095.1 uncultured Oscillospiraceae bacterium | reverse complement strand
CCTCGATGCGATGTCCGCCAAAGCCGTTGTTCAGCAGCGTCGGGCACTGGAGCGCCTCGCCCACGGCAAGCTTGGCGTTGGGATAGACCTCTTTGAGATAGTCGCCCGCGGACATGGTGCCCGCGCTGCCGGAGGTAAAGCACGCGCCCGCAAAGCGGTCGCCCTCGCCGCGAATGGATTCGTAGGCCTCTTCGATGGCGTGTCCAGTCACCTGGTAGTGCCAAACGCAGTTGCCCATCTCCTCAAACTGGTTGAATATCATCACGTCGTCCCGCGTGGTCTTAAGCTCCCAGGTCTTGTCGAAAATCTCCTTGACGTTCGACTCGCAGCCCGGGGTGGCGATGATCTCGCCCGCGACGGTCTTGAGCCACTCGAAGCGCTCCTGGCTCATTTCGGCGGGCAGTATCGCAATCGAGCTGCAGGCAAGCAGCGCGGAGTTGTATGCGCCGCCGCGGCAGTAATTGCCGGTGCTCGGCCACACGGCCTTGTGATACGTGGGATCGAACTGCCCGGTCACAAGCCGCGGCACAAGGCAGCCAAACGACGCGCCGACCTTGTGGCATCCCGTGGGGAACCACTTGCCGGTGAGCAGGATGATGCGCGCCTTTACGCCCGTAAGCTCGCGCGGAATCTCGATGAAGTTGACGTCGCCGAACGTGCCGCCGAAGTCCTTGGGCTCGTTGTGCCAACCGATGCGAAAGAGGTTGAGCGGGTTGATATCCCACAGTCCCACTTTGCGCAGCCGCTCCTTGATGGCGCCGGGAATCAGGGAAGGGTTCCGCATCTGCGCAAACGTCGGGATGATAATGCCCTTTTCCTTTGCGCGTTCGACGCTGCGCTTGAGGCTGTCGCGGTTCATGGTCAAATCGATCATATGCTTCGCTCCTCTATCTTAATAAAAACTTTTTATACGGTTTTAGCATACAACAACGCCGCCCTTTTGTAAACAGCGCGCGGCCACATTTTACAAAAATATTTTTTGTGCCTTATTTTTCTTTAGGGGCAATGAGGGATTTGACTGAAGCCAGCCGCATGCCGCGCCATATATGATCTCTGTGCGGATCGCGGTTTCGTTCCGCGCTTTGGAAAGCCGGGGCGGTTTGGCGCGGGCGGATCTTCTTATGGCGGCGCCTTTAGGTTCCGTATCGCGCGCGGTACGCCAGCATCAGGTCGACCGACTCGCCGTAGCTCCGAACGCCGCTCGGCTGGGCGTTGTGTTTGAGGTAGGCGTCGTTGCGCTTGTCCGCGTTTTCACGCGCCTCGCCCTCGAACGCCTCCCAGTAGGCGTCGTAATCGGCCAGATCACGCCAGACCGCCTCGCCGTAGGTGTCCTTAACCGCTTTGTAGCGCTCGCCGTCCGCATCGCAAAGCGCGTTGCCGCCGACGATAAGAGCGAACATCAGCCCCGCGTAACGCACGGCGGGATTGTCCGATACGCCGCAGGCGAGGTATGCCGTAAACTCCGCTTCGTTTTCGGAGGCGATGCCGAGCTGGTGCGCCATCTCGTGCGCCGCCGCCTCGTAAAGCAGCAGCGGCGGCTGGTCGATGTTGACGTTTGCCTCGGCGGTGAGGCCGATGTAAACGCCCGAGATCCCCTGCCGCGACAGCCCCTTCGCGTAAAGCACGTCCTTTGCCCGCGTGACAGTGCCGCTAAAGACCGCAAAGCGCGCCCCGAGCGCCGCGTATGCCTGCGGCAGCGCGTCGAAGATCGCGCGTCGGCTCTCCGTCGGCAGGAATACGCCATCCGCGTCCTCGGGCAGGGTTTCGCGCAGCGCCCGCGCCTCGGCCGCCGTCTCGCGCACGAACGCCTCAAGCTCGTCGACGCCGCGCGCGCACACGGTAAGCCCCATGCGTTCGGCAAGCGGTACGCGAAAATAGTTGAATCCCCATGTGGCGTAGAACAGGTTCAGCAAAACGCCCGCGGCAAGCGCGAGCGAGGCAAACAGCCGCAGCAGCCTGCGCCAGTGGAACCGGCGCAGGATCGTCTGCACGGTACGAACGATCAATAGCGCCGGCAGCCCGAACGCGAGCGCGCAGAGCAGCAGCTCCGCGATCGAAAACGGCACGAGCGAGGTCATGCGCGAGAGCGCACGGGCGATTCCGGGATACACGGCCTCGGAAAAAAGGGTCTCCACGGCCGCCTGACGGCCCGCGAGCAGGTTCGGCCAGAGAAGGCCGAGCGTGAGCAGCCCGGCCGCGATCAAGGCGCGCACCCATACGCCGCGCCAGGGGACGGCTTTCCAATTTTGCTTCGGTTTCATGCGCCGATTATACCACCCCAACGCGCTTTTGCAAACGCGCGCGATCCCGCGGCCCGCAGCACGGCGCCGAAGTCGTGCGGGCGCATAGCATAACCGACGCGCGCGTTTTTAGCCAGGCGCACGGTGTGCCGCAAATTCCCGCGCGGCTGGCGGACGATACGAAAGCGTGGTAGAATAAAGGTGTTTTGAGGTGCCGCATGGAGATTGGACTTTCAAGCGCCAGCTACTTTGCCCGGCTTCCAACCGAGGACGCGCTAGTCGACATCGGCGCGCACGGCGTGCGCTTGTGCGAACTTTTTTTGAACTCTTTTTGCGAATATGAACCCGCGTTTATCAAGCTTTTGGCCGCTCGCGCGCGGCAGGCGGACGTACGCGTATTCAGCGTGCATCCGATGAGCATGCAGTTTGAACCGCAGCTCTTTTCGCACCACCCGCGTCAGCGCGCCGACGCCTGGCGCATCTATGAAAGCGTGCTAAGCGCGGGCAAGGCGCTTGGCGCCGCGCTTTACACCATGCACGGGCCCATGCGTCTCTCCGGCACAACGCCCATTGACCTTTCATACGCCGCACCCGTCTTTTGCGACCTGATCGCGCTCGCGCGCGAATACGGCATCGCGCTCTCGCTCGAAAACGTGAGCTGGTGCGCGTTTTGCGAACCGGAGCAGGGCGAGCGGCTGCTCGAGCGCATCGGCGCCGAGAACCTCTGCTTTACGCTCGACGTGAAGCAGGCTCTCCGCAGCGGGCGCGAGCCGGTCGCGTTCGTCGAGCGCCTTGGGCGAACGATTCGCAACGTGCACCTCTGCGACGCCGTCAAGCACGAAAACGGTCCCGTGCAATACGCCATGCCGGGCTTTGGCGCGTACGACTTTGCGGCGTTGTTTGCCGCGCTTGAAGCGGCCCGTTACACAGGCCCCGCGTTTATCGAGGTCTACGCGGATATGTACGAGGATATTGCGACGCTCTATGAAAGCTACGCGCGCATCTGTAAAATTGTTCACAGATAGCCGCTTTTCCCGCGTTCCATACTATGGTAATATGAATCGAATTGCTGCGGAGGTTAGGCGAAGATGCTGGAACGGTACATGGATGAATCCTGGCGGCAGTCGATGCGCCTCAAGCTCGACTTCAACAACATGATGTCCGATCAGCTCGGCAAGCGCGGGCTCTACCGCCGCGAGCTCGACGCCATGCAGAAGGAGATCGACGCCGCGGTCGCGAACATGCGCGCGAAGCGTCCGCTCATGAAGTGGCGCGAGCTGCCCTACAATCAGGAGGAGGTCGTCAAGTCCATCCTCAAAACTGCGGAGACGATCCGCGAGCGCTTCGAAAACTTCGTCGTGCTCGGCATCGGCGGCAGCGCGCTCGGCCCGATCGCCGTACAGCAGGCCCTCAACCATCTGCATTACAACGACCTGCCGGCGGACAAACGCAACGGGCCGCGCCTGTTTATCGAGGACAACATCGATCCCGAGCGCATGGCCGCCCTGCTCGACGTCATCGACGTGGAAAAGACCGCGTTCAACGTCGTAAGCAAGTCCGGCGGCACCTCCGAAACGATGTCGCAGTTGCTCATCGTCTCCTCATTGCTGCACGAGCGGCTTGGCTCCGATATCAGCTCCCACCTCTTTGCCACGACCGACGAAACCAAGGGGCATCTGCTCAAGGTCGCCAAGGCGGAAAACCTCACGACATTCTATATTCCCGAAGGCGTGGGCGGGCGCTTCTCCGAGCTCTGCCCGGTCGGCCTGCTCGCGGCTGCGGTCTGCGGCATCGACATTCGCGAACTGCTCGCGGGCGCGGCGTTTATGGACGGGCTGTGCGACACGCAGCGCGACGTCTGGAAAAACCCCGCCTACATGCTTGCGACGCTTCAGGTCGCGAGCATGCAGCGCGGCTGCAACATCAGCGTCATGATGCCCTACGCCGACTCGCTGCGCTATATGGCCGACTGGTACGCCCAGCTCTGGGCCGAGTCGCTCGGCAAGCGCGTCGACTGGCAGGGTTTTGTGGTCAACGCCGGGCAGACGCCGGTCAAGAGCCTCGGCGTAACCGACCAGCACTCGCAGGTG
>CAYMSL010000128.1:0-4348 GCA_964393095.1 uncultured Oscillospiraceae bacterium | reverse complement strand
AGTCCGGCGCGATCAGGTGGTCGCGCAGGCGGATGATGACGTCCGTCGCGCCCGCCATGAAGATCGCTTTGTCGTCGTGCTCGAGTTTGAGCGCGGCGGCTTCCTCCAGCGTTTCCGGAGCAAGATACACAAAGTCTCTCAAGAATGGTTCTCCTCTCAGTTTTGATGGATATGCACCCCCCCGAGGGGGATAACTGCCGATGTTGGGGGAAAAGAAAAGCGGAAAACGGGGTCGGCTGCCGCTTGTCTTTCCGGCGAGCCGGGCGCTCTGTTGCGATCTGGAGCGCCGCGGGGTCAAAGACGGTTAAGAATCGGTTCGAAAGGCGCCGGGGTTCTGTGGTGTGCTCGCTTGGTCGAATTCGCTTTTTTGTATGCGCAGCAGCTCTTTTTCAAGCCTCCGTTCGAGGCGGCGGAACCGCTCCACCCACATACGCCCGTCGTCGGTGAGGCTGCTGCCGCCGCCCGTCGCGCCGCCGAACCTGCGCTCGACGAGCCTGCAGCCGAGCGCTTCCTCCATGCGGTTGAGCATGAGCCACGCGTTGCTGTAGGAAAGCGCGGCGCGCGCCGCGCCCTTTTGCAGGGAACGCTCCGCTTCGATGCACTCGAGCAAACGAATGCCCCGCTCGTCAAGGCAAAATTCGCCGATGCGTATCGTCAGCGCCGCCGTGAGCGCGGGGACGACCGGAGGGGTCTGTTCGCGCTGTTCGCGCAGATAGTCGGTTTCGGTGTTGATGTCCACGAGCATGCCGTTTTCATCCGTAGGCACAAACTCGGTATCTTTCTTCCACTGCGCCAGCGCGCCGCGCAATCCCCGCTCGCCGGCGTAATGGATCAACGCCGTAAAGTGCACCCTGCGCACCATGGCCGGATGCCCGGCGGAGCCGCAAAAGGAAGGGATCGCAACCGATCGGGGCGAATGGAGCAGCTTTTCAATCGTTTCAACGTGCAGATAGGGCACATCCCCCGGGGTGATCAGGACGCGCTCGCAATCGGGCGCGAGCGCCCTTAGGCCGCACTTGACCGACTCCATCATGTCGGCCGTGGCATAGTCCGGGTTTTTCACAAACCGTACCGCCTCGCCCACAAGGTGCCGTTCGAGCATGCCCGCGTGGTAGCCGGTTACGATGAGGATATCGCTTACGCCGGCCGCGCGAAACGCCCCGATCTGGCGGCGGACGACCGACTTTCCGCTGAGCTTGAGCATCGGCTGAAAGTGGCTCATCTGCGCCGGTTCGCCCGCGGCAAGGATGATCGCGGCGGCGCTCACGGATCCGTCTTCCCCTCTAAACGCGCCGCCATATGCTCGCTGACCCGCGCGTAATCCTCGGGCGTATCCACGTCCATCCCGCAGCCCGCCTCGGACGTAATCACATAGCCGATGCGCCCTTCCATGCCGCGAAACGCCCCGCGAAGACCGTCCCCGCCCGCGTAGGCGATCAGGCTCTCAAAGCACGACGCGCGTACGAGCGGCGGATGCAGGCGGCGTGTGCCGGTGCTCGGAAACACCGCGTCCCAACCGCCCGATTCAAGCGCCTCCATAAGCGAAAGCAGGACGCCGGGCGGTACGGCGGGCATGTCGCCGGGCAGCCAAAACGCGCCGTCATAGCGGCCCTCGCGGCGGATTTCGCCAAGCCCGAGCTGTATCGAGTCGAACATCTCCGTCTCGCGATAGGCGTTGTTCCAAACAAAGCGGGCGTTCCTGCCCGAGAGGGCGGAGATGACAGAATCCGCATGTTTGCCGACCACAACGAAAAGATCCGTAATACCCGCGCGTAAAAATACGTCCGCCGTATGCGCGATCATGGGTTTTCCGTTGATCGGGAGAAGCGGCTTAAACGCGCCCATGCGCAGCGACGGTCCCGCGACGATCATCAAGCCTGCAACATTCATGCCGATACCGCCCCGGAGAAGAAGTGGTATGCAGTCAGCATCCCGCTTCTTTGGTTAATTGTCAAGATCGATATTCTCTTCACAAAATATCGTTCTTTGCATGATCGCCTTGCAAAACCTGCGTTTTTACGTTTCAAAGTGCGGCTGCGCGTCCGGCGGGCAATCCCAGCTGTTGCGCACCTTATGGTGCTCGATTCCCGCGTAAAACGAGGCCGCCCGCGCGCGCAAAATCGATTTCGGCCCCGCGAGATAGCCCCCGTCGGGGCGGATCTCCTTAAAGACCACGAGCAGCGGCTCTTCGGCCGCATCCTCGTGCAGTACGCGGATAAACGTCAGCACGCGCCCGTAAGTATCCGTGTCGAGCACGGCGATCTCGGGAAAACGCAGCGTATCCGGCCGGTCGGAAAAGCGCGATACAAAATCGATCGCCGCGCGGCGCTCGTGCGCCGCCGCTTCTCTTCCGCCATAGGTCAGCATGCGCCTTACCTCCCACTTGCGGTTTTGCCCTATTCAAATATAACACGGTAAGCCCAAAGAAACAACCGTTTGCGATTATATATTGAAGCCAATTCTGCAAAAACCTGCAAAAAATGAGAGGCGCCGCCATCGTGATACACGCCGCCCGCGGGCATGCGCATATCCGTAAACGCCGTGCCGATCGGGACTATTTGGGGTTGTCCCGTACAATTTATTCGCGTAAGTGCAATTTTGCGTTCCAAAATTCCAGAACTTTTACAAATCGGGAGACATTGGCAGACGCGGCCGAACGGGCGGCTGCCGCCAAAGGTACGCGATGGGGTTCCGGCGCTTGGTCGCGCTCCCCGTATTCCATTTTTCGCGTTCGTCGGCGTGCGAATTTGGCGTCTTTTTCTTTCTCAGGCAATATATAGGATCGGCATGTCCGGCAGCTGCTCCGCCAGCCTTTGCCGCAAAAAGGATTCCGCCTCCTGCCGCACATCGCTGCGGTAGCAATACTTGCCTTTTCCGCGTCCAACCATGGTTTCCCGGTTGAAAAGCGCCGCCGCGTTGGGAAACGCATCCGTGTTGATCGCGTTTTGCACGAAGCTGTAGGTCATGAATATGATCTCTATAAAGCCGTTTTGTTTGACCTTTTGGCTTAGCTCGTCCGATAGCTGCTCAATCAGCCGGCCGTACCATTGCCTCCATTCGGGAAGCAGAATAACGGGTGCGATCAGCAGCCCCGCCGGATATCCGGCCTCCGCCATGGCGTTGAGCGCCCGGATGCGCGCACGCAGCGGCGATGTGCCCAATTCGATGCGGCTTATGATCTGCTGCGGGTTCACGCTCATGCGGAATATGGTCTTGCCGTTGTGACGAAGGTTAAGCAGCGGGCTTACCATATCGAACTTGGTCGGAAACGTCAGATATCCGCGGCCCTCCTGCGCAAAGCGTTCAATTGTGTAGACCAGGTTGTTCGTAACCGTATTCTCCAGCAGCAAATCGCTGTTGCTGCCGATTTCAAAGGTTTGCGGCCCGGGAGCGCCGGCGTCCTTTTTCAGGAGACGGTCCAGCATTTGCTCGCGGTTGACAAACAGGCGAAGATAGGAGCATTTGTTATAGTTGCATACGAGGTAGCAATACAGGCACATCGCCCGGCAGCCCGAGGAGGTATACGGCACAAGCCAGTCGGAGACCTTGTGGTTCGGCACATACCTGTGCGTTTTGCGCAGACCTACGATAAGGTGGCGTTTCAGCTTTGGAAAGTCACGGTTTTCCGCCGCCGCCAGCGCGGGGATGTGATTGTGATTGTCTATTTCGATCCAAGGCAGCGCCGCATATTGAACCCGGAGCATTTGCCCCAATTCGTAGTTGAGCGCGGCCGGTTCATAATAGACCGCGTCGAAGAGCAGTTTCATTTTCAATTCCCTCGGCAGATATGGTATCCCCAAATCGTCGATCCTATTTGGAAGTGGATTTCGGCGATGCAGGATCCGTTTGCCCTGCATGCGGAATGGCGCCGACGCAAAAAACCTTCGCCGCGTCCATCCGGCCGCGCACCGCCCCGAATCAGGCTCTCGCGCGGTTTGTTTGCAAACTGGCACAACTTACTCGGTGTAAAAGCCCTTTCTTTGTGACAGATTAGCACAAAGGGAGGTGAACACAATGCCCAGCGAACTCTTCAAGCCCGGCGAAGACAACCGGCCGGCCGGCGAGTACATCGAGGTCGACGCGCGCGGCAGCACCGTCGCCGACGCCCGCCAGGTGACGATACAAAGCGGCGACCGCCTGCCGCCGACGCAGCAGTCCGGCCATTTGTGGAAACGGCTCACATAAGCGCCCGCAGACCGTCCTTACGCGCGGCTCGGTCCGTCAAAAACCAATTTTTGAGGGAATAGCCGCCCTTTGCCTCTCGCGCTTTACTCTCGCGGGCGGCAAAGCCGACGCAGCCGGATTCTATTGGTTAAGAGTTGCGACCCTTAACAATCCCAGAGCTTTT
>CAYMSL010000127.1:1431-4444 GCA_964393095.1 uncultured Oscillospiraceae bacterium | reverse complement strand
CGCGTTTCTCGACGGCTGCGTCGACCACATCCTCTCGATCAACCGGGCCTCGATCGAGGTGCAGAAGGGAAACTTCTCCTCCTGGGAGGAGAACCGCCGCCGGCAGGACGCCTTCGAAGCGGCGGAAAACGAGCGCCTTTCGCGCGAGATCGGCGCGCTGCGGCAGGCGGCGCGGCGCGCCTCCGATTGGTCGGAGCGCATCGAAAGCACGAAGATCGGCACGGGCGCGGCGGATCGCGGCTACATCGGCCACCAGTCCGCGCGGATGATGCGGCGCGCGAAGGCCATCGAGCACCGGCGCGAACGTGCCGCCGAGGAAAAGGAAGGGCTGCTCAAGAACGTCGAGCGCGCGGACGCACTCAAGATCCATCCGCTGCATCACCCGGCGCGCCTGCTTGCCGAGGCGCGGGGACTTACGATCGCCTACGGCGAACGCGTGGCCTGCGGGCCGCTCGACTTTTCGCTTGCGCCCGGCGAGCGCCTTGCCCTGCTCGGCAAAAACGGGGCGGGCAAGAGCAGCGTTTTGAAGCTCTTTACCGGCGAAGCCGTACCGCACGAAGGTACGCTGCGCCTTGCCTCGGGGCTGATCGTCTCCTCCGTGCCGCAGGACAGCTCGTTTTTAAGCGGCGGCGTGCTCGACTACGCCAAAGCACGCGCGCTCGACGCGACATTGTTTTTGACCATCCTGCGCAAGCTTGACTTTCCGCGCGTGCAATTCGAAAAGGATATGGCGAGCTTCTCCGCCGGGCAAAAAAAGAAGGTGCTGCTCGCCGCGTCGCTCGCGGAAGAAGCGCACCTGTATGTTTGGGACGAACCGCTCAACTATATCGACGTGCTCTCGCGCATGCAGATACGCGACCTGCTGCTTGAACACCGCGCCGCGATGCTGCTTGTCGAGCACGACCGCGCGTTTGTCGACGAGCTTGCCACCCGCGTCATCCGGCTGTGACGGGCGGCGCGGCGCTCTCCGCCTCCTCGGGCGATAGATAGAGCGCGCGCAGCATCTTTTTTGCCACGGGGATGCGCAGGAAGAAGTAGACCACGAGCGTGCCCGCAAGGTTGAGCAGCACGTCGTCAACGTCGCAGCTGCCGCAGGCAAGGATGAGCTGCAGCGACTCCACCGCAAGCAGCACGAGCACCATCAGCACGATGAAACGCCAGGGCTTGTGCATGCTTGGGAACAGGCCGGGCAGAAACACCGCCATCGGCATGAACAAAAGCACGTTGCCGATGAGGTTTGAAAGCGGAATGCCCGGGCCGATGTAGTTGTAGATCAGCGCCCGCCAGTAGAGACGCACGGTGGCAAAGGGGATAAAGTTCGTCATCATGTCGACGTGCGCGCGGTAGAAGACCACGTCCTCGGCAAAGGTCGCAAGGTTGATGCGCGAACCGATCAGCGTGATAAACAGCGTGACAAGATAGCACGCAAAGAGCGCCTTGACGCTCCCGCGCACAACGCGGCGGCGGCCCGCCTCATCCGGAAACGAAAGCGCGAGCAGCAGCGCGCCGAGCACGAGCGGCACGCACACGAGCGCCGCAAGCAGCACCCCGGACTGTACGTGCCCCACGCCCGCGGTAAACAGGCTATAGGTTTGCCACAGCATCGCAACCCCGGCAAAGCAAAACAGGAATACGCCGGACGCGCGCAACGCCCTTGCATGTTTTTCCATTTGCGTTATTATACCACAGTTCTCACGCAATATAACGGCGGCGCGGGCAAACACACGTAATCTTGCGCGCGGCAAAGCGAATGCGTATAATAGAGCAAACCGCCCGCGCGGGCAAAGGAGGTTTGGAAAGATGAAGCATAAGCGGGTATACGACCTCGTCGTCTGGGATTGGAACGGCACGCTGCTCGACGATACCGCGACCTGCTACGAGATCGCCAACGACATGCGCCTCGAGCGCGGTATGGGGCGCATCGAGCGCCTCGACGACTACCGCGCGATATTCGGCTTTCCGGTGATGGACTACTACCGCCGCATGGGCTATACCTTCGAAACCGAGCCGTACGAGTCGATTTCGGAGGAGTTCATCCGCCTCTATGCCGAGCGCGTCTCCGGCTGCGCGCTGCAGCCGTACGCCGAGGAGACGCTGCGCTCCATCGCGGCAAAAGGCGCCATGCAGGTGCTGCTTTCGGCTACGGGACAGGCAAAGCTCGAGGAGCAGGCGGCGCTCTTTGGCCTTACGGACTATTTTACGCGCATCATAGGCAACCGCAACGACCTCGCGCACGGCAAAGCCGACTACGCGCGCGCGTTTCTAAGGGAAAGCGGCGTCTTGCCGGAACGGACGCTGCTCGTGGGCGATACCGACCACGACTTTGAGATCGCCCGCTCGCTTGGCTGCGGCGCTGCGCTGCTCGTGCCCGGGCATCAGACGCGCGAACGCCTTGCGGCGCTCGGCGCCGTGCTCATCGACTCGCTCGACGAGGTGCCGGCGCTGCTTTGACGCCCGGGGCAAGCCCCCGCCACGCTTATCGCGCCGCAAAAGCCGGGGCTGCAGGAGGGAATGCGGGTGTTTGCAAAGCCTGCCGCCCGCTTATCGCCATGGGAACGCGCTTTGCCCGCGTTACCCGCGTACGCGCGAAAGTATCGGCTTTGTCCATTCGGCTGACGCGTGCGGCGCACGCGGCGATTAAAGAACGAAAACGGGGGCAAGCCCCCGTTTTTTCCTGCGCCCCGGCAGACGGGACGCGTTTAGCGAAAGTCCACGGCGATCTCGTTGAACTTGCGGTCGCGGTCGTACCAGTAGGTCCAGCCAAACTTGCTCGTCGAATAGCCAAACTCCTGCGCGAGGCCCAGGGCGTTGGTCTTGACGTGTGAGGAATAGGTTGAGAGCGTTGCTGTGGCGGACTCAAGGTTGTTGCTCTTGCCGCTGGTGTAGCGCCCCGCCTCCTTCTTCGCGGTGGCGCGCGCCTCCTCGAGGCGGTCGAGCGAGTTGAGGTATTCGTTGAAAAGTTCGCGCTGGTAGAGACTGTAGCGCTGCACTTCCTCGCCGCGCGTCGCGCTGG
>CAYMSL010000127.1:0-1331 GCA_964393095.1 uncultured Oscillospiraceae bacterium | reverse complement strand
GCGTCGGCGTCGGCGAGGCGGTCGGCAGGAGATCGTCCGCCGCGATCGCGGACGAAACGTAGTTCGTCAGGCCCTTTACGGTGTCGAGGTACTGCTCGGCGAGCATGTCGGCCCAGCGGTACTCCGCATAGTCGGCGGTGTACTCGAGGTAGCGCGGCACGTCGATGCCGTAGACCGTGTTGATGATCTTGACGCGGTTCGACTGGTCGGTGAGGCAGAAATTCCAGTTGAAGATGTTGGTCAGCCGCCCGCCCATCGAATACATGCCGATGTCGTCGCGCGAGAGGTTGTAGGCAAACGCCGTCAGCGCCGCGGTCTGGCCAAGCGAGCAGTTCGTGTAGAGCTGGCCGCTGAAGGAGTTGATGATGTCGGGGATCTTGAGGATCAGGTTCTGGTCCTGCATCGTGGAAAACAGCGCGATGAGCATCTTCTTTTGGCGGTTGACACGGTTGGCGTCGCCCGAACCCTGCACATTTTTGCGCACGCGCAGGTAGTCGAGCACCGCTTGTCCGTTCATATGCTGCGGCCCGGTTTTATAGCTGCGCCCGGCCATCGTAAAGTCGAGCTCGAGGTCGTAGTCCACGCCGCCCACCGCGTCGACAAGCTGCTTGACGGCGGGCATGGTCACGGCGTAATAATAGTTGATCGGAATGCCGCCGAGCATCCAGCTCGCGCTCTCGCAGGTCTTGAGGAAGCCCGCCCCGCCCTCGGCGTCATAGCCGCCGCCGCAGTTGATCGAGGCGTTGAGCTTATAGATGCCCTTTACGCCCGGTATCTTGGCATAGGTGTCGCGCGGCAGCGAGATGAGGTCGACGCGGTTTTCGTCGAAGTTGATCGCCATGATGATCATGACGTCCGAGTGGTACTCATGCTTGCCGTTCCAGCTCTCGCGCTCATCGGCATAGTCGACGCCGATGAGCAGCACATTAACGATGTTCTGCATCATCGAGAGGTCGGCCTGCTCGTAGATGACCTGATAGGGATCTACCGTGGGCGTGGGGGTAATCAGCGGCGTTTCCTCGCCCGCGACGCCCTCGATGACGGCCGTCTTGGGCGTTGGCGTCGCGGCGGTAAGCTCGAACATCGATGAGGGGTTCGTCAGTATCGTATAGGCGTACGCGCCGCCGACGCAAAGCAGTATGATGCCAAGGCAGAGCAGCACCGCCCAGATCACGCGGCGCTGGTACCTCGAGCGCCGGCTGCGCCGCCCGCGCGCACCGGTGGAGGGATAAAAATCGGTTGGCACAAAGGCCTCGACGTCGTCGTCGTCGGGTTCCGCCGCCACAAGCTCCTCCGCCGGCAAAAGCTCCTCCACAGCGCCCTGCGGTTCC
>CAYMSL010000126.1:0-4556 GCA_964393095.1 uncultured Oscillospiraceae bacterium | reverse complement strand
CTGTTGACCACGAGCGACGGCAAGAAGATGGGAAAGACCGAAAAGGGCGCGATCTGGCTCGACAAGGAAAAGTGCAGCGTCCACGACTTCTACCAATACTGGCGCAACGTTGACGATGCGGACGTGGAAAACTGCCTTGCGCTCTTGACGTTCCTGCCGATGGACGAGGTGCGCCGGCTTGGCGCGCTGCCGGGCGAGCGCATCAACGAGGCCAAACGCACGCTGGCCTACACCCTGACCGCGCAGGTGCACGGCGAGGAGGAAGCGCAGAAGGCCCAATCCGCGGCGGAAGCGCTCTTTGGCGGCGGCTCCGATCTGAGCGATGTGCCGACCTGCGTGCTTGAACCCGAGCAGGAGGCGGCAAGCGGCCTGCGCGTGGTTGACCTGCTGGTGCTAAGCGGCCTTGCCTCGAGCAAGAGCGACGCGCGGCGGCTCGTCGAAGGCGGCGGCGTGTTTGCAAGCGAGCATAAGGTTGAATCGGTCGGCGAGACGCTCGAAAGCGCGGCACTCGACGGCGAGGGCGTGCTGCTGCGGAAGGGGAAGAAGAGTTTTTGCCGGATTCGCAGGGCCTGACAAACTTTTGCACGCTGCGCGGCGCGGGCGAAAGCGAGCTTGTCATCCAGAAATCTCGCTTTCTTGGCTACTGTGTGCCGATTTCCTCGGAGCAGGAGGCTGTTTCGGCCCTAAACGCCATTCGTAAGCGCCATCGCGATGCAAGGCATACGTGCTACGCATTCCGCATCGTATGGAATGGGGGCTTGTCGCGCTCGTCCGACGACGGCGAACCCTCCGGCACGGCGGGCGTGCCGATTCTCAATGTGCTGACAAGGCGCGGGGTAGAGAACGCGCTCTGCGCCGTGGTGCGTTACTTTGGCGGCGTACTGCTCGGTACGGGCGGTCTCTGCCGCGCCTACGGCAATGCCGCTTCGGAGGCGCTCGCGGCGGCGGGCGTCGTCGAGATGCGCGTGTGCGCCGTGCTCGCGGTCGATCTCTCCTATGCCGCGTATGCCGCGCTCGAGCCTTTTTTCAGCGCGTGCGGGTATCATGTGCAGGCGTCGTTTAGCGAACGGGTTTCGCTGGTGTGCGACGTGCCGCGCGAGAAGGCGGAGGCGTTTACACGCCTTCTGACGGAGCGGACGGAGGGCGCGGCGCGCATTAAAAAAACGGGCGAGCGCCTTTATGCGTTTGACGAACCATGCAATCTCCCGAATGGAGGAACCTTGTCCTGATCAAGAGCGGTTTGCGACATCATCCGGGCGGCATGCGCCATGGGCGGATAAGGAGTATTCGTAATATGAAGCGGTTTCTCAGCGCGGTTCTGGCGCTTGTGTGCGTGATGCTCCTGATGCCGGCCGCGCACGCCGAGCAGGTCAAGGTGAGCGTTACCGCCACGCCGACGGAGCTTATCGACGGCGGCGCGGTAAACTTTACTTTTGAAATCGCCAACTACAACGCCGACTATCCGCTCATGGACGTGCGGATCGTCTACCAGGGCATCGAGTACGACGTGCTCAACGGCGGCTCCGTTCCGCCGAGCGGCACCGTGCGGGATATCGTGCTTTCCCTCAACGTCTCCGAGTCGCAGCTTGGCCAGCCGCTTGTGTTTACCGTCACCTGGACGCTCGCGGGCGAACCCATGAGCGAGGAGGCCGAGATCACGATCAAGCGTGCGGCGGATCCGGTCATCTCGGTTACGCGCACGGCGAACGTGCAGGCGGCAAAGCCCGGCGACGAAATCGTTTTGACCTACACGATCCAGAACGACACGAAGTTCGACATTACGAACATCATGCTCATCGACGAAAACATCAGCGACAACCCGATCCTGCAGCACGACGCGCTGCGCGCGAGCAGTTCCTATTCCATCAACCACGCCTATGTCATGGGCGAACAGAGCGTCGTGAGCGCGCCGTTTGTGACCTATACGGTCAACGGCAAGACGAAGACGTTTTCCTCGATTACGCCATTGACGCTGACGATGATGCTCGTGCGGCTCGATATGAACATCGACATGGGCGCGCCGACCGCGCAGGGCGTCAACTTTACCTTCGACATCAAAAACTCCGGCACCCAGGCCGTCAAGAGCATTCAGATATCGGACGAGCGCGCAAATCTCGTCAACGGCGCGCCGTTCTCGCTCGCGCCGGGCGAGAGCACGACGTTCTCCTTCCTTGTTGTGCCGCTGCTTTCGGAACCGTTGCGCAACGTCAAGTTCCTGCTTACCGGCATCGATCCGTTCAACGAGACCTATACGCTCTCCTCAAGCGAAACCTATCAGGTCTACCCATTCGTCGATGCGTCGGAGATCAGCGTCAGTGCGCGCGCGGAGACCGTCACGCCGTGGACGGCGGAATCCGGCGCCGTGACGGCGCGCATCATCATCACAAACCACAGCACGGTCGGGCTGACGAACGTATAAGTGCTCGAGGCGAGCATCGGGGTCGTCAAGACCTTCGACGTGCTGCCGGCGGGCGAAACGGCTTTCGATCAGGAGATTCTGCTTGGCTCGCCGCGAAACCTCAATTTTACGATCAAGGGCTACGATCCGACCGGTGCGAACCGGGAACTGGCCCGCTGCGTGCTGCCCGTGGCCTACGGCATGGCGAGTGAGGAGACCTCGCCGGCGACCCTCGCTCCGGAAGGCACGAACATCGACCTCTTTGGCAACATTGGCAGCGTGATTACAAAAATACTCATCGTGCTCGGCGTGCTTATGGTGCTTTCGTTTGCTGTGCTCGTAGCGCTGACCATGATGGAACGCGCGCGCGCCCCGTTCGACGTTGACGACGACGAGGACGACGACCTCTTTGACGCGGGCTACGGCTACGCCGCGCGCGGCGGCCCGGGCCGCCGGGAAGACGAGCGCGGCGGCGGAATGCGCGACGAGGAGATCAACTACACGAAGCGCATGCTTGCGATCAAGGATAAGGAAACCGACGCGCGCCCGACGCGCCGTGAGCCGATCCCGCTGCCGCCCGCCGAAACGCCCGTGCCAAGGCCGCAGGTGTTTGTCGAGTATGAGGAACCCGCTCCGTTTATGCCGGAGCGCCGACCTGCGGCCAAGGCGGAGCCTTCGCGGCAGACGGCGCGCACGCAGGGCGCGTTTCAGGCGCCGCCTCCAGCGCCGCTAACGGCGGAACCCGCGGCGTGGAGACCGGAAGCCGTGCCGCCCGCACCGCAGCCGCCGTATGGTGCGGCCGCGTCCGGCCATGCGGCGCAGTACCGGCCCGCGGGCGGCAAGCCGCTCAACGTCGAGCCGGCGATGCGGAGCGGGGAGACGGTGCGGATCACGCCCAAGGTATTCGACTATCGCAAGCAGCCCGCCCCGCAATCCATGCGGCGCGGCGACGTTGTGCGTGTGGAGCGGCGCGGTGCGCCGGAAGCGGACGACGGGCAGGAATAAACAGCTTGTAAAGCACAGAACAGGGGAAAGACATCGTGTTTCAGGGTTTAACGGAGGATGCCTACCGTTTCTTTTGGGAGATCGCGTTCAACAACGACCGCGCGTTTTTCGAAGCCAACCGCGCGCGCTATCAGGAAAGCGTCGCAAAGCCCCTCAAAGCGCTGGTGACGCTGCTTGCGCCCGCCGCGCTTGAGATCGACCCGGGCTTTAACGTGCGGCCGGCGGCGGCGCTTTCGCGCATACGGCGCGACACGCGCTATACGCACGACAAGTCCATGTACCGCGACCACGCGTGGATCGGCTTTCGCCATCCGGGCACGATGCTCAGCGAGAGCTTTGTTATCTACGCGGAGTTTGAGCGCGAGCAGTACGGCTATGGCATGGGCATGTACGGCAGCAACTCGACGCTCATGCAGCTTTTTCGCACACGCATGCTCGCCGAGCCGGAGCGCTTTCTTTCGCTTGTGGAAAACGAGACGTTCCGCGCGCGCTTTACGGCGGATGGGGAGCTGTTCAAACGCCCGCGCTTTGCGGATGCGCCGGAGGCGCTGCGCCCATACCTGAACCATAAGGGCTTGAGTTTCCATTTCTCCTCGCCGCAGGTTTCGCGCACGATGCGCCCCGAGATTGTGGACGAGCTAACCGAGGCGCTGCTCCTGATGAAGCCCGTGTACCGGTTTCTGATGGGGCTTGCGTGAATGTTATCTCGCGTTAGGAGCGAGGACGGCTCTTTTTATGGATGAACGATCAAACGCCGCGGGCCGTATCGCAAAGAAAGCGACGCGGCCCGTTGTTTTTTTGACCGTTGTACAATTGCTTACCGCGTGGCCGCACAGAAGCGCGGCAAGGCCGGGAGAGGGGAAGCGGTTTGTCTGACGCATCCGTGCTAGTCCACCCGGTAGATCAGCACGGAGTCGTTTTCGTAAAACACCTCGAACCTCTCGGCAAAGTAGGCGTAGTCGACGGTGTAGTTCGCGCGCTCATAGGGGCCGAGGAATACGTAGTCGATCTCATATTTGTCCGCGAGGTCGTTAAAATAGAGCGACGGTTCCTCGTAGAGCTGCGTGAGCGCGGCTTCGCGGGAAAAGTAGTCCACGCCGTGGAAGAAAAGGAACGTACCCGAACCGCATACGATGTTGCGGCCGGTGAGCGA
>CAYMSL010000125.1:0-4615 GCA_964393095.1 uncultured Oscillospiraceae bacterium | reverse complement strand
GGTAGAGCTGGCCGAGCTTGGCCACGCTCTCGGCGTCCAGCGAAAGCCCCCAGCCGCCCTTTTCGGTGCCGCTCGGGCAGGTCTCCCAATCGTATCGCTCGATGCCAAGCGGCACAAAGAGGCGCGGCTCGAGGTATTCCGTGAGCGACAGACCCGTGCGGCGGCGCACGATGGCCGCGAGCATATAGGTGTTCATCGAGTTGTATTCAAAGGCCGTGCCCGCGGGAAACTTGACCTCCGCGTGGAGAAACTCCTTCTCCCAGTCCGCGCCGAGGGCCGTGCCGACCTCGTTGAAGTACGTGCCCGTACTCATGTTGAGCAGGTGCCGCACCGTAAAGGCGCGCGACGGCCGCTGCGTTCCTTCCGGCGCCTTTTCGAAGAAGATGTCGCAAAGCTTCTCATCGAGCGAGAGCCGCCCCTCGTCGACAAGCATGCCGATGGCGGTGGCGGTGACACTTTTGGAAAGCGAGTAAAGCTCGTGCGGCAGGCGCGCGTCGTACGGCGCCCAGACCGCCTCGGCGATCACGCGGCCGTTTCGCAGGATCATCAGCTGCTGCGCGCAGGCCGCCTCGTCGGCGCTGATCGCGTCGATGAGCGCGTTGATCGCGCACGAGGAGATGCCCTCGGCCTCCGGCGTCGAGCGCGGCAGCGGACGGCTTGGCGGCAGCGGCTCCATCGCGCGCTTCATCTGCCGGTAGGGGTAGGCGTAGAGGTGCTGCGTATCCTGCTTGAGAAAGCGCCAGATCAGATCCATCACGCGCTTTTCGAGCGTCAGGTCGACGCGCTCGAGTTCCTTGCGGAAGAACCCGCGCTTGCGCCTGAGCGCCGAGCGATCCATGCCGGCGAGCGCCTCGTATCTTGCCTCGACGTGGTCGATCACCGCGTCCCACGAGGAGGGGGCCGTCTCGCGGGCCTTGAGGCGCATCGCGCGCATGCGCTCGGGCGAGGTGAGAAAGGCTTCGATCGCCGCGGCCACGCTTTTTGCGCTGTCGCCGCAGAGGATACCGTTGACGCCGTTTTCGACGAGCGCCGCGGACGCGCTTCCCGCGATCATAAGCGAGGGCGTGCCCTGCACGGCCGCCTCGTGCACGACGTGCCCGGCGCTGATGCTCTGCGCGGGAAAGAGGCAAAGCGCGCTTTCGGCGTACAGGGCGGCAAGCAGCGTTTCGTCGGAGAGATGCCCGAGAAAACGCACCGTACCGAGCAGGTCGAGCCGCCGCGCAAGCTCGCGCGCGCGCCGTTCATCCGGCCCCTGTCCGGCAAAGAGCAACTGAAAATCCACGCCCCGGCGGCGCAGGATCGCGGCGGCTTCGAGGATGCGCGGCAGGTTCTTCTGCCGCTCGAGACTGCCGGCAAACAGCAGCGCCGGCGCGTCGGAAAGGTGGAACACCGCGCGCGCGCGTTGCCGCGCCGCGTCGCTCGCCTCCTCGCGCGCCGCGCCGTTATCAAACACCTCGATGCGGCCGGCAAAGCCGCTTTCAAGCAGCAGCTCGCGCGCTTCGCCGCTGACGGTCCAGAGTTCGTCGCAGCGGCTGAAGTAATCGAACGCAAAGTGGCGCGCGAGCGCCGTCTGCCTTTCCTCGCCCTCGGCGGAAAGGTAGTCGCGGATATAGCGCGGGTGGAACATGCCCACGAGCGGCACGTGCAGACGGTCGGCCAGGCGCACGGCCTCCAAGCCGGCCGCGCCCGGGCTGTGGGTATGTACAACGTCGAAGGCGATCTCGCTCACCCGCGCGAGATAGTGCATATCGAGCGTCGCCATGCCGAGCCGCTGCTGCGGCGCGCCGGGCTTTGGCATGGCAAGAAAGTCCAGTATCTCAAAGGGATACCGTCCCCGGTAGCCGGCGCTTGCCATGGGCGTTATGACGTACACCTCGTGCCCGCGCTGCGCGAGCGCGCGCGCATAGGCGTTCGCCACGCGGCCGACGCCGTCGAGTACGGGAAGAAACGAATCCGTACACTGCGCGATCCTGAGCATAGCACAACCCTCCGCGGATATCTTACCATATCTCTCCACGGGATATGAAGCACGGCTTTGCTTTACGTTGCCCGGACGTTGCGCTATAATCAATACAGCAGTTCAAACTGGGGGGATTATATAAAATGGAAGCAGCTCAAACGCAGAGTATGCGCGACTTCTTTTCCGGCGGCAAGCGCCGCCTCTGGACCTTTCTTTTGCTCGCGGTGTTTCTTCTCTCGCTCGGCGTCGGAATCTACGAGTGGACGCGGCCCGTTGAAGATCCGGTGCGCATGACGCACGAGACGCCCGCCGGCTCCCACGCCTACCTCGACATCTGCCTGCTCACCGAGTGGGTTTACAAGGTTACGGGCGACTCGAGCTATACCTTCTACGAGGCGATGGACACGGAGGGCGACTGGTACATCCTTTCGCTCAGCGACTCGGCCTACAAAGAATTGCAGCCGCTTGTCGACGCCTACTACGCCGTCGATGAAAATACCACCGTCGAAGACCTGCCCGAGCCGGTGCGCTTGGGCGGCGTAGCGCGCTTCATCGCAAGCGACGACATCCGATCGATGGCCTCGAGCTACCGCGTCAGCGCCTCGGACTATACCGCCTTCTACGGCCCGCGCTACCTCGACGAGGGCAACAAGCCCGCAAGCTCGCTCGGCATGGCCGCGGGGTTCGCCGCGTTCTTCTTTGGCCTTATGCTTCTCATCTTCGTCACACAAGCGCTTACGCAGAGGAGAAATCTGCGCAAGTCGGACGATCGGCTCTATACCCTCGGCCTTGCGGGCGATGCCGAGGCGGAGTTTGCCGCGCCGGAGAACCTTCGCTTTGAAAAGGCCAAGCTCGTGCTCTCCGAGCATTTCCTCTACGCCGCTTCCCCCTGCATTAGCGTACCCTACGAGGATGTGCTCTGGCTCTACCAGCGCGAGCAGCGCACCTACGGCATCCTGGTCGGCACCTACCTCATGGCGGGCCTTGCCGACGGCCGGATGCTCACGCTCGCCATGCAAAACCGCAAGGAGCCGTTTATCGATACCGCGGTGCAGGTCATCGCAGGGCGCAACCCTTCCGTGCTCGTCGGCTACACGGGCGACAACCAGCGTGAGTTCCGCCGACTCGTCAAAGAATATAAACAATCTCGCTAAGGTAAAGGGAGTCGAACCCGGGCGCGCGGCATATCGCTGCGCGCCCGCTTTTTGCCCGCGTTTCGGGCGAGCGCGGGCGCCGCATGTCAAAAATGTGTCATTCCTATGCAGATCTAGCGACAAGTGTTGATTTACGTGCGCCGCTATATTATATTGATTGTGAAATAACGCCGCGACGCGGCGGATTATCGGATCCGAAAAGGGGGAAATTCGCCATGGAGGGACGCTCGCCGGACTGCCGTGTGCGCCGCACGCGTATGCGGCTGCGCGCCGCGCTGACCCAGTTGACCCGGGAAAAATCCCTGCGGGAAATCTCCGTGCGCGAGCTTACCGAACTTGCCGGCATCAACCGCTGCACGTTCTACCTGCACTATCATGATATATTCGAGCTTTACGAGCAGGTGCAGCGCGAGATCTCCGAGGAGATCGGCGCGATACTGCGCGCACACCCGCCTTGCGAGGCGCGCGAACAGCCTCGCCTGCTGCTGTGCAGCCTCTACGATTATTTTACGCAAAACGCCGACATCTGCGCGGCGCTGCTCGACCGCTGCGGCGATACGACCCTTTTTAATTACTTCATGGAGCTCATGCGCGAGCACTTTCTCAAGTTCTGGCTGATATACGGCGCGCTGGGGCAGGAGAGCATGTCGTTTGACTACCCCTTCGCCTACGCCGCCTTCGGCTGCGCCGGGCTCGTGCAGGAATGGTTCCACAGCGGCATGAAGGAGAGCCCCGCCGAGATGGCGGCCCTGACCGAACGGCTGATGCTGCGCGGTCTTGGCGAGTTTGACACGCGGCCGGACGCGGACAAGCCCGCAGCAACCAACGGAAAGGAAATACACTGATGAAAGAACACAAACCGTCCCGCCGTCCCATGGTATACTACGCCGTCACGGCGGCGGTGATACTCTTGCTGCTCAACGCCTTCGTATTCCCCGCCCTGCTCGGGCAGACGGTCAAGGAGGTCGGCTACGACGAGTTTCTCGCCATGGTGGACGAGGGCGCCGTCACCGAGGTGGCGCGCGACGAGAGCACCGCCACGATCACCTTTACCACCGAGAGCGGCGGCAAGGAGCAGTTCTACAAGACCGGCATCTGGCCGGACGAAACGCTCGTTGCGCGGCTGAATCAGGCGGGCGTGAAATTTTCGGCCGCGATACCCACCCAGACCTCGCCGATACTGAGCTTTCTTGTGAGCTGGCTTTTCCCGATCCTGCTTTTCGTCGGCCTCGGGCGCTTCATGATGGGCAAGCTGCAGGGCGGCATGTCCGGCATGGGCAACGCGCTCTCGTTCGGCAAGGCCAACGCCAAAATCTACGTCGAGGCGCAGACCGGCAAATCCTTTGCGGACGTCGCGGGGCAGGACGAGGCCAAGGACGCCCTGCTCGAGATCGTCGACTTTTTGCACAACCCCGGGCGCTACGCGAGCATCGGGGCAAAGCTGCCCGAGGGCGCTTTGCTCGTAGGCCCGCCCGGCACGGGCAAGACGCTGCTGGCCAAG
>CAYMSL010000124.1:0-4638 GCA_964393095.1 uncultured Oscillospiraceae bacterium | reverse complement strand
TGGGTCCTGGTCCAGGGCGACACCACGACCGTCTTCGCCGCCGCGCTCGCCGGACTCCGGCTGCTCGGTTTCCTCGGAAGCAGACGCGTCGAAATCGTTCGGCACGACGCCGCCCCCCATGATGATCTGCACCAGCTCGCCTTTGCGATATTTGGTAACAGATTTTACACCTTGCAGCTTTGCGATCTCACGCAAATCCCCAAGGCCCTTGGCCTCTAGCTGTTCCTTGTTCAATTGGAAACTCCTCTCTGCGGCAAAAACGCACCATGTGCGTCGATATAGCAAACCGAAATGACGGGGAACTCTCGAACGGTAAAATCATATCCTTGCCCCGGCGGTTTGTCAATATCCGTCGCGGCTTTTTCACAACAATCCCACGATTCGACGTGAATCGTTCGGCGCGATCGGACAGGCGCTTCGGCCACCGCATAACAGGCCCGCCGCGGGCATACATTGCACCGGAACCAGAATTTTTCGAAGGAGAACGGAGTCATGGAACGCAGAGACGGCGAACTCGGCAAGCTGCGCCCGCGCGCGCACAGCATCCATATCGACAACCGCATGCGCACGTCCATTACGGGGGTGATGGACGTCATCAGTTTCAACGAGCAGGACGTGATGCTGCTCACCGAAGCCGGCGCGCTCAATATCGTCGGCAACAACCTCCATCTTGCCAAGCTTAACCTCGAGGACGGCCAGATCAGCATTGAAGGCGAACTGCTCGCGCTCGACTACGAGCCGCCGGAGTCGCAGAAGCGCGGCCTCTTCGGCAAGATGCGCTAGGCGATGCACGGCACCCTTGCCCAACCGTATTCGCTGCTCGCGTTTCTCTACGCCGGGTGCATCATCGGCCTGCTTACGGGGGTTTTGCGGGCGTTTCGCCTGCTCTGCCGCCGAAGCGCGCCGCTTATTTTTGCGGACGCGCTCTACGCGCTGCTCTGTGCCGCAATCGCGGCGTGTACGTTCTACTTTGCCGAGAAGGGCGCGCTAAGGCTCTACGGCTTTCTTGTCATCGCGCTTGGCGCGCTCTCCTGCGAGATGATCGCCGGCGCGCCGCTCGTCCTGCTCGCGCGAAAGGCGGCCGCGCACCGCCGCGAACGCGAGCGCGAAGCCGCCCGAATCCTGTGACCTTTTTGAAAACCCGCGCGCGTTTGCCTTTCCTTTCCGGGCGCGCTGTGCTATGATACGGAACATGGCAAAGCACACGCAATCCGACCCAAAACCCGGCCTTCACATCAGGCCGCGCTATATCATACTCTTCTTCGTGCTGACCTTCTTCGTGCTCGGCGGCGTGTATCTTTCCCAGCGCACGCAGCTTCGCACCATCGCGGCCGAGAAGGTCAAGCTGCAAGCGGAGCTCGACGAGCTCAAGGTTGAGGAGGAGCGGCTCGAGCGCATGCTCGAATACATGCAGACCACCGACTATCTGCTCCAGTATGCCCGCGAGAAGCTCGGCTATGTCTTCAAAGACGATTGGAAATTCTACGACGATTCCGCGCTTTCCCCCTCGCCGGCGGCTTCGTCCGTTACACCCGGCCCGTAAAACCCTCTTCTCTTTACCGCACAATTTGTTTATGAAGCTTTTTCTGTTTGATATCGGAAGCAACTGCATCCGCACGGCCCGGCTTGAGCCGGACGCGGGCGGCGCGCCGCGCGTGCTTGAAAAACGCGTTTATACGACGCGTCTTGCCGAGGGCCTCGTCGAAAGCGGCCTGCTCTCCGCGCCGCGCATGCGGCAATCGCTGTTTCTCATCCACACACTTTGCGCCGAGGCGGCGCGGTGCGGCTATGCCGTATATGCCTACGCCACAAGCGCCGTGCGCGACGCGGGTAACGGCACGGTGTTTGTGCGCGAAATAGAAGCGATTCTCGGCCCCGGTCGCGTGCGCGTACTCTCCGGCGCGGAGGAGGCCGCCTTTGCCCAAAGCGGCGCGGACGCCTCCGGCCGGCGCGTCGTTCTCGACATCGGCGGCGGCAGCACGCAGCTTTCTCTTGGATCGCATCGGAAAAGCTGGCCCATCGGCTGCGTGCGCGCGCGCGACATCGCGCCCTACGACGACATCTACCGCATCATCGAGGCGCTTCGCCCCACGTTGTACGAGCACTTCGGCATTCCAAACGACGTGCCGAAGCCCGAGTGGCAGCTATCCTGCCCGCCGCCGGAGGGCAGCGCGCGCTTTCCCATCGGCGTCGGCGGCACGATCACGACGCTCGCGCTGCTTGCCGAAGGGCATTCTTCGTTTACGGCCTGGGAGGGCGAAAAGGAGATTCCCTTCCTCTTGCTGCTTCGCGTTCTGCGCGAGCTAAACGCCCTCGGCGATACCAAGCGCGCAGCCATCCCGCTGTTGAAGGATCGGCACGACGTGATCCTGCACGGCGGCGTCATCCTCGCCTATGTCATGGAATACCTGCATGTGGTCAGCGTGTTTGCCACCCTCAGCGACGGGCTTGACGGCTACGCGCTGCATCTTTTCAACACGCTCGCATCGTCCTGAAGCAACGGCAGCGAGCATCGGCAAAAAATGGGCGTCCCGAAAGGGACGCCCGGCGTGTTAAAAAGCCCTAAATTCATGAAGGCCTTCCCATTTAACAAAGCAACCGAACCGCTCGATTTTGCCCATGCACCAAAGTCACGGCAGCGTCATGCGCAAAAAAGGGCGTACCGAAAAGTCTCCGGGAATGCTAAGGACGCACCGCTCAACGAAGCGCCCGCAGCCGCACCGGTGCTATCCCCGCAATGGATCGCGCGTTCACAAGCGTTCTACGGATGGCGGGATCAGCCCGCGACGTCCCCGAAGTCCATCTCGCTCTTGTTGCCGATGATCACGGTCAAATCGAGGTACGCCCCCGCGCGGTAGACCTTGAGCGTCAGCTCGTCGCCGATCATGCGGCTTGTGACGATGCTCACAAGCTCTTCATGCGTTTGAATCGTCTTGCCGTCGGCTTCGGTAATGATATCCCCCGCAAGCAGGCCTGCCTCCTCGGCGGGCCGCCCCTTGACGACGCTCTCGACGCGCGCGCCCACCGGCGTGCTGTTGGCGTAGGCCTCCTCCTCGGTGACGGTCACGATCTCATCGTAAATGCCGGTGTTGACCGTTACGCCGATGCCCGGGCGCTCGATGTAACCCTTGGTAATGAGCACCTCCATGATGCGCTTGACCTGGTTGATCGGCAGCGCAAAGCCGATGCCTTCGGCGCTGACGGCGTTGCCGAACTCATCGTAGCCCGCGGTGATGGTCTTTGCGCTGTTGATGCCGATGACAAGCCCCTGCATGTTGATGAGCGGACCGCCGCTGTTGCCGAAGTTGATCGCGGCGTCGGTCTGCAGGTAGGTGTTGGTGTAGTTGTCGATCGTAATCTCGCGCGCGGTCGCGCTGATGATGCCGTAGGTGAGGGTGTTGGCCAGCTCGTCGCTTGAGAGCGGGTTGCCGATGGCGAGCGCAAACTCGCCCACGCGCACCGCGTCGGAGTCTCCGAGCGCAAGCGGATGGAGCGTCACGCCCTCGACCTTCAGCACGGCGACGTCCGTTTCAGCGTCCATGCCGATGATCTTGGCCTCGTGTTCCTCCTCGTCGCCGTCAAAGGTGACGGTCACGCGGTCCGCGCCCTCGGCGACGTGCGCGTTCGTGAGGATATAGCCTTGGCTCGACACGGCAAAGCCCGTGCCGCTGCCATAGACCGTGTAGGTCTCGGTACCGCGGCTCGTCACGCTCTTGACGTAGTTGAGCACGCCCACGACGCCGGGCGATACCGCGTCGTAGATATCCGGTATCGCACTGCCGCCCGCTGTCGGAATCAGCGGCGCCTTGCCGTCGAGCACGGGCATGTCGCGATCCTCGTCCGAGACGGCTGGCGTTGCGGTCGCCTCCGCGCGCTCCGGCTTATCCCCTATCTCCGGCGGCAGCGAAATCTCCGGCAGCGCGGGCCGTTCGCCGTCCGGCGCGGCGGCCGCGGGCGTCGGCGTCACAAGCGCCATGGCCGGCTGTCCGAGCAGCTGCGGCCAGAAAAGGCCGATGACAAGCAGCGCGAGGAGCACGAGCACGATCACAATCACGATCGTGGCAAACGCATTTCCGCCGCGGCCTTCTTTGCCGCTCGGGCGGTTGTAGTCGTTGAACTGCCCGGATGCGCCGTAGTATCCGTTGTTATCCATTCTTTTTTCCTCCGTCCTGCTGCGTACGCCTTGGCGCGGGCGCGCGCTTGAGCGTAAATGTGAACATGCTGCCCTTTCCCCTGGCGCTCTTTAGGGTGATGGTCTGGCCGTGCTGGTCGATGATACGCTTAACGATGGAAAGCCCGAGGCCCGTGCCGCTCTGCTTCGTTGGCGTATGCGCCTTTTCCACCTTGTAGAAACGGTCGAACACGTGCGGAACGTCGCTCTCCGGGATACCCGGCCCAGAGTCCTGAATGCTCACATACACCTCGCGGCGCATGGCGTAGGTCGCGATGCGCAGCTTGCTATGGTCGGGCGAGTACTTGATCGCGTTGTCGACGATGTTGCGCAGCACCTGTGAAATCTGCGTGCCGTCCGCCTCTACATAGTATTGCTCCTGGGCGAACTTAACGTCAACCTCCAATCGGTGCTCGTAGATGCGCGCCTCGAAGGTGATCAGCGTGCGGCGGATGAGCTCGTTGATG
>CAYMSL010000123.1:4145-4696 GCA_964393095.1 uncultured Oscillospiraceae bacterium | reverse complement strand
GCGTGCCGCTCGTCGACGGCCACGGCAACTTCGGCAGCGTCGACGGCGACTCCGCCGCGGCCATGCGCTACACCGAGGCGCGCATGACCGAGGCCGCCATGCAGCTGTTGCGCGACATCGACAAGGATACCGTGGGCTTTGCCCTCAACTTCGACGATACGCTCAAGGAACCGGAGCTGCTGCCCGGGCGCTTTCCAAACCTGCTCGTCAACGGCGCGAGCGGCATCGCCGTGGGCCTTGCCACAAACATCCCGCCGCACAACCCGGTCGAGACGATCAACGCCGTCGTCGCGGTGATGGACAACCCGCGCATCCCGCTCGAGGAGATCATGCGGATACTGCCCGCGCCGGACTTTCCGACCGGGGGCTTTTTGCTCTCCTCCTCCGAGATCGAGCAGGCCTACCGCACGGGGCGCGGCAAGCTCATCATGCGGGCCAAGACCCACTTTGAAGAGCTCAAAAACGGCCGCAAGCTCATCGTGGTTACGGAGCTGCCCTACCAGGTAAATAAGGCCAAGGCGCTGGAGAACATACTGAGCCTGAGCCAGGAA
>CAYMSL010000123.1:0-4135 GCA_964393095.1 uncultured Oscillospiraceae bacterium | reverse complement strand
GCAAGACGCTCATCGTGATCACCGAGATGCCGTTTCAGGTCAACAAGGCCGCGGCGCTCGAAAAGATCCTTGCCGTTACGCAGGAGAAGAAGGCGCTTTTCGCGGGCGTGGCGGACATCCGCGACGAGTCCGACCGCACCGGTATGCGCGCCGTCATCGAGGTCAAGAAGGACGCCGACCCCGAGCGCATTTTGCAGTACCTGTTCAAGTATTCCGACCTGCAGATGACGTTCGGCGTGAACATGGTCGCCATCGCGGGCGGGCGGCCGCAGCAGATGAACCTCAAGCAGATCATCGCCCACTACATCCGCCACCAGCGCGAGGTCGTGACCCGCCGCACGCAGTTCGAGCTTGACGCCGCCCAAAAGCGCGAGCATATCCTGGATGGCCTTATGATCGCCGTCGATCACCTCGACGAGGTCATCGCGCTGATTCGCGCCTCAAAATCGCCCAGGGAGGCGCGCGAGGGGCTCATGAAGCGCTTCGCGCTTACGGAGATCCAGGCGCAGGCGATACTCGATTTGCGGCTCCAGCGGCTCACCAACATGGAACTGATCACGATCCGCCGCGAATACGAGGAGGTCGTGCGCCTGATCTCGGAGCTGCGCGGTATACTCGGCAGCGACAAAAAGCTCATGAACCTCATTAAAAAAGAGCTTGGAGAGATACGCGACATGCTCGCCGTATCGCGCCGCACCGCCATCGTCGCCGCCGACGAGGAAGGGCCCGACGAGAAGGAAGACCTCACGTTCGTCGAGGACGTGACGGTCTGCGTCTGCGAGGGGCTCAAGGTGCGCCGCTGCCCGAGCAAGGCGTTTTCGCTTGCCGCCGTCTCGGAGGACAAGCCGCTCTTTACGCTTGAGACGCGCTCGGACCAGCGCGTGCGGCTCTTTACGGACCGCGGCGCGATGCTTTCGCTGCTCGCCTCCGATATACCCGAGACGCGCGCCACCTCCCGCGCCGCCAATCTCGCGGCGCTGCTGCCGTTTGAAAAGGACGAGCGCGTCGTGGCGCTCTACCCCGACGAGGAGGAGGGCGACTACTTCTTCTATCTTGAAAGCGGTTCAATCAAGCGCACGGATGCCGCGCAGTACCGCGTGCGCGCAAAGCGCACCGCCGCCGTCTCGCTCAAGGATAAGGACCGCGTGCTCGGCGTTGAGAAACGATTGGGAGAGTCAATCCTGCTCATTACCAAACTCGGCATGAGCATCCGCTTTGCCACGGACTCCGTGCCCGCCATGGGCCGCGTATCCGGCGGCGTCAAGTGCGTGAAACTCGAAAAGGGCGACGCCGTGCTCTACGCCGGCCAGCCAAACGAGGACGCGGAGGTGTTCCTCGTGACCGACCGGGGCTTTGGCAAGCGCTCGCCTTTGTTCGAGTATGAATTGCAGGGCCGCAACGGCAAGGGGCTCAAGACCATCGACCTCAAGAGAAACGGCGCGAACGGCACATGCGTGGCCGCCGCGTTCTGCCTTGCCGCGCCGGGCGTGATCACGCTCGTGCAGCGCCACGGCACGCGCACGGCGCTCCCGAGCGGCGAGGTGCGCGTCGAGCCGCGCTTCGGTAAGGGCGTCATGCTCGTAGCCGTCGTGCTCGACGACGACGTGATCGCGGCGGAGTTCTAAGGCCCGGGCAAGCCGTCATTTTTCCGGGCCGGCCGCCGCCGGCGCGCGGGGTTCCGGCCCGCTATCGTTGCGCGCAAAGCCTGCCCGTCAAACGAAGGCTTGCCGCGCCAAAAAAGCTTCGGGGTTGTCCGGGGCCGCCGACCTCAACCCATGGCGTCCGATCGCGTTGGTCTGCGGCGCGGCGGATCGCCCCGCTGGGCGGATTCTTTGTGCGCTTTGCCGACCGTGCGGACGCAAGGCGCGGAGCAAAGCGCGGTGATCCCGTTAAAACCGGTTTTGGCGACCATGCCTCCCGCATGGCAGGGAGGCTTCTTTGGCGGCCGGCGGGACGGAACGCGCCTGCGGTCGCTCCCGTTAAAGCAATGCGCGTCGCGCCGCTTTTCGCTCCGATCTCGTCACGATTCTATACCCGCGGGCCAATTGTGTCATCTATTTGACAATTATGAAGAAACCGTATATATTCATTCTCATATTATTTGCACTAATCTTGCTAGAATGGGATGGGTATGTATGGAACAGAAACAAAAGCGCCGCCGCGGTGACCGCCGCGACGCCACGCTCGTACGCGACCTGGACTCAGTACACACGTTTTTCCCGATCCTCATGCCGAACCGGGCCGACAACGAGGCGTTCATTCAGGAGATCATCGACCTCACCGCGATCGAAGCCTACCTCGAGAAGAAAAATGCGGCAAACCCCGAGCACAAGTACACGTTCTTCCACGTCATCCTCGCGGCGCTCTCGCGCACCGTCGAGATGCGACCGCGCATGAACCGCTTCGTCATGGGCGGGCGGTACTTCGACCGGCGGCACATCTCGTTTTCGCTGATCGCAAAAAAGGCCTTCTCCGACACGGGCGAGGAGTCGATCGTCATCCTCAAGTACGAGCCGGAGAGCGCCAAACCCGCCATCGACGTGCTGCACGACAAGCTATGCTCCTTTGTCTACTCGCTGCGCACAAGCAACCAAACCGACAACACCACCGACATTCTCGATACGCTCGCCAAGGCGCCGCATTTTATCCGCCGCCTGCTCATCGCCGCGCTGCGCGCGCTCGACACGCACGGCCATATGCCAAAGGACCTTGCAAACGAGGACCCCTACAACAGCACGGTGTTCATTACAAACCTTGGCTCAATCAAGCTCAACGCCGGGTACCACCACCTCTCGAACTGGGGTACGAACTCCGTCTTCGTCGTCGTCGGCGAACGGCATATGCATCCGTTCTACGATGAAACGGGCGCGCTCAGCGTCAAACCCGCGCTCGAGCTTGGCATCACGCTCGACGAGCGCATCGGCGACGGCTACTATTTTTCCAAGACCATCCACCTGCTCAAGAAATTCCTCGCCGAGCCGGAGCTGCTCGATATCCCAGCAAAGGAGGCGCTCAACATTGAATACTAAATCGAATGCCGAGGGTATGTCCAACGTCAAAACCCCCTGGCTCGCGTTCTACGGCGACGTGCCGCCCCATCTGACCTATCCCGAAGGTTCGATGGCCGACGCGGTCGAGCACGCGGCCTCGCTCTATCCGAAAAACGACGCGTTCACCTTCATGGGCGGGCGCACAAGCTTTCCCGACATGGTCGCTAAGACGCATCGCATCGCGCGCGCGTTTTCGGCCATCGGCATACGCGAGGGCGACAAGGTGCTGCTCTGTATGCCCAACTGCCCGCAGATCCTGCTCTGCTTCTACGCGCTCAACCGCATCGGCGCGATCGCGGCGCTGATCCATCCGCTTTCGAGCGTGGGCGAGATCGGCTTCTATATTAAAGACTCCGGCTCGCGCGCGGTGGTCACCCTCGAGCAATTCTACGGCAAGTTCGAGGAGGTGCGCCGCGAGGTTGACATTGAAACGCTGATTCTTACGAGCGTGGCCGACGCGCTTTCTCCCGTGATGAAGCTTGGCTACCGCCTCACCGAGGGCCGCAAGATACCGAAGGTGCCAAGCGGCGCGCCCGTGCTCTGGTGGAAGGATTTCCTCGGCGGCGCGAAGAAGGCCGACGAATCCTGCTTTGTTTCGCGCAAGGCCGTCGATCCCGCGGTGATCCTCTTCTCCGGCGGCACGACGGGCGTGACCAAGGGCATCCTATTAAGCAACCTCAACTTCAACGCCCTCGGCCTGCAGACCGGCGCGATGGGGCACTGTCTCGTGCCCGGCAAGAAGATGCTCGCCGCCATGCCGATGTTCCACGGCTTCGGCCTTGGCGTGTGCATCCATACGATGCTGCTGCACGGGGCGACGGCCATCCTTGTGCCGCGCGTGTCGGTTGAAAGCTACGCCAAGCTCCTCAAACGCGAGCAGCCAAACTATATCGCGGGCGTACCGACGCTCTACGAGGGCATCACGCGCAATCCTTATATGGACGGCGTGGATCTAAGCTGCCTTATGGGCGTGTTCTCGGGCGGCGACTCGCTCTCGATCGAACTGAAAAAGAAGTTCGACCGCTTCCTCAAAGAACACGGGGCGAGCGTGCAGGTGCGCGAGGGCTACGGCACGACCGAGTGCG
>CAYMSL010000122.1:0-4752 GCA_964393095.1 uncultured Oscillospiraceae bacterium | reverse complement strand
GGACTGCTGGGGCTGCGGCTACATGAGCGAGGCCGTGCGCCGTGTGATTGAATACGGCTTTCTCGACGCGGGCATGGCGCTTTTAAGCGTGTCGCACTACACGTTCAACGACCGCTCGCGCCGCGTGATCGAAAAGTGCGGCTTTACTTGCGAGGGCACGATACGCCGCGCGTTCCGCCGTTACGACGGCGCGGTGTTCGACGAGACGATCTATTCGCTCACGCGCGAGGAGTGGGAGGCGCGGCAACCATGATCATCGAAAGCCGCGCCAACGAGCGCGTGCGCGAGGCGCGAAAGCTGCTTTTGCGCAAGGAGAGAAAGGAATCCGGCCTGCACCTGATCGAGGGCGACAAACTCGTGCGCGAGGCCGTGCGCTCCGGCGCGCGCGTCCAAACGCTCTTCCTCGAGGACGGTTTTACCTTCGACGCGCCCGTAGACATGCCCGCGTTCCGGGTAACGCGCAGCGTGCTCGAGTCGCTCTGCGAAAGCCAAACGCCGCAGGGCGTGGTCGCCATCGTCGAAACGCCCGATCTGACGCCCCCGCGAACATACCCCGAAGGGCTGCTCCTCGTGCTCGACGGCGTGCAGGACCCCGGCAACGTGGGAGCCATACTGCGCTCCGCCGACGCGTTCGGCGCGCACGGCGCTTTGCTCTCCCCCGCCTGCGCCGACCCATTTGCGCCAAAGACGCTGCGCGCGGCCATGGGCTCGACCTATCACCTGCCAATCTGGCAGGCCGAGCTCGCGGCGGAACTCGACGTACTCAAGCGGCAGGGCTTCCTCGCGCTCTGCGGCGACCTTGCGGGAACCGAAACGCTGCCGCAGCTGCCCCAAAGTGTGGCGCTCGTCATCGGCAGCGAGGGAAGCGGCGTATCCCCCTGCGTCGCCGCCGCCTGCGAGCGTTACCGCCTGCCCATGCGCGGACGCGCGGAGTCGCTCAACGCGTCCGTCGCCGCGGGCGTTTTGCTTTACGTCGTATCGGAGCATATGCCGCAATAACGCGGTCAAAACTGATCCAAGCAAGGAGGCGTTTATATGGAAAAGAAACTGCTCGTCGTTGTCGATATGCAAAACGATTTCATCACCGGCACGCTCGGCACGCCCGAGGCGCGCTCGGTCGTCGAACCCGTCGTCCGACGTATCCTCACCTTCGACGGCGATATTCTCTACACGCTTGACACGCACCCGGAAAACTACCTCGAAACGCAGGAGGGCCGCCGCCTGCCCGTAGCGCACTGCATCGGCGGCACGGACGGCTGGAGCCCGCACCCGGACGTTTGGCGGGCGCTGCAAAGCCGGGGCGCGGCGGACGAGACGCATATGATCGCCAAGGATACCTTCGGCGGCGTGGGACTGCCCATGCGCATCCACGAACTCTCTGACGGCGAGGAGCCCGAGGAGATCACGCTCGTGGGCCTCTGCTCCGATATCTGCGTCATCAGCAACGCGCTCTTGCTCAAGGCCTTCTACCCGGAGACGCGCATCGCCGTCGACGCGGCCTGCTGCGCGGGCGTAACCCCAGAGGCGCACCGCACCGCGCTCGCGGCCATGAAGCCGTGCCAGATCGATATCGAGAACGAGTAGAACCGCGTCTCCACCGGGTGGAAGCGGCATTTGTTCTCCGGGGCTCCGCCCCGCACCCCGGCAGAGGCAAAGCCCCTGCACCCCACTTCTCCGGGGCTCCGCCCCGCACCCCGCCAAAGGGCAAAGCCCTTTGGAAACCCATCGTTAGCAAAAAGTGCAGCTTGCCCTGTTTGGCCAGCTCCGCTTTCCAACAAAAGTGAAGTTCTTTTGCCTCCTTTTCTTTCAAGAAAAGGAGGTTCTTTCAAGAAAAGTAAGAAGAAAAGGAGTGCACCTGCTCCTTGAACACGCGGCCGCGCTGCTCGAAATCCTCGAACATGTCCCAACTCGCGCAGGCGGGCGAAAGCAGCACGGCGTCGCCGGGGCTTGCGAGCGAGCGCGCAAGGTCGACGGCCTCGGCGAACGTGCCGGCCGTATGGCAAAGGCCGATTGCGCCTGTGTCGCGCGCGGCGGCGAGGATCTTTTCCTTCGTCTCGCCAAGCACGACGGCCGCCTTGACGCGATCGCCAAAGTGTCCGAAGAGTTCGTGGAAGTCGCTGTGTTTGTCGTAGCCGCCGAGCAGCAGCACGGTCGGCCGCGTCATGGCCTCGATGGCCTTGATCGTCGAGTCGGGGTTCGTGCCCTTCGAGTCGTTGATGTAGCGCACGCCGTCGAGCTCGCGCACGAACTCGATGCGGTGCTCCACGCCGGGGAACGTGCGCAGCGTAAGGCGCACGGCGTCGAGCGGGATGCCCATGCCAAGCGCAAGCAGCGACGAAAGCATCGCATTTTCGAGGTTGTGCCCGCCGGGGATGCGGATCTCGTCGGCGTCGAGCAGCGGCGTGTCCACGCCGTTGTCGCGGAAGGTCAGCACGCCGCCGCGCACGAACATGCCGCGTTCAACCTCCTCTTTACGGGAGAAGAAACAGACGCGCGCCGGGGTCAGCCGCGCCATGCCGCGCACGATCGGATCATCCCAATTGAGCACGGCGATGTCACGCCCGGTCTGGTGCTCGAATATCTTGCACTTTGCGGCGATGTAGTTCTCCATCGTGCCGAAGTGGTCGAGGTGATCCTCGGTGATGTTGCACACGCCGGCCGCGCGCGCGTGGAAACGCACGTTGCCCTCAAGCTGCAAGGCCGCGGTCTCGGCTACGACGATATCGCCCTCGCGCGTTTCGAGCGCGTGTTCGGTGATCGGCACGCCGATGTTGCCAAGCACAAACGTATGCCGCCCGCCGGCTTTGAACATCTCGCCCGTAAGCGCGGTGCAGGTGGTCTTGCCGTTCGTGCCGGTGATGCAGACAAACTCCGCCCCGGCGTAGCGATAGCCAAGCTCGATCTCACCGATGACCTCGATGCCGCGGCGCTGCGCCTCGCGCACGAACGGCACGCTCATGGGGATGATCGGGCTGATGACCATGAGCCGCACCCCGTCGAGCAGCGTAGCGGGGTCCTCGCCGAGCCGGTATTCGACGTCTACGCCCGCAAGCGACTCGCCAAGGGCGGGAATGTCCGGCTTTTGGTCGTTGACGAGCACGCGATAGCCGTCCCGCGCAAGCAGTTTGGCCGCGCCGACGCCGCTGCGCGCCATGCCGACGACGAGCGCCGTACGGGGTTGTTCCATGTTTCGTTCGCCTCCAAAAAACCGCCCGGACGCGCTGGCCCGGGCGAGGTTGTCTTTACCAAAGATAGGGAAGCAGGCACACGGCGCAGAGCAGCGTCGTTAGAAGCGTGTACATCACGACGATGCGCGGCTCCGGTACGCCGAGCAGCTCGAAATGGTGGTGGATCGGCGCCATCTTGAACATGCGCTTGCCGTGGTTGAGCTTGTTGCTTGCCACCTGCAAAACCACCGACAGGGCGCTTGCCACAAAGCAAAAGCCCATGATTGGCAGCACGATGAGCGAGCGGCTCAGAATCGCCATCATCGATACCGCGCCGCCGAGCGCAAGCGCGCCGGTATCGCCCATAAACACAAGCGCGGGATGGGTATTGTAGCGCAAAAAGCCAAGCGAGGCGCCCACCACCGCGGCGCAGAAGATCGCCATGCCGTTGAGGTTTGCGCCAAAGAGCATCTCGCCGCTCTGGTTCGCGCGCGCGGTCAGCACCATAAACATCGCCGCCATAAAGAGCGCGTAGATCATCGTTACGTTTGTTGCGAGACCGTCAAGCCCGTCGGTGAGGTTGACGGCGTTGACCTCGGCGATGATGACAAACACCACAAGCGGAATGTAGTAGACGCCGATGTTCCATTCCCCGCCCGAAATCGGCAGGTAAAGCGTCGGCCCCACAAGCGGCGAACGGTAGGCCCAGACCGCGGCGAGGATCGCGATGGCAAACTGCGCGATGATCTTCTGGTACGCGCGCAGCCCAAGGTTTCGCTTCATGCGGATCTTGATAAAATCGTCAAGGAAGCCCACGACCCCGAAGGCTACGGTAACAAGCAGCGTCGGCAAAAGAAACTCCATGCCCTCGAGTCCAAAGAAAAGGGAAGCGGCCGTGACGCTCAGTATCGTCATGATACCACCCATCGTCGGTGTTCCCTGTTTTTTCTTATGTGACTGCGGCCCGAGCTCGCGTTCGATCTGGCCGAACTTGAGCCTGTGCAAAAGCGGGAGGAAAATCGGCCCGAGCACCAATACGACCGCAAACGCGGTCAGCGCGGTTAACAGCATTCTGAACATAGCGGTATTATAACGCAATCCACGCATGCGCGGCAATGGCTTTTGTGTCAGTTTGTTCCAAACACAAAATTCCGCGGCGGCAAAGCGATTCTTCGGCTTTAAAAAGCGGATCGATCAAGCGGGCGGAAAGGGCGACGGGCACGGCCTTACAGCTCCGCAAGCAGTTCCTCGACGATCTCCTTATCGTCGAAGTGGTATTTCGTGCCGTTGATCTCCTGATAGTTTTCGTGTCCCTTGCCCGCGATGAGGACAACGTCGTTCTCCCGCGCGGACGCGAGCGCGTAGCGGATGGCCTCCTTGCGGTTTTCGATCACGGTATACTTCGTGCCGCTGCGCTTGACGCCCTCCTCGATCGACTCGATGATGGCAAGCGGCTCCTCGGTGCGCGGGTTGTCGCTCGTGATGATCGCAAACTCCGAGAACCGCCCGACGACCTCGCCCATGATCGGGCGCTTTGCGCGGTCGCGGTCGCCGCCGCAGCCGAACACGCAGAGCACGCGGCCCC
>CAYMSL010000121.1:3076-4786 GCA_964393095.1 uncultured Oscillospiraceae bacterium | reverse complement strand
TCAACGAGGAGATGGACGTGCAGATCAACGGGGACGATATCGACATCGCCTTCAACCCGCGCTTTTGCATGAACATTCTAAAATGCATACCGGATGAGAAGATCTACCTCGATTTTACAACGAGCATCAGCCCCTGCGTGATACGGCCCTCGCAGGGAGAGGGGTTCTATTACCTGATCGTACCGGTGCGGATTTACTCCAACTTCTGAAAAACAGGTTCGAAAACGGACAAAAAAAGCGTTTCGGCGCTTTTTTTATTATCGGAGCGCGAGACGAAACTTTTTATTTAGAAGAGCAAGGAGCGATCCGGTTTCGGTTATTTTTATAGTGAAACCGGAAAATAAAACAACACGGCGCGTGTATGGCGTCATAAAAAATGTTTCACGTGAAACAAAACCCGCCCGCTGAAGAATAAACAGATCGTTAAGGGCACATATCCGCGCCGAATTGTTTCACGTGAAACATTGAATCCACCCGCCGGATACAGTATAATGACGATACCGATCGATGGAGGTATTCGAGAAAAATGAAGATCGTGGCAGTCGCCAATCAGAAGGGCGGCGTCGGTAAGACGACCACCGCCGTCAACCTGAGCGCGTGTTTGGCCGAGCGCGGCAAACGCGTGCTGCTGGTCGACGCAGATCCGCAGGGCAACAGCACGAGCGGCCTTGGCATTGACAAGGAAAACGTCGAGCAGTCCATCTATGACGTGCTCATCAACGAGGTTTCCATCGACAGCGCCACGCGCGATACGATGATCGAATCACTCAAAATACTGCCCTCCGACATCGCGCTCGCGGGCGCGGAGGTCGAGCTGGTCAATATACTCGCGCGCGAGCAGGTGCTCAAACGCGCGCTCGCCGCCGTGAACGAGCCGTACGATTATGTCTTTATCGACTGTCCGCCGTCGCTCGGGCTGCTTACGCTCAACGCCCTGACCGCCGCGAATACGCTGCTCGTGCCGATCCAGTGCGAGTTTTTCGCGCTCGAGGGGCTGAGCCTGTTGATGAACACCGTCAAGCTCGTGCGAAAAAACCTCAACCCCGCGCTTGACGTCGAGGGCGTGGTGCTGACGATGTTCGATTCGCGCACGAACCTTTCCATGCAGGTGGTCGAGGAGGTCAAGAAGTTCTTTAAAAATAAGGTTTATGATACGATCATTCCGCGCAGCGTGCGCCTCGGAGAAGCGCCTTCGTTTGGGCTGCCGATCAGCCGCTACGCGCCGAACAGCGCCGGTTCGCTGGCCTACGAAGCGCTCGCAAAAGAGATGATCCAGAAGGAGGGCGCGTGATGGCCGCGCAGAAGAAGGGGCTTGGCCGCGGGCTCGACGCGCTGCTCGATCCATATTCGATCTCGCCCGAAGAGCCGGAGGCAAAGGAGCGCATATTGACCGTCAACGTGCGCGAGATCGATACGAACGCGCAGCAGCCGCGCAAGCTCTTCAACGAAGAGGCGCTCTCCGAACTTGCCGCGTCGATCAAGGTGCACGGCATCGTGCAGCCGCTGATCGTCAAAAAGAAGAAAGACCGCTATCTGATCATCGCGGGCGAACGGCGTTTCCGCGCGGCGAGGCCACAAACACCTGCTTGGTGATCTGATCAGCGGCTACATCGGCCACGTGCGCCCGGGGCTGGGGAGTGGGGGTGGCGGTGGGCGGCCGGGAAGTGGGGGTGGGCGTGGGTGTAGGCGGCGGCGGGCTGACAATGATGA
>CAYMSL010000121.1:0-3066 GCA_964393095.1 uncultured Oscillospiraceae bacterium | reverse complement strand
TGGTTATTGCGGGCGAACGGCGCTTCCGCGCGGTGCGGATTGCGGGGCTTATCGAGGGGTCCGTGGTGCTTGCAGATTACGATGAGGAACAGATTCACGAGGTGTCGCTGATCGAGAACATCCAGCGCGAGGATCTCAATCCCGTCGAAGAGGCGGCCGCCATCCGCTTTCTCATGAAGCAGCACGATATGACGCAGGAGGAGGTCGCCTCGCGCCTTGGCAAGAGCCGGCCCGTCATCGCAAACGCGCTGCGGCTTTTGCAGTTGCCGGAACGCGTGGTTGAGCTTCTGCGCGCCGGTACGCTTTCCGCCGGGCATGGCCGGGCGCTTGCCGGCGTTTCCGATCGCGCGCAGGTGGAAGCGCTTGCGGAAGAAACCGTGCGGCAGGGGTATTCCGTGCGCGCGCTCGAGGAGCGCATCAAGCGCTTGGGCGAGCGCAAAGTCGCGCCGACCAGGCGGCTAAAGCCTGCGCTCTCCGGCGATTTACAGCGGCTTGAGGAGTCGTTTCGCGAGGCGCTTGGCACAAAGGTGGTGTTACAGGGGTCCGAGAAACGCGGCAGAATCACGATTGAATACTACACCCGCGAGGATCTTGAGCGCCTCCACCTACTTTTCTTGGAAGAAAAATAGGCAAAAGAACTCTCCTTTTCTTGAAAGAAAAGGAGCAAAAGAACTTTATGTTTGTTGGAAGGCGGGGCTGACCCGGAAGGGAGGGCCTCGCTTTCCTTTTCTTGAAAGAAAAGGAATCAAAAGAACTTTACTTTTGTTGGAAGGTGGGGCTGACCCGGAAGGGAGGGCCTCGCCTTCCTTTTCTTGAAAGAAAAGGAAGCAAAAGAACTTTACTTTTGTTGGAAGGCGGGGTCGGTCGGGGAAGGCCGGCTTCGTATTTTTTTAAGCTAGGGGTCTTACTTTTCTTAAAAAAAGTAAGCAAAAGAACTACATGTTTTTTGATGAAGAGTAGGCAAAAGAACTTTGTCTTGTTGGAAAATCAAACGGGCAGGGGGAAGAGAGTTTCGTTTTAATATCGCGTCTGCGGCGGCCGGATGGCGCTTCCCGCAGTCAAAACTCAATCCCACGGCGTGCCTGCACGCCGCGTTCGTAGGGATGGCGTAGCAGCTTCATTTCGGTGATATAATCCGCGCGCGCAATCAGCCAGTCCGCCGGGTCGCGGCCCGTGATGACAAGCTCCGTCTCGCCGTGCCCGTCGAGCAGCGCGCGCACCGCGTCCGTATCGATGAGGCTGAGCGAAACGGCCGCGCACAGTTCGTCGAGCACGAGCAGCGTGCATTGGCCTGCGCGCGCAAGTGCCGTCACAGCGGCGAGGATGTCGTTGTGCGAGCGCGTGACGGCGCGCTTTGTCTCCGCGCTCATGGAGCGGGAGAACCCGTGCTGAAACGCGTTGCGGTAGACGGGTACGCCGAGCGTTTTGAGCGCCGCGAGTTCCCCGCTTTCCGTACTTTTAAGAAATTGCGCGAACACCGCCCTGCCGCCGCTGCCGACATGCCGCGCCGCGAGGCCGACCGCCGCCGTGGTTTTTCCCTTGCCGTTCCCGCAGTAAATGTGAATCATATGGTTCGCCAGCCTTTCGCACCGATATCCGTATTCTACACGAATGGACGGGGGAATGGCAATCCGCCATACGGCGGTTGGCCGCGGGGGCATGCGGCCTGGACGCGTGTAATCCCGAAGCCGGCCATACAACGGCTTGCGGCGGACGGGCGCGGGGCTGTTTGGACGCCGCGTGACCGTCGGGGCGCGAAAGCGGGCGCAACGCTGTGGAAACGGTGGATTATCCCGATCGTACACGGGTATTTCCGGGCGATTACCATGCAAAGTAACATGGTGGATAAAGTGTGGAAAAGTCGGTGAATTTCGGCAAAACCCGCGCCGTTACAGGAAAAATCACGATCATGTAACGGTGGAAAACCCGTGAAAACGGAACGTCCGGCAAAAACGGCCGGTTTTGGAATTACCACGGGCGGTGCGGCGGAGGATTGGGAGAGGTTATCCACAATACGGTGGACAAACACGGTGGATAACGTGGATAGTCGTGCCGCGGCGCTGCCAGCGAAGCACGGACTCTGCGGCAAGATGCGCTCGCAGCACGCCTGCGGTAGCGCAATGGCTCCTTGGGTGCGACCTCGTTAGCCGTGGAAGAAATCGCCTGCGGCGCTCTGCGCTGGTGCAATGCCACGATATATGTGCTCCTGTTCGTCTCAGCAAAAATCGAAGCCGCGCCTTTGCAACGCGTCTGCGCCGATGTGTAACAGGATTGCGCCCACAGCGTTCCGCGCGGGTAAAGCGGGGGCGAACCCGCCGCAAGACGAACGAAGAAGCGCGCGTCCAAACAAACGTGCGCTTCGTTGATATCGACCGATCCAATATGTTCCGTCGGAGGGTTGCCCGCGGGGTTGAACCGGAGCGGAATTCGCGGCGATATGCCGCCGTTACAGCCCGAGATGCCGGGCGGCGCCGCGCGCTTCGAGCTGGCGCAGCATGGCGGCGGGGTCCTTGACCTTGGCAAGGAAGATCATCGCCGCGATGATGTAGGGTTTAAACGAGGCCTGCTTGTAGAGCGGGTCGCGGTAACGCTCGAACACGCTCGCGGCAACTTCGCCCGCGTCGCAGCTCACGCCCGTGATGTCGGCGGGCAGGCAGTGCAGATAGAGGGCTTTGCCGTTCCTTGTCGAGGCCATCAGCTCCTCGGTGCACTCCCAGTCCTTATGCTCGGCATTCTGGGCAAGCAGCCGCTTTTCAAGCGCCTTGATGCCTTCGAAGTCGCCGTTTCCGTAGAGCGTGGTGCGCTCCTCCATGGCCTGGAACGGCGCCCAGCTCTTGGGATACACGATGTCCGCGCCCGCGAAGGCCTGCTTCATGTCGTGCGTAATGGAGAACTTGCCGCCGCTTTCGGCAGACTGTCTGCGCGCGACCTCGACGACGTCGTCCATAACCTCGTAGCCCTCCGGATACGCCAGCGATACCTCCATGCCAAAGCGGCTGAACAGGCCGATCACGCCCTGGGGGACGGAGAGCGGCTTACCGTAGCTCGGGCTGTAAGCCCAGGTCA
>CAYMSL010000120.1:4333-4803 GCA_964393095.1 uncultured Oscillospiraceae bacterium | reverse complement strand
TGCTCGGCGCGCGCGCGCGGCGGCAAAACACCGCCGAGCGCCGCCAGTACGACTGCCAAAACGGCAAGAAACACCGGCTTTTTTTGCAATCCATCCCCACCCTTCCAAGCGTAATGCATTTTAGCATATCTCGCCAAAAATGGGTATGTATGGGGGAATATATTCAATCTTTATTCATAATCGCAAAAAACGCCGATATCCTGTTGCAAAAATGTTTTATCGGTGGGTTTTCATATATCTTCTCAACATATCCGGCATTCCCCACCAAGTGGTTCCCAAATAATAAAGGCCGGAACGCGTTGGTTCCGGCCTTTGCTGCGCCCGGCGGTCCGGGCGGGGCATTCCTGTCGATTAATAGTTGTGCTTAAGCAGCTCGAAGAACGCCCTGGGGTGCGCGCAGACGGGGCAGACCTCGGGGGCCTTGTCCAGCTCGCAGATGTAGCCGCAGTTGCGGCACTGCCAGTAGACCT
>CAYMSL010000120.1:0-4323 GCA_964393095.1 uncultured Oscillospiraceae bacterium | reverse complement strand
ACACCTTGCCGTCCTTGACAAAGACCACGCCGTCATCGAGGTTCTTGGCGAGCTTGCGATAGCGCTCCTCGTGCTCCTTCTCGATCATGCCGACCGCCGCGAACTGCATCGCCAGCTTCTCGAAGCCCTCTTCCTTGGCTTCCTTGGCGAAGCCTGCGTACATGTCGGTCCACTCGTAGTTCTCGCCGTCCGCGGCGTCGAGCAGGTTCTGCTTCGTATCCGTCGGGATATCGCCGCCGTGCAGCGCCTTAAACCAGAGCTTGGCGTGCTCCTTCTCGTTGTCCGCCGTCTCGAGGAAGATCGCGGAGATCTGCTCGAAGCCCGCCTTCTTCGCGGCCGCGGCGTAGTACGTGTACTTGTTGCGCGCCTGCGATTCGCCCGAAAACGCCGTCATCAGGTTCTGTTCCGTTTTGCTGCCCTTTAAGTTCATGATTCCTTCTCCTTTATTTAATTGAATTCGTTTTTGTTCCGACAGTCCGCGCAAACCCCGTGCATCACCAGCTCATAGGAATTAAGCCGGAACGCCGTATCCCGCTCGATGGCGCGCTCCAGCTCCGAAAGCCCCTCGACCGTCACGTCCGACACGCGCCCGCAGCCAAGGCACACGATGTGCGAATGCGACTGCATCGTCCCGTCGAAGCGGCTGCTGCCATCCGGAAACAGGATCTTCTTGAGCCGGCCCGCGTCGGACAGCTGGTTTAAATCGCGGTACACCGTGCCGAGCGAAAGCTTCGGCATCGCTTCCTTGAGCGCGTCGTATACCATCTGCGCCGTCGGGTGCTGCCGGCTGCCGCGCACATATTCGTAAATCTGTTCCCGCTGTCTCGAGTACCGCACGTATGTCCTACTATCAGTAATAATTCTTGTTATTGTGATTATACCGCTTTTTTTTGCGTTGTCAAGGGGCGCGGCGCAATTTGATTTTTGATAAATTGCGATTCGACAGGTTTGCCTTGCTATCGCGCCGGCCGCGTGTTATACTGATGTTGCTTTGGGGCGGGGTGCGATTCCCCACCGGCGGTGATGCGGAAAATTTTTTCCGACGAGCCCGCGAGTCAGAGGTGACAGAGCCGGTGGGAACCCGGCGCCGACGGTACAGTCCGGATGAGAAAAGCGCAGGATTTTTTTCGTATGAAAAAAAGCCCCGTCAAGCAGGCGGGGCTTTTTATTTTAGGAGGGAAACCGTTATGAAACGTACCGGCGTCGACCGTCTTGTCAAACTGGGCCTGCTCACCGCGCTCTCGCTGCTGCTCATGTACGCAATCCGCTTCCCGATGTTTCTGCCGTACCTTGAGTACGACGCGGCCGACGTGCCCATTTTGATCGGCACGTTCCTGTACGGCCCGCTGTGGGGGCTGTTATTGACGCTCGCGGTCTGCGTCCTGCAGGGCGTGACCGTCAGCGCCGCAAGCGGGATCATCGGTATCCTGATGCACTTCTTTGCGACCGGCTCGTTCGTGCTCGTCGCGGGCCTCATCTACCGCCGGTTCCATACGCTGCGCGGCGCGCTGCTCGCGCTCCTTTGCGGCTCCGTTACGATGATCGCGCTGATGGTGCCGCTCAACCTCGTGTTTACGGGGCATTTTATGGGCGTGCCGATCGAGACCGTCAAATCGCTGCTGCTGCCCGCGATCCTCCCGTTTAATGCGGTCAAGGCGGGCCTCAACTCCGTCCTGACGCTGCTCGTCTATAAGTCGATCGGACGGCTGCTCAAAAAAGAGCTGCGGTTTGAAAGAAGCGGCGGGCCGGAGAAGCATGAACAGATTTAAAACGAGCTGAAATTTGCTTCCCTTGGGAGATACGTTACTTTTCTTTCTGGAAAAAAAAGCAGCAAAAGAAAGCCGGGAAAAGGATATTGCCTAGCTTTCTTTTCGTTCCCTTTTCTTTCGCGAAAGAAAAGGGAAAAGCGAAACCGTTCCCTTGGGAGATACGTTACTTTTCTTTCTGGAAAGAAAAGTAACAAAAGAAAGTCGGGAAAAGGGTATTGCCTAGCTTTCTTTTCGTTTCCTTTTCTTTCGCGAAAGAAAAGGAAAAAGCGAAACCAATATTTTGAAATCGAGCCAATCAAAACGCGCCGCGCAGCACAGATATGCCCGTTCACATGCGCCGACCGCGGCGCGCCGTCCATTTTGCCCGGTTCGCCGCGGCAATATTTCGGCTTGATCCGACGCAAAATACCTTCGACGTTTGTCGGAGGTGTTTTTTTGAACCGGCGTTGGCTTTTTTTTCTTTTGCTGCTGTTTTTCGCGCTGACCGGGCTGCTGGTCTTTTTGCTGCGCGTCTATCGCAGCCCGGGGGCCGCGTTCGCCACGCCGTCGCCCACGGCCGCGCCGCCGCGGTCCACGAGCACGCCGCTGCCGACGCTGTCGCCGGAGGAACGGCTTTCGGGCCTTGCCGACAAGAGCTTTATGTCCGGCCGCGTGAACGTGCTGTTCATCGGCTTCGACCAGAGCCCGGAGCGCAACGACGTCAACAGCCCCGTGTACCGCGGCGACGAGAACGGCTTCCGCTCCGACGTTTTGATGCTGCTCGCGGTCGATTTTGAGCAAAACACCGCGCATTTAATCTCCATCCCGCGCGACACCTATACGCCGATCTACAAGACGAAGGGGCGCTGGAAGATCAACGCCGCGTTCGCCAAGGGCGGCGGCGCCGAGAATGACGGCTTTCTCTATGCGGTCAAGACCGTCGAGATGCTGTTCGGCGGGATCCCCGTCGACTATTACGCGGGCGTCGATATGGAGGGGCTCAAGGCCGTCGTCGACGCCATCGGCGGCGTGGACTACGACGTCGACGTCAAGATCAAGCTCAACGGCCGCGTGCTGGAGGAAGGCTATCAGCACCTCGACGGGCAGCAGGTGCTCGATTACTGCCGCGCGCGCAAGGGCATCAGCACCGACGTCGGCCGCAACGACCGCCAGCAGCGCATGCTGCTCGCGATCTTTACGCAGATGCAGCAGCAGAACAAGCTCACGACCATCCCCGCCATCTATTCCGCCGCCAAGGACTATATCCACACGAACCTGTCCGTGCCGCAGATCGCCGCGCTCGCCAGCTTCGCGCTCAAGCTCCCCGCCGACGAGATACGCCGCACCACGCTCCAGGGCCAGTACGTCGCCAACGTCTACCGCGCCTCCTATTACGTGCTCGAGAACAAAAAGCTCATCGCGCTCGTCAAAAACGAGTTCGGCGTCACAATCAAGCGCGATAAAAAATACGACCTCGCCACCGTCAAGCGCGATAAGGCCGCCGCCGAGGCCGCCGCCCGCGCGACCGCGCTGCCCGAGATCGAGTCCATGCTCACGCTGCCCGCCGATACCACCGCCGCCTTCGACCGCGACCCGCTCGAGTACGCGCGCGCGTCCGCCGCACGGCTGCTCGAGGTCATCGAACAGGGCGGCTCCCTCGACGCCGTCCGCCGCGCCGAGCGCGATTACCTCGCCGCCGTGCGCCGGCTGTATCTGCTCTATTCGCCGGAATGTGGGGGAAATGAGTTGTTTTCAATGTTGAATTTAGAGTGAAATGGGTTCTATATCTGGCTTTTTGTGGGCTTATGGGGTATGTTGAGGGCTCTGCCCTCAAACACCCGCCAAAGGGCCGTCGGCCCTTTGGAAACCCAAACTGATCTTCGCGGTTTCCTGCGGCATTCCAAAGGGGCTTGTCCCTTTGGGGAGGTGCAGGAGCAGCGCCCCTGCATCCCAAGTCCAGGGGCGGCGCCCCTGCAAAAAAAGCGCGGGGCTGTGCCCCGCGCTTTTCTATATTCCCGTCCTTCGTCACCCGGCCACGATATTGACCACGTTCCTGACGACGATCACCTTTTTGACCTGCTTGCCCTCGATAAACGGCTTGACGTCGTCGAGCTCCAGCGCGGCGCGTCCGATCTCGTCCGCGCCAACGGAAGCGTCGAGCGTGAAGCGGCCGCGCAGCTTGCCGTTGACCTGCACGCCGTACTCGACGGTTTGGGCGGCGAGCGCTTTTTCGTCGTACGTCGGCCAAGGCGCGTGGTGCAGCGGGGCAAAGCCGAGGCGTTCGTTCATCTCCTCGGATATATGCGGCGCGACGGGGGAGAGCAAAAGCAGGAGCGTATGCAGCTCGTGCTTTGTGATCGAACCCTTCTGGTAGAAGTCGTTGACGAGCGTCATCATGGCCGCGATGGCGGTGTTGAACTTCATGCGCTCGTAGTCCTCGGACACCTTCTTGACGCACGCGTGCAGCTTGCCGCGCATATCGGCGGACTCGCCGTCGCCTTCGAGCATGTCGTACAGCCGCCAGACGCGGTCGAGGAAGAGGCGGCAGCCGCGCGCGCCGGCGGTGCTCCACGGG